>DATBKS010000181.1:0-12528 GCA_036555755.1 Thermoleophilaceae bacterium
GAGGATGTCGGTGAACCAGAAGCGGACGAAGCGGATGTCGCGCTCTTCGACGAGTGCCTTTACGTCGTCGGCGGTCTTGGGCTGGTCGGCCATCAGGCTCCTTCGAGAGTCGGCAGGACGATTGGAAGCGCGTAGCGTAACTACGTCGCTAGGGCGACGCGTTGACCGTTGACCGTTCGCCGTTGGCCGTGCGCTCTACAGCCAGGAGTTGGCCCAGGACTTCAGCGCCCTGACCGCCGGCTCGAGCGCCATTCCCTTGCCCGTCAGGGCGTACTCCACTCGGACGGGCGAGCCCTCCATGACCCTGCGCTCGACAATGTCCTCGGCCTCGAGCTCCTTCAGGCGCTCGGACAACAGGCGGTCGGAAAGGTCCGGCACCAGGTGCCGTATCTCGGAGAAGCGCAGAGGTCCATCGAGCAGCACGAGCAGGATCGCGCCGGTCCAGCGTTTGCCGATGAGCTCAACTGCCCGGTGATACAGAGCGCAACACTCGTTGCGACCCGTTACCCCTTGCTCCTCGGCCCCCGGAACCTGTTTGGCCTCAGTTGCCGCGCTGGCGGCCATGCCTCAATCCTAGAAGGTCAGGCGGCCTGCGACAGACGGGCTTCCTCGACGGAGCCGTCCCGCGGAAGGTCTCCTGCCCTCGTCACGAGGTTGGTGAAGGTTGCGAGCGCCACGTGCGCGACGGCCTCGAGGACCTCCTCGTCCGTCCAGCCCGACTCGCGCGCCTCCTCGAGGAGGTAAGCGGGCGGAGCGCCGTCCGATTCGAGCAGCGCCTTGAGGAAGCGAAGCAGCGTGGCCTCGTGCTCGTCGTGCGAGTCGAATTCGCGCGCGAGCGCGATCTCGTCGAGGCCGAGCCCGGCGTCGCGAGCCGCACGGTGCAGTGCCGGGAGTGCGTACTCGGAGCCCTCGAGCTCAGCCACAGCTAGCGCGATGCGCTGCTGGGTGGCCAAGCCGAGCGCGCCATGTCGCAGCTCGGAACGGAAGCGTGCATATCCACGGAGTGCTGCCGGCGACCCTGCCAGGACGCCGAGAAAGTTCGACAGCTGCCCCCCGCTCGCAAGCGCCCCTGTCAACACCGGAAGGCTGCGCTCCGGTGCGGTCAGTTCGTCGTGAACTTGGAACCTGCTCTCCTTGGTCTTCATTGCCTGCTTCACTTTCTGCACGTCGCTTACGTGCGGTAAGTATAGGCTCCCTGCCCTATAAGCCACGCCGCCGTCGTCACCCGGCGCCCCTGCATTAAGTCCTACCTTGAGTTCGTGGCACGAAACACGAAATACGCCTTTGTGCGGGCTTTTCTTACCGATCCTTAGCGTTCTTACGCCAGGTTCGTTGCAGTTACCGCAGACGCGGTACGGCTCGACCGGTCAGGCGCGCTTGTAGGGGAACGACTGCCCCTGCGACGACTCGCGCACCAGCATCGAGTGTCCGTTGCTGAAACGCCAGCTCGTCGGATCGAGCGCCGCCGGCTTGCAGCCGGGCGGCCCGAAGAAGGTCTGGATGGTGCCGCTGTAGCGCCCGGGGGCGAGCGGGCGCATGCGCCACACGATCGCGCCGGCGGGCACCGTGCAGCCGTTCGCGATGCCGAACGCCTCGCGCGCGCGGCCGATGTAGAGCCGCCCTTCGCGCTTGACGATCACACCCGCGCCGTTGCGCAGCCAGGTGCCGATCACCGGGTCGCTGGCGCTGAGCGGGGGCCGGATGCGGTTGAAGGTGCTGGGCGGCGCCCTTCTCCCGCCCGGCAGGCGCGACGACTCGGTGAACTTGAGGTCGCTCTCGACCTTAATCGTGCTCGAGACGAGCCGGCGCTTGCAGTGCTTGCGGCCCACCGCCGCGACCTTCCCCTTCCAGTAGTCGGAGCCTCCGTGCGTGGCGCTGTAGCGGTAGCCGCTGAAGACGGTGCTGCCCTTCCGCACGACGCAATGGCCGATGCGGACGCTGGTAAGCGACTGGCCGGAGACAGCGCCGTGCTTGGTCGTGAAGCGGTACTTGTCGCCGTGGAAGCTCCAGCTACCCACGAGCTCGTAATTGGGCGACGCCGCGTGCGCCTGAGCCGGCCCGATGACGGCCAGGCAGCCGAGCGTCAGCAGTGCGACGTGGGCGCGCACCTGTTCATTCGACCACGCTCAGCGCGTGTGCGCCACATGTGGAGCCGGCGCTGCATGGTGCGGAGTCTGCCCGTGAGCGCTGGCGGCGGCGATCGCGATCATGAGGAGCCCGAGCACCACGGCCCAGAGCGCGAGCCGATCCGGCCGAGAGGACATGCGAGTGGCGGCAGGCGTGCGCCTCCGACGCGGCGGCGGGACGGTTTGACCCTTGATCTGGATCGTCCGTCGCTCGCTGTAGCGCGGAAACGGGTAGACGTCAGCGACGCGCTCCTCCCGGGCATGCGCGTGCTCGTCTCGCAGTGAAGCCTGGCGAGCCAACGCGCGGCACAGTAGCAGCGCCCGTGGACGGATGTAATCGGTTTGCAGGCGGAATTCCCCGAAAGTGCGGGGTGAACTACTGCCCTGCGACTGTGGTCACGAACTCCGCGACCTCCTGTGCGTTCTGCCCCTGGAGCAGTCCGCTGGGCATCCGGCCCTGGCCGGTGCCGCCGATCCTGATCGCGTTCTCGACCCGCTTGATGGAGGCCTGATTTGGGCTCAGGCCGATGCGGTCGAGGTCCGGGCCCGTGACGCCGCGGGCGTTGACCGCGGCGAGCGTGTGGCAGCTCGCGCAGGTGGAGCGGAACAGCGTCTTGCCGTCCTGGAGATTGGCGGACGCGTGCTTCGTCTGAAGCGAAGATGTCGCTCCCTGCGCGTCGGTGCGCGAAGCCAGGATGATCGCCGGCACCGCCACGCCGATCCCCAGGTAGATCACGAGGATCGAGATCTGGAAGGCGCGGTTCCCCTTCGTGAGATAGGCATCGCGCGCGCGACCGGGGCCGCCGGAGAAGGCGACGAAGACCACGCCGAGCCCGACAAGGATCCACGGGATGAGGAAGATCCAGACGTTCATCCGGCGCGGGATCCTAGTGGAGCCCGGTGACGCTCGCGCTCAGAGGGAGGCCGCACGCGGCGAGGACCGCTTGGCGCGACCGCGACGCTGGCCGGCCCGGAGTCGCCCATCCGAGCGACACCCGGCGCGTTCGCGCTCGGGCGGCTGCGCGGACTCGCGGTCCAAGCGGTTGCGCACCTGATCGATGGACTGGCGAATCAGGCGCGATACGTGCATCTGCGAGATGCCGACGCGCTCGGCGATGTCGGATTGCGTCAGCCCGAGGAAGAAGCGCATGTGGAGGATCTGGCGCTCGCGTTCGCCGAGGTCCTTGAAGCCCTCGCGCAGCAGCTGGCGCTCCTCGGCCAGCTCGAAGCCATGATCCTCGTCGCCAAGGTGCTCGAGCGGATCGCCGCCCTCCTCGTCGGCATCATCGGCGCCGGGTGCCGACAGCGAGATCGTGTTGTACGCGCGCGAGGAGTCCAGTGCCTCGACCACCTGCTCGGCGGAGGACTCGGTGGCGGTCGCCAGCTCGTCGACGCTCGGCGAGCGGCCGAGCTTTCCGGTGAGTTCGTCGACGACCCGGCCGAGCTTGACGTTGAGCTCCTGCACGTCGCGCGGCACACGGATCGCCCAGCCCTTGTCGCGGAAGTAGCGCTTGATCTCGCCGAGCACGTTGGGCGCGGCGTAGGTGGCGAGCGTGACCTTGTACTGGCCGTCGAATCGGTCGATCGCCTTGATCAGGCCGACGCAGCCGACCTGCGTGAGGTCCTCGATCGTCTCGCCGCGGTGCGAGTAGCGCTGGGCGAGGCGGCGCACGAAGCCGACGTGGCGCTCGATCAGCGACTGGCGCGCGCGGACGTCGCCGTCCTCGTGGTAGGCGCGTAGGAGGTCGCCGTCGGAGGCCGACCCATACATCAGGTCGCCCTGGTTCATCGGCGCAACTGTCATCCGGTGGTCGCCGCTTCCTTCCGCGCGCGCTTCCAGCTGCCGAACGCCGCGAATACGTCGCTCAGCTCGGGCAGGTCCTCATCCACCGACGCGCGCTGCTGGTAGTCGACCATGAGCAGCCGCTCGGGACGCGACCCGAGTTGCTCGGCGACAGTACGGATCGCCTCGCGCACCTCGTCGGGGCTGACATCGGAGTCGTCGCGGCGTTTCGCCTGGTGGGCGAAGACACCCGCCGCGGTCCCGCGGGCGCCGGGAGTTGCTTCAGCGGTGGGGCGGCCCCGCCCCACACCGATCATGAGCCGGCAGTGCGGGCAGCGCGTTGGGAGCGCCGGCCAATCGCCTTCCACTTTTTCCTCAACCAACAGGAAACAGTGAGGGCAATATGCGTCCGACGTTTCCCTTGCGGGCTTGCGTGCAGCACTGGTCATGAAACCCCCTAGCGACCTCTCCCTGCCCCGGTAAGTCCAGAGCTTCTCAGTTGTAAGTCTCGCCGCTGGGGGCTGCTCCTAAACGTGGCAACCCACCCAATCGGGCCAGTTTTTAATGCCTTTTTTGGGGTACGCGTGCGTTTAGCACTTTTCAGGCTGCAAGAGCCTGAAGTTCCCGCTCCTCGGCGAGCCTGCGGAGGGCGCGGCGCTCGAGCTTCCGAACGCCTTCTGGGGAGAGGCCGATCAGCTTCGCAACCTCGCGCAGAGCGAGCGGTTCACCGCCTCCGATGCCGAATCGCAGCTCGATCACGCGGCGCGCGTTGGGGTCGAGCCGCTTGAGGGCGCGGCGGATCGACTCCTCCTCCAGCTCGACAGCCACTTCCTCGAGCGGTGTGGGTCCCTCGAACGGGATCAGCGAGCCGAGCTCGGCGTCTCCCTCCGAACCCACCGGTGTCTCCAAACTGACAGGAACGCGCTCGGCCGAGCGCAGCTCTTCCAGCTGGTGTAAGTCCATGCCGAGCTGCTTGGCCACTTCCTCGGCCGTGGGCTCGCGGCCCAGCTCGCTGCCGAGCTTGCGCTCGACGGCGCGCACCTTCGTCAGCTCCTGGCCGATGTGCACCGGGATCCGGATGGTGCGCGAGTGGTGCTGGAGGCCGCGCTGCATCGCCTGGCGAATCCACCACGTGGCGTAGGTGGAGAACTTGAAGCCCCGCCGGTAGTCGAACTTCTCGACCGCGCGGATGAGGCCGAGGATGCCCTCCTGGATCAGGTCGAGGAACGGCAGGCCGAGGCCGCGGTAGCGCTTGGCGTTGGCCACGACGAGCCGGAGGTTCGACTCGATCATGCGGTTCTTGGCCTCCTGATCGCCGCGCTCGATGCGCTTGGCGAGCTCGACCTCCTCGGTGGCCGTCAGCAGGGGGCGCTGCGCGATGTCGCGCAGGAAGAGCTGGAGCGAGTCGCTGGTGGCGTCCGCGACCTCGTCCACGGTGTAGCTCGACTTGGCATCGCCGCCGTTGCCGCAGTCGTCCTCGACCTCGATGCCGCGCCGCTCGGCCTCGGCGTAGATCGTCTCGAGAGCGCCCGGCTCGAGGTCGAGCTCCTCGACGGCGGAGGCGATCTCGGACAGCTCGAGGCGGCCGGCTTCCTCGCCACGCCGGTAGAGGGCGTCGATGCTCGGGTTCGACGACATGTCGCTCATCAAACCCAGCATACGACTCGCGGGGACGCGGGTTATGTGATCACTCGCAAAGGAGCTCGGAACCTGCGTACACATTGAGCGAGCCGCCCCTGACGAAGCCGCACAGGAGCATGCCGCGCTCGCGCGCGAGGTCGACCGCGAGGGTCGACGGCGGACCCACCGCGACAACCCCGATGAGGCTCGCGAGGCTCGCCTTTTGTACGAGTTCGAACGACGCGCGGCCACTCACCGCGGCGAAGACGCCCTCCAGCGGGAAGCGGCCGGCGAGCAGGAGCGAGCCGATCGCCTTGTCCATCGCGTTGTGCCGGCCGACGTCCTCCCGCACGACAAGAAGCTCGCCGCTCGCCTCGAACAACCCAGTCGCATGGAGCCCACCGGTCCGCTCAAATGCGGACTGCCGACGGCGGACGGCGGACGGGGCGCCCAGCACGAGCTCAGCAGTGACAGGCGGCTTGTCGGTCGCGGGCGGCGCTTCCTGACGTACGAACTCGAGGGCGCCCTTTCCACACACCCCACACGACGACGTGAGGTAGAAGCTGCGCTCGTCCTTCGGGTTGCGGCGCAGGCCGTTCCTCGTGCGGACGTCGACGGTGTTGGCGGCGAAGTCGCGCGTCGGGCCGACCTCGACGATGTCGTCGTTGCCTCCGATCAGCCCCTCCCCCGCGAGGAAGCCGGCAGCCAGCTCCTCGTCCTCGCCAGGAGTGCGCATGGTCACCGCGAGCGCCTCGCCGTCCACCCGGATCTCGAGCGGCTCCTCCACCGCCAGCTCGTCCTTCAGCTGCTCGCGGACGCCCTCGCGGAGCTTCTCGATCGAGGTTGCTGCGACGTGAGGGTCGAAGCCGGTGGCCATCTACTTGGTCCGTGGTTGCGAGAACTGCGCCTGCAGCGCGGCGAGCCGTGAGTCCCACTGGCCGCCGACGTCAGCGATCCAGCCGACCGCGTCGGCGAGCGGCTCGGGCGTGACGGTGTAGCGAACCTCGCGCCCCTCGCGCGCGCTGGTTACGAGCTGCGCGTCGCGCAGGGCCTCGAGGTGCTTGACCACGGCCTGGCGGGTGATCGGCAGCTCGGCCGCGAGCTGGGTGGCCGTGGCCGGACCGCCGTCGGCCAGGCGCGTGAGGAGCGTGCGCCTGGTGGCGTCGGAAAGCGCCGCGAATACGGGCTCTCCGCTCACGCGAAGGCCAGCGCCAGCGCGGTCGGCCCGTTCGCGCGGAACCCGGGCAGCGGGATTCCGACGAGGTCCAGCGCGGCCAGCGGGCTCGTCTCGATCACGCGCACGAGCGTGCCGTCCTCGGTTTCGTCGAGCGAGATCTCGACGCGCGTCGCCAGCTCGTCGTCCGGGCGTCGCCACCAGAACGCGAAGCGGTGGGCCTCGCCGTCGATCTCCTCCACGAAGCCGGTGCGCTCGCTGCCGTCGTCGAAGGTGATGTGGAAGTCGCCGCCGGGCACGGGGTCGAGCTCGACGTCGCCGCCCAACCAGGCGCCTAGACGCTCGGGATCGGCAACCGCCTCCCAGGCCTCATCCGGCTCGCCGGGCACGAGGAGCTCGCGCTCGACGGAGTGGATCACTACGGTCTCTTGTCCTGCCTTTCCGAGCTCCATGTCATCTCCTTCGATGTGCAACTTATTGGTTGCGCTATGGTACCAACATGACGTGCAACTCACAGGTTGCAGCAGACCCCGACTAGGAGACCACCATGCCCCTCGTCCCAATGGTCATCGAGCAGACCTCGCGCGGCGAGCGCTCGTTCGACATCTACTCCCGGCTGCTCAACGAGCGGATCGTGTTCATCGGCACCCCCGTGGACGACCAGATCGCCAACCTCGCGGTCGCCCAGCTCCTCCACCTCCAGGCCGAGGATCCGGACAAGGACATCTCCATGTACATCAACTCGCCGGGCGGAGTCATCTACTCCGGGCTCGCGATCTACGACACGATGCAGTACGTCAAGCCGGACGTGCAGACGATCTGCTTCGGCATGGCGATGTCGATGGGCTCGCTGCTCCTCGCCGGCGGCGCTCCCGGCAAGCGGATGGTGCTGCCGAACGCGCGCGTCCTGATCCACCAGCCCTCAGGCGGCTTCGAGGGCCAGTCCTCGGACATCCAGATCCACGCCCAGGAGGTGCTCAACCTGCGCCGGCGCGTCGACGAGATCTACGCGCACCACACCGGGCAGGACCTCGAGCGCGTGCACGACGACATGGAGCGCGACCGCTTCTTCACCGCCGAGCAGGCCGTGGAGTACGGGCTGGCGGACCGCGTGATCGAGACCCACGAGATCGCGCGGACCCCCACCGGCTTCAATGGCCAGTGAGCACGAGGAGCTCCTGAGGGGCGCATACGCCGCGTTCAACGCCCGGGACATCGAGCGGGCGCTGGTGCTGATGCATCCGGACGTCGACTGGCCGAACGGCATGGAAGGCGGCCGGGTGCACGGGCACGAAGAGGTGCGCGCCTACTGGACGCGGCAGTTCGGCCTGATCGACTCGCACGTCGATCCCGTTGGCTTCTCGGAGTTAGACGACGGTCGTGTGTCCGTCGACGTGCACCAAGTGGTGCGCTCGCTCGACGGCGACGCCGTCTCAGAAGGACACGTGACGCACGTCTATTCGTTCCGTGAAGGCCTCGTGGAACGAATGGAGATCGAAACTAGGAACTAGGAACTAGGAACTAGGAACTCGCCAACCGGATCTTCGCCCGGCTCCTCCCCTAGCTCGGAGAGGTACGCGTCCGCCGCGCGGGCTGCCTTGCGGCCCTCGCTGATCGCCCAGACGACGAGCGACTGGCCGCGGCGGGCGTCGCCCGCGGCGAAGATGCCCGGCGCGCTCGTGGCGAACTCGCCTGCGTCGACGTTGCCGCGCTCGTCGACGTCGACGAGGAGCTGCTCGATCAGGCCCTCGTGCTGCGTGTGGAGGAAGCCCATCGCGAGAAGCACCAGGTCGGCGGGCAGCTCGAACTCGCTGCCCTCGATCTTCTCGAAGGCCGGCGGGGGGCCCACCTCGTGGCCGCGCAGCGCCACGACGCGGCCGTTCTCGCCCGCAAGCTCGGTGGTGCTGACGCTGAAGCGGCGCTCGCCCCCCTCCTCGTGCGCCGGGGAGGTGCGCAGGATCATCGGCCACTGCGGCCAGGGCGTGCGGTCGTCGGGACGCTCGAGCGGCGGCTCGGGCATCAGCTCGAACTGCGTGACGCTCGCGGGGCCCTCGCGGTGAGAGTTGCCGAGGCAGTCGGCGCCGGTGTCGCCGCCGCCGATGATCACCACGTGCTTGCCGGCGGCGCTGATCGGCTTGGCGGGAGCGGCGTCGCGCGCGACGAAGCGGTTGCGCTGCTCCAGGTACTCCATCGCGAAGTGCACGCCGTCGAGCTCGCGACCGGGCACCGGCAGATCGCGCGGCACGGTCGAGCCTGTGGCGATCACGATCGCGTCGAACTGCTCGCGCAGCTCGCGCGCGTCGATGTCCTTCCCAACCTCGGTGCTCGTGCGGAACTCGATGCCCTCCGCCTCGAGGATGTCCACGCGCCGCTGCACGACGCCCTTGTCGAGCTTGAAATCCGGGACGCCGTAGCGGAGCAGGCCGCCGATCCGGTCGCTGCGCTCGAAGACTGTGACCTGGTGGCCGAACTGGTTGAGCTCCGCGGCCGCCGCCAGCCCCGCGGGGCCGGAGCCGATCACCGCGACGCTGCGCCCGCTGCGCAGCGCCGGCGGGCGCGGCTTGACCCAGCCCTCGTCGAACGCGCGATCGATGATCGACACCTCGATCTGCTTGATCGTGACGGCATCGTCGTTGATGTCGAGCACGCAGGCGGCCTCGCACGGTGCCGGGCAGATCCGGCCGGTGAACTCAGGGAAGTTGTTGGTGGCGTGGAGCGCCTCGATCGCGTCCTTCCAGCGATCGCGGTAGACGAGGTCGTTCCAGTCCGGGATCAGGTTGCCGAGCGGGCAGCCGTTGTGGCAGAACGGAACGCCGCAGTCCATGCAGCGCGCGCCCTGCTCCTGCAGCTCCTCCACCGGCAGGCTCTCCTGGTACTCGTCGAAGTCGTGGACGCGCTGCGCGACCGGGCGCTTGGGCCCGAGCACGCGCTCGATGCGCAGGAAGCCGCCTAGCTCACCCATCGCCACCCCAAGGGGTCAGCCCCGCGACGCTCGTCTCCTGGTCGTCGTCGTGGCGCTCGTGCGCGGGCGCGCGACCGTTGAGGTGGGCAACGTCGTCCGCCGCCCTGGCCGCCTGCTCGGCGAGCGCGCGGCGGTAGTCGGTGGGCATGACCTTCACCCACGAGCCGATCAGCCGCTCCCACTCGGCCAGGACGTGTGTGGCCACGGCGCTGCCGGTCCGGTCGCAGTGCTCCTCCACGAGCGCGCGGATCTCCTCGAAGTCCTCGGCGCTCGGGGTCTCGAGCTCCACCAGCTCGGTGTTACATCGGTCCTCGAACTCGCCGTCGCGGTTGAGCACGTAGGCGATGCCGCCGCTCATGCCTGCGGCGAAGTTGCGGCCGGTGGGACCGAGGACGACCACCCGCCCGCCGGTCATGTACTCACAGCCGTGGTCGCCGACGCCCTCCACCACCGCGCTCACGCCCGAGTTGCGGACGGCGAAGCGCTCGCCCGCGAGCCCGCGGAAGAACGCGCGGCCGCTCGTGGCCCCGTAGAGGACCGTGTTGCCGACGACGACGTTGTCCTCGGCCTTGAACGGCGCGGACTCGGGCGGGCGCACGGCGAGCACGCCGCCCGACATGCCCTTGCCGACGAAGTCGTTGGCGTCGCCCTCGAGCGAGATCGTCACACCGCGGGCGAGCCAGGCGCCGAAGCTCTGGCCGCCAGAGCCGGTCGCTCGCACGACGATGGTGTCGTCCGGCAGGCCCTCCGCGCCGTGGCGGCGCGCCACCTCGCCGGAGAGCAAGCCGCCGACCGTGCGGTGGCGGTTGAGCACCTCGATGCCGAGCTCAACGGGCTCGCCACCGGCGAGCGCCGGCTCGGCCAGCTCGATGAGCGCGTGGTCGAGGTGGTCGTCGAGCACGGGGTCCTGCGGCCGCACGCGGCGGCGCGGCACGTCCTCCGGCGCGTCCGCGGGCGCGAGGATGTTCGTGAGGTCGACGCCCTTGGCCTTCCAGTGGTCGATCGCGGCGTCGGCCTCGAGCAGGTCCGTGCGGCCGACGAGGTCGTCGAACTCGCGGATTCCGAGCTGCGCCATCAGAGCACGCACTTCTTCCGCGATGAAGAAGAAGTAGTTGACGACGTGCTCGGGACGGCCGGCGAAGCGCTTGCGCAGCTCCGGGTCCTGCGTGGCGATGCCCACCGGGCACGTGTTGAGGTGGCAGGCGCGCATCATGATGCAGCCCATCGCGATCAGCGGGGCGGTGGCGAAGCCGAACTCCTCGGCGCCGAGCAGCGCGGCGACCACCACGTCGCGGCCGGTCTTCAGCTGGCCGTCGGTCTGCACGACGATGCGGTCGCGCAGCTTGTTCTTCACGAGCGTTTGCTGGGTCTCCGCAAGGCCGATCTCCCAGGGCACGCCCGCGTTGTGGACGGAGCTGACCGGCGAGGCGCCGGTGCCGCCGTCGTGGCCGGCGATCACGACGTGGTCGGAGTTGGCCTTGGCCACCCCCGCGGCCACCGTGCCCACGCCGACCTCGCTGACGAGCTTCACGCTGATGCGCGCCTCGGGGTTCGCGCAGCGCAGGTCGAAGATCAGCTGCTTGAGGTCCTCGATCGAGTAGATGTCGTGGTGCGGCGGCGGCGAGATCAGGCCGACGCCGGGCGTCGAGTGGCGGATGCTGCCGATGTATTCGTCCACCTTGTGGCCCGGAAGCTGGCCGCCCTCGCCGGGCTTCGCGCCCTGCGCCATCTTGATCTGGAGCTCGTCGGCGTTGACGAGGTAGTGGGCGGTCACGCCGAAGCGGCCGGAGGCCACCTGCTTGATCGCCGAGCGGCGGCGGTCGCCGTTCGGGTCCGGCGTGAACCGGCGCGGGTCCTCCCCGCCCTCGCCCGTGTTCGACTTCCCTCCGAGGCGGTTCATCGCGATCGCGAGCGTCTCGTGCGCCTCGGTGGAGATCGAGCCGAGCGACATCGCGCCGGTGGCGAAGCGCTTGACGATCTCCTTGGCGGGCTCGACCTCGTCGAGCGGAACGGGCGTCGCGTTGTCGGTGCGCAGCTTGAGCAGCCCGCGCAGCGCGGCCTTACGCGTGGACTCGTCGTTCACCTGCGCGGTAAAGCGCTCGTACGCCTCCTGCCCGCCGTGGCGAACGGCGTCCTGTACCTCGGCGATCGTCCCCGGGTTCCACTGGTGGTGCTCGCCGCCGTGGCGCCAGGCGTGCACGCCGCCGGCCCGCAGCCGGTCCTCGGAGGCTGGACGCGCTCCACTCGGATACGCGCGCGCGTGACGCGCGAGGGCTTCCTTCGCGAGCACCTCGAGCCCGATGCCGCCGATGCGCGAGGTGGTGCCGCAGAAGTACGTGTCGACGAGCCCGGGCTCGAGCCCCACCGCCTCGAAGATCTGCGCGCCCGAGTAGCTGCGGACGGTGGAGATGCCCATCTTCGAAATCGTCTTGAGGAGGCCCTTGCCGACCGCCTTGATCATGTTCGCCTCGGCGTGGTCGGCGCCCTCGACACCGGGCAGCAGGCCGCGGTCGTGCAGCTCGAACAGCGTCTCGAACGCGAGGTAGGGACAGACCGCGCTAGCGCCGTAGCCGAGCAGGCAGGCGATGTGGTGAACCTCGCGCGGCTCGCCCGACTCGACCACGAGGCCGGCCTGCAGGCGCGTGCCCTCGCGGACGAGGTGATGGTGCACGCCGCCGACGGCGAGGAGCGCCGGGATGGGCGCCCTGTCCTGGCCCGCGGCGCGGTCGGAGAGGATGAGGATGTTGTCGCCGGCGTCGACCGCGGCGCTCGCCTCATCGCACAGGCGCTCGATCGCCCGCGCCAGTCCGGCCGGACCCTCGCCCACCGGGAAGGTGGCGTCGAGCGTGTCGGCGCGGAACAC
>DATBKS010000182.1:0-4446 GCA_036555755.1 Thermoleophilaceae bacterium
CTCCGGGATACCGGTCTCGTCGTTGGCAAGCCCGATCACCGCCGCGCCGTGCTTGGCCACGAGCGGCAGGATCTCCTCGAGCCGCTCGTCCTCGCCGGTCACGGAGTTCACGAGCGGCTTGCCCTCGTACACGGACAGGCCGGCCTCGAGCGCCTCGATCACGGAGGAGTCGATGCAGATCGGGACGTCGGTCACCTCCTGCACCACCCGCAGCATGTCCTTCAGCAGCTCGGCCTCGTCCACGAGTGGAATGCCGGCGTTCACGTCGAGCATGTCGGCGCCCGCCTCCACCTGCGCGATCGCGTCCTTGCGGACCGTGGACAGGTCACCGCCGCGGAGCTCTTCCGAGAAGACCTTGCGCCCGGTTGGGTTGATCCGCTCGCCGATCACGCAGAACGGCTGGTCGTGACCGATGGTGACCTGCTTAGACCGCGACTCGAGAACCGTGTGCATGCTCGGCGGCCTCCTCTCTTTCGGCTCTGGGTGGAATTCCGAGGCGCGTGCAGAGCTTCGCTATGCCCGCGTCCTTCCGGAACGAGATGAAATGGAGCCCGGCGACGCCGGGCAGCGACAAGGCGTGGGATGCCTGCTCGTACGCGAGGTCAAAGCAGGCCTCCTGCTGGTCGTCGGCGCGCTCGACGCGCTGGATCACCGCGGCGGGCACCGAGATCCCCGGCACCTTCTCGTCGATGAAGCGCAGCGCCCGCGCGGAGCGCAGGATCGTGATCGAGGGCAGGAACGACGCGTGCTCATGCAGGCCGCTCGCCACGACTCCCTCCATGAAGCGGTCGAGCCGCTCGGGCTCGAATCCGATCTGAAGCTGGAAGAAGCGCGCGCCCGCGCCGACCTTCTTGAGGGCGCGCTCGACGCGGTACTCGTACGGCGGCGCGCCCGGGTTCTCGACGGCGCCGAGGAACAGCTTCGGCGCAGGGTCGAGGGCGCGGCCGGACAGGTAGCGGCCGCCGGCCAGCGTGCTGGCCACGGCAAGCAGCTGCGGCGCGTCGAGGTCGAACACGCGCCGGGCCTCGGGCTCGTCGCCCGCCGTCACGTCGTCGCCCGTGAGGCAGCAGATGTTCTCGATGCCGTGCATCGCCGCGCCGACGATGTCGGACTGCAGGGAGAGCCGGTTGCGGTCGCGGCACACGAGCTGCATCACGGGCTCGACGCCGCACTGGATCAGCCCGACCGCAACGGCCAGGGGAGAGGCGTGGGCGTGCGCGGCCGTGTTGTCGGTGGCGTTGACCGCGTCGAGCCAGCGTCCCATCGGCGCGAGCTGGCGGTGGATCTCGGGCACACCGCCGCCATCGATCACCGGCATCTCGGCGGTGATCACCGGGCGGCCGGAGGCCAGCGCTTGCTCAAGCCTCGACATTCCACCCCTCAGGCGTCTGCTTGTCGCGCCCCGTCACCAGGTTCTTCCACGACGAGGTGCCGTGCAGCGAGTTGTCCACGGGTGGGCGCAGGTCGTTGAAGTGCCCGCGCCAGAGCGGCAGCTTGCGCGAGCGCTCGTACGCCTTCAGCCACACGCAGCGCATCTCCGGCTTCACCTCGCAGGTGCCGTCGGGGCGAACGCCGCCGCAGGGGCCGTTGCGCAGCGTCTTGGGACACGTCATCGGGCAGGTGAGCCCGGTCTCGTGGAGCACGCACTGGCCACACATCTCGCAACCCCACACCCGGCCCTTCACGGCGTGCTCGATGCGCTCGACCGCGGTCATTGCGACCTACGCGGGCTGAAGGGCCCCGCGTTGCTCGAGGAGTTCCTTGGCCTTCTTGACGGCCGAGGAAGCGTCCGCCGAGTAGCCGTCGGCGCCGACAGCGTCGGCGTACTCCTGGGTCACCGGCGCGCCGCCCACCATCACGATCACCTGGTCGCGCAGGCCGGCCTTCTCGAGCGCGTTGATGTTCGCCTTGAACATCGGCATCGTCGTGGTGAGGAAGGCCGAGAAGCCGACGATGTCCGGCTTGTTCGTCTCGATCTCCTCGACAAACTTCTCGGGCGCCACGTTCACGCCGAGATCGATCACGGTGAAGCCGGCGCCCTCGAGCATGATGTTGCAGAGGTTCTTGCCGATGTCGTGGACGTCGCCCTTGACCGTGCCCATGAGGAACGTGCCGGTGGACGCCACGCCCGTCTCGGCGAGCAGCGGCCGCAGGATGTCGAGCGCGCCCTGCATCGCGCGCGCGGCGATCAGCATCTCGGGCACGAAGTAGTCGCCGCGCTCGAAGCGGGCGCCGACCTCTTCGAGCGAGGGGATGAGCGCGTCGTAGAGCATCCGCTCCGGCGCGAGGTCCTCTTCCAGCCCGCGTTCGACGTAGTCGCGCACCTCGGGCGCATTGCCCACGAGCGTGTCGTCGTAAAGGTGCTGAAGGATTTCCTCGTGAGTCATGCGGCGCGTTCCTCCTTCTTCGCATTTCCGAGCCGCTCGCTGAGCGCGCGCGCCTCTTGGTCGAGAACGGGTCGAAGTCCTGCGATCCGCGGCGGCGTGAGCCGCATCGTCGGGCCGGAGAGGGTGAGGGCGGCGATCACGTCGCCGGTGGGCCCGCGCACAGGCGCTGCCATGGCGCTGAGCCCGACCTCGAGCTCGTCGATCGCGGTGGCGAAGTCGTCGTCGCGCACCTGCGCGAGCTCGGCCTCGAGCTGCTCGCGATCGGTCACCGTGTGGGGGGTGAGTCGGTTGAGGCGGCCCTCGGGCAGCTCGGCCGCGCCGAATGCCAGGAAGATCTTGCCGTTGGCCGAGCAGTGGTAGCCCACCTGACGGCCGACCCACTGGCCGGTGCCGAGGAAGTGGTGGGCGTCCACCTGGGCGAGGTGCTCGACGCCGGTGGCGCTCGGCACCGCGAGGTTCACGGTCTCGCCGCTCTCGTCGGACAGCGCCTGCATCGAGGGCTCGGCCAGCTCGAGCAGCGAGCGCTCGACGGCGCCGCGGTGGGCGAAGCGCATGATCGCCGGCCCGGGCTCGAAGGTTCCGCGCTGGCCGGTCTGGTGAACGAGGCCGTGGCGCTCGAGCGCGCTGAGCAGGCGCGAAGTGGTGCTCTTGGGGAGGTCGGCGGCCTCGGTGAGCTCGGCGAGCGTGGTCGGACCCTCGCTGTCGAGCAGGTGGACGAGCAGCGTGGCTGCGCGGTCAATGGACTGGGGAGCAGTAGCCGTCTTCGTCATGCGGGGACCTACTGGAAGAGCGACTGGAACTGTAGTTCCATCCCAGATATGATTGCGCGTGCCCGTCCAGCCGTCAAGCACGATCACGCAGGAGGACGCCGATGTTCGTGAACACGCTGCCGCGCTACGAGATCCTGAGCCAGGACGCGATGGCGACGCTCGACCGCGGTTGGCGGCGCATCGTCACCGAGATCGGCGTGGAGTTTCTGCTGGACGAGGCGCTCGACGAGTTCCGCAAAGCGGGCCAGCAGGTCGACGGCCAGAAGGTGATCCTCGACCCCGACTTCCTGCTCGAGCAGGTGGCCAAGGCGCCGCGCGAGTTCGATCTCCAGGCGCGCAATCCGGAGCACACGGTCCACATCGGCGGCGATCACATGGTGTTCGCGTCGGTCTACGGCTGCCCGTTCGCGCGCGAGGGCGACACCCGCCGCGAGGCGACGATGAACGACTTCGAGAACCTCGTGCGGCTGTCGCAGGCGTTCCCCGAGCTCGACTCGCCGGGCGGCACGATCTGCGAGCCGAACGACACGCCGCTCGACTCCCGCCACCTCGACATGGTCTACGCGCTGCAGACGCTGTCCGACAAGCCGTACATGGGCTCGGTCACGAGCGGGCCGAACGCCGCGGACACGATCCGCATGGGCGAGATCCTGTTCGGCGGTCGCGAGGCGATCGAGAAGACGCCTGCGTCGATCTCGCTGATCAACGTCAACTCGCCGCTGCGCTATGACGACCGCATGCTGAGCGCGCTCGTCGAGTACGCGCGCGCCGGGCAGGCCGTGATCGTCACGCCCTTCCTGCTGATGGGCGCGATGTCACCCGTATCGATCCCGGCCACGCTCGCGCAGCAGATGGCCGAGGCGCTCGCGGGCATCGCGCTCGTGCAGCTCATCCGGCCCGGCTCACCCGTCGTGTTCGGCTCGTTCCTGTCGAACACGGACATGCAGTCGGGATCGCCGTCGTTCGGCACGCCGGAGTCGGCGATCGGGCTGCTGTGCACCGGGCAGATCGCCCGCTCCTTCGGGCTCCCGTTCCGAAGCGGCGGCGGGCTCAACTCGTCGCAGACCGTCGACGCCCAGGCTGCATACGAGTCGCTGATGACGATGCTGCCCACCTTTCTGGCGGGCGCGAACTTCGTGCTGCACGCCGCCGGCTGGCTCGAGGCCGGGCTCGTGTCCTGCTACGAGAAGTTCATCGTCGACATCGAGATCCTGCGCCAGCTCAAGCACGAGTTCACGCCGGTCGACTTCGACGACGACGCGCTCGCCTTTGGCGCCCACGAGGAGGTC
>DATBKS010000183.1:0-7587 GCA_036555755.1 Thermoleophilaceae bacterium
CGGCGGTTGACCTTCTTGCCGCCCTGGAGCTTCTTCAGCGGCACCTTGAAGCGATAGGTGAACGGGCCGGTGGGGAGGCAGCGCTTGAGGCTCTTGATCGCAACGCTGGTCTGCTGAGCCACCGTGTACGGGCACGACGCCGTGCCCACGTTCCCCGCGAGATCAGTCCCACTGACCGTCACTGTTTTCTTCCCCGCGCTCGAGGTGCTGGCCGCCGCAGAAGCCTTCGTGGACGCCGGGCCCGACAGCGCATCGCTGACGCTCGCCGCCACCTGCTTCCCGCTCGCTCCAACCGCGAACGTCGGTGCGGGCGAGGAGCACGTGACGGTCGGCGGCGTGGCGTCGCGCTTGACGGTCGTCGAGGACGATCCGCTGCCCGCAACCGTCGTCGCGTGGCAGCTGAACGAGCCACCGCCAGTGTCCGTCGTGACCACCACCGGGTCACACCCCGTCTGCGACCGCACGAACGAGTGCGTGGCGATGTTCCAGCCCACCGTCACGTTGCCGACGTACCAGCCGTTCTTACCGAGCGGCCCGCTGACTGCGGGCGAGACGACCGGCGCCGTCGTGTCCGGATAGTCCGTGGTGGTGGAGAGCTTCACGTCGTCGACCAGCCCGGTGAAGGCGTTCGCCTCGAAGGTCGCGCCGCCCTCGATGTGGCCGCCGATCGTCATCGGGTCCGCTTCGGAGTCCTCGTTCGCCAAGGCGCCGGCGGCGCCCGGGTCCAGGTCCTCCTCGTCCACCTCGGTCCCGTCGACGTAAAGCGCGAGCTTCATCGCAGTCACGTCGCGGATCAGAACCAGGTGGTGAAAGACGCCGTCGTTGATCTCCGGTCCACCCTGCACGTCTTGGCCGCCGTCGTTCGGGCCGTTACCAGCCGCGTCGCGCACGAACCCGTAGGCCTGATTCTGGAAGAGCTGGAGGAACACGGCCGAATTCGCGGCGTTGGTAGGGCAGAAGTTGCCGCACTCGTAGATCGCAGCGATCACCTGCTGCTCGTTCGTGCCGCTCGTCTTTCCCCAGGCCTCCATCGTGAACGAGCCCGTGAAGTAGTGGCTCGGGTCGTCGGGCACCGACACGTAGTCGCCGTCGCCGTCGAAGCTGAACGCCTGTCCGTTCTCGCCGGCCGCAAAGGTCGTGTCGTCCACGAGCGAGCCGTTGTTCGTCCCCACCGAGTCGTTTGCATTGCCGTCGGCCTTCCACCAGTGGATCACCGTGGAGGCATGTGCAGCAGTCGGAGCCAGAGCCAGCACCGCGGTGGCGAGCAAGAGCGCGAGTCGTTTCATGGGTTGAACCTAAGTCCGAGCGCTCACAGCACGCTCACAGCGCGATTTCGCCGCACCACGAACTATCAGAGCCGAATCGCGTGCGATCGGTTACAAGATGGAGGCGGGGTTTGTTTTGCTTCCGTACAAAACAATCGCTTAACAAGGCGTAATTACGTCAGGCCTTGACAGAACCTCCACGAGTCGGGGAGAGTGCGCGCGTCGTGGCAGCGACTCGCTCCGGATCGCTCACGTCTCTGCGTGAGCTCAACCGCCTGAGGGTGCTCGAAACCGTGCGAGAGCGCGGGTCCGTGAGCCGTGCCGACATCGCCCGCGAGACCGGCCTCGCCCGCTCGACCGTCTCCAGCCTCGTCAGCGACCTCCAGGGCTCCGGCCTCGTCGTCGAGAGCACCACCACCAGCGCCAGCACCAGCACCACTACGAACGGGCGTGACAGCGGTACGTCCAAGGGCGGCCGCCCCCCGGTGCTCCTGACGCTCAACCCGTCCGCGGGCGTGGTGCTCGGTATCCACTTCGACCACCGTTTCGTTCGGGTGGCCGTGGCCGAGCTCGATCACCGCATCCTGGCCGAAGAGGCCCGAGAGCTTGACGTGGACAACGACGCCGCGTCCACGTTCGACGTGGCGGCGGAGCTCGCGGACCACGTGGTGAAGCGTGCCGGCATCAAGGTCGAGCGGCTGCTCGGCGCGGGCGTGGCGGTGCCCGGTCCCATCGATCACGACACGGGCGCCGTCGGGTCGACCACGATCATGCCTGGCTGGGTGGGCCTGGACGTGGCGGCTGAGCTGGAGCGGCGGCTCGACCTGCCGGTGCACATCGACAACGACGCCAACCTCGGCGCGCTCGCTGAGTCCGTGCTCGGCGCGGGCCGCGACGTGAGCGAGATGGTCTACGTGATGCTCTCTTCGGGCATCGGCGCCGGGCTCGTCCTCGGTGGCCGTCTTCATCGCGGCGCGAGCGGCACCGCCGGGGAGATCGGCCACGTGCTCGTGAACGAGCAGGGACCAATCTGCCGCTGCGGCAACCGCGGTTGCCTCGAGACGTACGCGGGGGCGGGCGCGATGGCGGAGCTGCTGCGCGCCTCGCATGGCGAGCTCACCCCCGAGAGCATGATCGAGCTCGCGAAGGAGGGGGACCCCGCCTGCCGCCGCGTGATCGGCGACGCCGCGCGCATCGTCGGCAGCGTCGTCGCCGCGCTGTGCAACCAACTTAACCCCGAGCGGGTGGTGGTCGGCGGGACCGTTTCCCCCGCCGGCGAGCTCGTGCTCGAGCCAATGCGCGACGTGGTGCGCCGTTACGCGATCCCAGCGGCGGCGGACGACGCGCGGATCGTGCAGGGCGCACTCGGAGAGAGAGCCGAGCTGCTCGGGGCGTTGATTCTTGTCGTCGGGCAGTCCGACCGCGCGTTCTCCGGGCGCGTGCGTGCGGCAGTGGGGAGGTGAGGCACGCGCGGAATCGGATTGGCAGTGCCGCAGCTTGTTGTTTCAGAGGGTCCGAAAAGACGTCAGCACACAGAGGAGGAGGTAGCAGTGCCTAAAAAGAAATGGTGGGGCCTAGCGCTACTCGCCGTGGCCGTCGCACTGGTTGCGGCCGGTTGCGGATCGTCGAACAGCTCGACCTCAAGCACCCCGGCCGCCGGCGGAACGACGTCGACGGCCAAGGTCAACGGCAGCGTCGCCGTGCTCCTGCCGGATACGCAGTCGTCGGTTCGCTGGGAGCAGTTCGACCGCAAGTACCTGGACCAGGCCTTCACGGCGGCCGGGATCAAGCACACCATCACGAACGCCCAGGGCGACCCGGGTACGCAGCGCACCCAGGCCGAGCAGGCGCTCACGAACGGGGCGAAGGTCATTCTGCTGGTCGACCTCGACCCGGGCAGCGGTAAGTCGATCATCTCGCTCGCGCATGCGCGCGGCGCGAAGGTCATCGACTACGACCGTCTGACCCTCGGTGGCGGCGCCGACTACTACGTGTCGTTCGACAACGTGGCCGTCGGCAAGCTCCAGGGCCAGGGGCTCGTGAACTGCATCAAGCAGAAGGGGATCAAGAACCCGACCGTCGCCGAGCTGAACGGCTCCCCGACGGACAACAACGCGACGCTGTTCGCGCAGGGTTACAACTCGGTCCTCAACCCGCAGTACGCCAACGGCACCTTCAAGAAGGGTCCGAACCAGTCCGTGCCGGATTGGGACAACCAGAAGGCGCTGACCATCTACGAGCAGATGCTCCAGTCGACCAAGAACAACATCCAGGCGACACTGGCGGCGAACGACGGCCTCGCGAACTCGGTGATCTCCGCCGAGACGTCGCACAAGGTCCCGTACGTCCCGGTCACCGGCCAGGACGCGACCGCCGAGGGCATTCAGCACATCCTCGCCGGCCAGCAGTGCATGACGGTCTACAAGGCCGTGAAGAAGGAGGCCGACGCCGCTGCAACGGTGGCGATCGCGCTGGCGAAGGGCCAGACGCCCAACGCGCCTGACCAGACGAAGAACGGGAGCGTGCAGACGCCGTCGGTGCTGCTAACCCCGGTCGCCGTCACCAAGTCGAACATCAACGACACGGTCATCAAGGACGGGTTCCTGACGAAGGATCAGATCTGCGTCGGGAAGTTCGCGAAGTACTGCTCATCGGCAGGCCTTTGACGACCTGAGGGACAATTCGGGGAGGGGCGCTCGTCGCCCCTCCCTGAGGCCCCTCGATGAGGGAGGAGAAGACTTTGAGCGAGCAGCAGACTGAGAAGCACCTGATAGAGCTTCGAGGAGTGCAGAAGAGCTTCGGCGCCGTGAACGCGCTGAAGGGGGTGGACTTCCACGCCGACACCGGCAGCGTTATGGCGCTCGTGGGGGACAACGGCGCCGGCAAGACCGTGCTCACGAAGTGCATCGCGGGCATCTACTCGATCGATTCGGGACAGATCCTGTGGGACGGCAGTGAAGTCCACATCTCCGGCCCGAAGGAGTCGGCACGACTCGGGATCGAGGTCGTGTACCAGGACCTCGCGCTCTGCGACAACCTCGACGTCGTGCAGAACATGTACCTCGGCCGCGAGACACGGTCGACCTTCAGGCGCCTCGACGAGGCGAAGATGGAGAAGGAAGCGCTGGGGGTCCTCGGCGACCTGTCGGTGACGACCATCCAGTCGGTGCGCCAGCAGGTCGCCGGCCTGTCCGGTGGCCAGCGCCAGTCGATCGCCGTCGCGAAGGCCGTGCTCTGGAACTCGAGGCTGGTGATCCTCGACGAGCCCACGGCCGCCCTGGGCGTTGCCCAGACGAGGCAGGTCCTCGACCTCACCAAGCGGCTGGCGGAGCAGGGCCTCGCCGTGATCCTGATCTCGCACAACATGAACGACGTCTTCGAGGTCGCGGACTACATCACCGTGCTTCGCCTGGGTCAGAACGTGGCGGAGTTCAAGCGCACCGAGACCACCCAGCGTGAGGTTGTCGAGGCGATCACCGCAGGCACGCTCTCCCAGGTTCCCGGCATGCACGAGGAGGCAGTCACGTGAGTACCGCGATAGAGCCTTCCCCCAGCGCGCCGTCCACAGACGCGCCGCTTGCCAAGGGCGGACTGGGCGCGTACGCGCGCCAGTGGGTCGACAACGTCCGCGGTGGCGATCTCGGGGTCCTGCCGATCATCGTCGGCATCATCGCGATCGGCATCTACTTCCAGGCCCGCAACTCGAACTTCCTGACCGCGGGCAACTTCGTCAACCTCATCGCTCAGATGTCGCCGTTCGCGATCATCGGCATGGGTCTCGTGTTCGTGCTGCTGCTGGGCGAGATCGATCTGTCGGTGGGTTACGTGAGCGGCATGGGCGGCGTCGTGGCCGCCGTGCTCCTCGAGCCCGGCAAGGGCCAGTGGCCCACCTGGCTCGCGCTCATCGCGGCGATCGGCACCGGCGTGGCGATCGGCTTATTCCAGGGCTTCTTCATATCGAGGATCGGGGTGCCCTCATTCGTTGTGACGCTGGCGGGTCTGCTCGCCTGGAACGGAGTCGTGCTCCAGGTGATCGGCAACAAGGGCACGATCGTGATCCAGGACAAGCTGGTGATCGGGCTGGCCAACGACAACATGAGCCACACGCTCGCGTGGATCGTGCTGATCGCATCGGTGGCGATGTACTTAGGGGTGCAACTCGCCACGGTCTATAGGCGAAGGCAGGCGGGGCTCGCGAACGTGCCGATCTCGCTCATCGCGATAAAGACCGTGCTCCTCACGGCCATCGGGATCTTCGTGGTCGAGTGGGCGGACACCGACCGTGGCATCCCGTACGTCGGCCTGCTCATGCTCGTGATGCTCGTGTTCTGGACGTTCATCGCCACGCGTACGCGCTTCGGGCGCCACGTCTACGCGGTGGGCGGCAACGCGGAGGCCGCCAGGCGCGCGGGTATCAGCGTCAAGAACGTCAAGCTCGTGGTGTTCGCCATCTGTTCGGCGATGGCGGCGCTCGGCGGCATCGTGCTTGCATCTCGCCTCAGCTCGGTCGACACGAGCACGGGCGGCGGCACCGTCCTGCTCTACTCGATCGCGGCCTGCGTGATCGGCGGCACCAGCCTGTTCGGCGGGCGTGGCAAGGTGAACAGCGCGATCCTCGGTGCAATCGTGATCGCGATGATCGACAACGGCCTCGGCCTGCTCAACGTGAGCGCGGGCGCGAAGTTCGTGGTCACGGGCATCGTGCTGCTCGCCGCCGTCACGCTCGACTCGCTGTCCAGGCGCAAGAGCGTGGCCTCAGGTAGGGCGTGAGCGAAGCGGTGCGGTGGGGCATCCTCTCCACCGCCGACATCAACAACAAAGTGCTGGCGGGCCTACAAGGCTCGCCAGCCGTTGATGTCATCGGCGTCGGCAGCCGCGACGCCGGGCGTGCGCAGGAGTTCGCCTCGGAGCACGACATCCCGCGCGCGTATGGGAGCTACGCAGAGCTGCTCGCGGACCCGGACGTGGAGGCGGTCTACATCCCGCTGCCCAACGGGCTGCACGTGGAGTGGACCCTGGCGTCTCTGGCGGCGGGCAAGCACGTGCTGTGCGAGAAGCCGATGTCACCGCACGCCGGCGAGGTCGAGCGCTGCTTCGACGCCGCCGAACGCGCGGGGCTGCTCCTGTCCGAGGCCTTCATGTGGCGGCACACGCCACAGGCGGCCAAGCTCCAGTCGCTGGTGCGCGAGGGGGCGATCGGCGAGCTGCGGCTGATCCGCGCGGCGTTCTCGTTCCTGCTTCCGGAGATCGCGAATGTGCGCTGGGACGCCGAGCTCGAGGGCGGGGCCCTGATGGATGTCGGCTGCTACTGCGTGAGCGGGGCGCGCTTCCTCGCGGGCGCAGAGCCGGAGCGCGTGACCGGCGAGTCGGTGGCGGCGGCGAGCGGCGTGGACGCGCGCTTCGCCGGCACGCTGCGCTTCCCGGGCGACGTGCTCGCGACCTTCGATTGCGGCTTCGACCTCCCGCCGCGGGACGAGCTCGAGGCGATTGGCTCCGAGGGGTCGCTGTTCGTGGACGATCCGTGGCACAGCGTCAACACGGGCATCGAGCTCCGGCGCCCCGACGGCTCGGTGGAGCAGATCGAAGTGGAGCACGTGAATCCGTACCGGCTCGAGCTCGAGAACGTGTCGGCGGCGATCAGGGGGGACGCCGAGCTGCGGCTCGGCCGCGCTGATGCGCTGGGTCAGGCGCGGACGATCGAGGCGCTTTACCTGTCCGCCGCCGAGGGCCGTCCGGTAGCTGTGGCGTGAGCGCGCTCCGCGCCGGCATCGCGGGCTACGGCCTCGCCGGCGAGGTCTTCCACGCACCCTTGATCGACGCCGTCGACGGGATGGAGGTGGCGGGTGTCGTCACCACCGATCCCGAGCGTCAGCAGCGCGCTCGCGACCGCTATCCGAGCGCGCGGGTGGTGCCGGACATCGAGGCGCTCTGGGACGGGATCGACGTGCTCGTGATCGCTACGCCCAACCGCGCGCACGTGCCGCTGGGGCTCCGGGCGGTGGACCACGGCGTGCCGATGGTCATGGACAAGCCGCTGGCCCCGACGGCCGACGACGGCGAGCGGCTGATCCTCGCCGCCGAGGAAGCCGGCGTCGGGCTCACCGTGTTCCAGAACAGACGCTTTGACGGCGACTTCCTCACGCTCCAGGGCATCCTCGACCGGGGCGAGCTCGGCACGGTGACGCGCTTCGAGTCGCGCTTCGAGCGCTACCGCCCGTCGGTCGACGGGGGCGGCTGGCGCGAGCTCGGCGACCCGGCGGAGGGCGGCGGCCTGCTGCTCGATCTCGGCGCGCACCTCGCGGATCAGGCGCGCGTGCTGTTC
>DATBKS010000184.1:0-3376 GCA_036555755.1 Thermoleophilaceae bacterium
CGGGCCTTCCGCAAGCTCGACATAAGCTCCCGGCGGCAGCTGCCCGACGTGCTCGCACGCGCCGCCAGCTAATTCCCTTCTAAAGCGCGGAAGGTTGCAGGCGGGCCATGCGTCAAACAGGACATGTTCGACTCCGCAACCCTCAAGGAGCTCCTGATGCTGCTCCAGGCGGAGCGCGCACTCGCATCGCTCGAAGGCCTGGGCGGCAATGCGGCCTACATCTCGGATCTCGACGACGACCTGGCCGAGGCGTATCACGCGTACATCTGCGCGGCCGTGACGGAGATCGCGATCCTGAGAGCGGAGCTGTCAGCTCCGCAGGTTGGCTGAGCTGACGCCGGGCTCTCGCGGGCTAGTGCTTCTTGTGCTTCTGGCGCGGCGGCTTGCGCGGATAGAGCGTCCCGGCGCGCGGCCGCTTGAACGGCTTGGCCACGTTGCTCGTCTCGGTGAAGAACACGAGTCGGAACTTGCGCTTGGCGGCGCTCGACACGCGGAAGTTACGGTCGAAGTAGCCACGTGAGTTCAGCGTCACCGTCGCCAGCTTGCGGTAGGCGTTGCTCTTGCCGGTGGCCACTTGAAGCTCCGCGGTCCCGCCACTCGCCACGCGGACGCCGCCGAACACCTCCACCGACGAGCGCGAGATGAGCCGCACGAACAGCGGGGTCTGGAAAGCCTGGTAGACGAATTTCTTCGGCCGGTTCGACGACGAGTCGATGCCCGACTGGAAGCCGTGGAAGCGCGACAGCCCGCGGCCGGCCGTCGAGTCGTCCGAGAGCGGGTACTGCGCGTAGCTCTTCACGCGCTGGTCGTGGTAGGCGAGCCACTCGCTCTCCGACATGAAGCGCGGCACGAGCGCGATCGGCGAGGCGAACGGGTCGGGCGGGTCCGTCTGGTAGCCGAACTCGGTGATCCAGATCGGCATCTTGTGGTCCACGAAGCGGCGCGACAGCTTCTTGAGCGTGCGGTCGAGCCGCGTGAGGTCGTTGATGGTCGCGTCGTCGGCGAGCGGGGTCAGCGCCTCCGGGCCGTCCGCCAGCGTGTACGGGTGGTACGCGACACCGGTGCCGGGCAGCGGCTTGAAGTTGGTGCAGCCGCGGGCAGCTGCGGCCGCGCCGCGGTAGGCGCGGTACTTGTTGTTCACGCACGCCATCTCGCGCAGGAACTTGAGCGGCGACACGCGCGCCGGATACGTCTTGCCGCTGCGGGCAAACGGCAGCAGGTCGCCCATCAGGATCTCGTCCTTCTCGTGCCCGCTCGCAACGAGCCCGTCGTGGGCCGCGAGGAACAGGCCGCGGTAGATCTGCGGCGACACCGGCACCTTCTTGCGCGTGTACTGCGGCTGGAGCCAGCCCGACAGGTTGGGTTCGTTCCACACCGACCAGATGTCCACTCGCGGGAGCGCGCCGCTGTCGGCGGCTGTCCACGCGGTGGGCGCCGGGCGCGTGTACCTCACCGAGGCGGGAATCGGAATCGGGCAGGGATCGCCGGGCGGCGTTGGCGTCGCGCACGGCGGCGGCCCGGAGGGCTGCTGCGGCGGCGGTGCGCCGCCCGGGGCGGCGGCGGGGTTGTAGGTGCCGGAGTAGCGCGTGCCCAGCGCCTTCACGAAGCGGCCGAAGTCAACCGCGCTCGGCCGGTACGAGCCGGCCGGTGCCTTGCTGCTCGACACCGCCCAGTCCGGCGCGCGCCCGCCCACGAGGAACATGACGCGCAGGCCGCGCGCTGCCGCGCCGCGCACGAGGCTGTCGTACGCCGCCCAGCCCGCAGGCGCGTACTGCGCTGGGTCGTCGCCCACGAAGCCACTCGGCCGGTGCGATCCGCTGGGAGCGATGTTGCGCCAATTCACCGTCACCTTCACCGCGTCGGCGCCGAGCGCCTTGATCTCGTCGAGCGCGTTCGACTGCGCCGCCGGACCCTGGTGCAGGAGCCGGCCCTCGTCCTGAACGATCGAGATCTGAGTCGGGCTCGCAGCGGCAGGCGCCGCGCAGAGCGCGGCGGCGAGTCCGACAGCGGCAAAGGCCAGGCGAAAGCGCAAGTGATCGATGGTAATCGCGAGGTACGCGGCAATTGACTAACCGCGATGGACCGCCGCAGTTGCGGAGTTAGGCGCTCTGCCGACGTCGGACGGCGGACGGCGGACGGCGGACAGAAGGATTTGGGCATTCGCGCTGCGGGTAACCCCTTCGCTGTGACCATTGGAACATCCATATTCCTGATCGCCGCAGGCGCGATTCTGCGCTACGCGGTCAACGTTCACAGCTCGTCGATCAACATCGACACCGTCGGCCTGATCCTCATGATCGCGGGGATCCTGGGGCTCGTGCTGTCGCTGCTCTACACGGCGTTCTACGCCGACCGCACGCGGGCACGCCGCGATGGCTACGTCGACGAGCCACCCACACGCCGGTACTAACCCAAGCGCGCGGAGTAGCATTCCCCCCGTTGTACGGGAGCTCGGGATCACCGGGCTGAGAGGGCAGCTAGGTCGCTGCCGACCGTTGAACCTGATCCGGGTAATTCCGGCGTAGGGACTGCCGGCGCGACCTCCGAAGGAAGGAGTGGACGCAGTGCCGGAACGCAGTGGCCACGACGTAGTGGTCGTGGGCGCAGGAATCATCGGCCTGGCTTGCGCATGGCGCGCCCGGCAGCGCGGCCTGTCCGTGCTCGTGGTCGACGCCGTCGGTCCCGCCGCCGGTGCCTCGCGCGTGGCCGCCGGCATGCTCGCCCCTGTGACCGAGGCTGAGTTCGGCGCCGACGAGTTGCTGCGGCTCAACCTCGAGGCGCACTCGCGCTGGCCCGCGTTCGCGGAGGAGCTCGGGGGCGAGCTGCATCACCGGCTCAGCGGCTCGCTCGTGGTCGCGGCCGACCGCGACGATGCGGAGGAGCTTCATCGGCTGCACGAGTTCCAGCGCTCAGTGGGTCTCGACGCCGAATGGCTCACGCCGAGCGAATGCCGCCGGCTCGAGCCCGCGCTGTCCCCCCGGGTGGGCGGCGGCATTCTCGCCGAGCACGAGCAGCAGGTCGACCCGCTGGCGGTCGTCTCGCAGCTCGTGGCCCAGGATCTCGAGATCGAGAGTGGCGACCGCGTGGTCGCCGTCGACGAGCACGGCGTGCGGCTGCGCTCGGGCGCGACGCGCGTAGCCGAGCAGGGCGTGATCGCCGCCGGCTCCTGGAGCGGCTCCGGCCTCGAGGGACTGCCCGAGCTTCCCGTGCGTCCCGTGAAGGGACAGATCCTCGCGCTGCGGCGCCCGGCCGATCGCCCGCTCACCGACCGCTTCATCCGCACCCCTCGCTGCTACGTGCTCGACCGCGGCGACGGCCGCCTGGTGGTGGGCGGGACGATGGAAGAGCGCGGCTTCGACACCGCGGTGACCGTGGA
>DATBKS010000185.1:0-1636 GCA_036555755.1 Thermoleophilaceae bacterium
TGCCATTCCTCTGGCGATACGACCTGGGGGAGGTGCATCTCTTCTCCTCACTCACGGGGTCAGTTCCCTAACGGAACGCACCGTATCACAGACAGTTCCTTCAGGGAACTAAGCTACGATGACTCTCATGCAGCGCACCCAATTCGGAGACATGGCGTGCTCGATCGCGCGCACCCTCCACATCGCCGGCGAGCCGTGGTCACCGCTCATCATCCGCAACGCGATGGTGGGCATCACGCGCTTCGACGACCACCAGCGCGCGCTCGGCATCTCGCGCAAGGTGCTCACCCAGCGCCTCGACTGGATGATCGAGCACGGCATCTTCGAGAAGCGGGCGTACTCCGAGCACCCGCCGCGCTACGACTACGTGCTGACGGAGAAGGGCCGCGAGCTGTCCGACGTGCTCTACGCGATCAGCGCCTGGGGCGACCGCTGGACGGCCGGCGACGCGGGCCCGCCCGCGCTCTTCCGTCACCTCACCTGCGGCGAGCTCACGCACGCCGAAATCCGCTGCGCGCACTGCGGCGAGCTGCTCCATTCGCAGGACGTCGAGGTCACGCCGGGACCCGGCGCGGACCCCGCCGCGGCATGATTGGCGCGTGAGCGACAGCTACAGCGTCAATCCGATCGGCGTGGTCCGCTCCTCGCGTGCCGAGCCGATCGACGACGACTGGGGCGAGATCGCATCGACCATCGTCCTCGACGGTGAGCGCTTCACGCCCGACAGCCTCCGCGGCCTCGACGAGTTCTCGCACCTCGAGGTCGTCTACCTCTTTCACAAGGTCGACCCCGACAGCTTCGAGACGCGCGCGCGGCGCCCGCGGAACAACCCGGACTGGCCCGAGGTCGGCATCTTCGCCCAGCGCGCCAAGCGCCGCCCCAACCGCATCGGCGTGAGCGTCTGCGTGCTGCTCGGCGTCGACGGCCTCGAGCTGTCGGTGTGCGGCCTCGACGCGATCGACGGCACGCCGGTGCTCGACCTCAAGCCCTACATGACCGAGTTCGCGCCGCGCGGTCCGGTCAGCCAGCCGCAGTGGTCGAGCGACCTGATGGCCGGCTACTGGTGAGCGCCGCTCACGAGACGGCTTCGATCCAGTCGAGCCGCTGCCCGCACAGCGTGCGCGCCTGATCCGGCGCGACGTAGAACACCGGGCGGTCGGCCGTCTCGCGGCTGAGGATGATCGGGCTGAGCGGGAACGGGCTGCCGGCGTTGCCAGGGTGGAAGAAGCCGCGCTCGTAGCGCAGCGTGACCACGTGGCGCCCGGGGCCAAGCGTCAGCGAGCCGAGCTCCGCGTACGAGCCGCCGTGGCTCAAGCGGTTGCGCATCGAGCCGGCAGAGCGGCCGTCCACGGCGATCTCCACCTTGCCGCGGAACGAGCCCCCGATCCAGACGCCGTGGCGCCCGGAGCTGTCGAGGTTCGTTACGGAGACCGCGGTGCCCGACGAGTCGGGCAGCACATAGTTGACGCCCTCGGTCGGCGGCTCCCACCCGGCCGGGTGGCGCATGCTCCTCAGCGTGATGAGCGCAGCGGGCGAGCTGCGCACCGTCGCGAGCCGCCCGCCGTTGTCGGCGGCCCGCCGCGCCAGCGCGAGCACTTCGGCGCACTTCGGTACCGCTCCGGAGTTCACGTCGTCC
>DATBKS010000186.1:0-2876 GCA_036555755.1 Thermoleophilaceae bacterium
TGGGACGAGAACTGGTTCGGCTCGACCAAGACGCTCGACATGCACGTGTCGTGGCTGCGGCGCAAGCTGGGGGAGGACGCGGAGAATCCGAAGCGGCTCATCACGGTGCGCGGCGTCGGTCTCCGCTTCGATCCGTAGGCGGAACCGATGCGGCGCAGACTGATCCTGTCCACCGCGGCGATCGCTCTCGCCGCAGTGATCGTGCTGGGCGTCCCGCTCGGCGCGGTGGAGGCGGCGCGGCTGCGTGCGGAGAGCACGAGCCGGCTCGAGCGCGAAGCGGACCAGGTGTCCGCGGCTATGGACGACCGGATCGAACGCGGCGACACCATCACGCCTGCCCTCCTCAGGCGCTTCATCCCGGCCCACCACTGGGTGGTGGTCACGACTCGCGACGGTCACAGGGTGAGCAGCGGGCCGCCGCTCGGCGGAGATCCCCTCGTCGCGCATTCGGGCGCGGCGCTCGGCGGCGCGGTCGTTGCCCAGGCCCCGATCGGCGAGCTCCACCACCGCGTCTACCGGGAGTGGCTCCTCATCACGCTGCTCAGTCTCGGCGGCGTGCTCGTGGCGGTCGCGCTGGCCGCGCTCCAGGCCCGCCGCATGGCGCGCCCGCTCGAGGCGATCGCGCGGCGCTCGGAGGAGCTCGGCGACGGCGACTTCTCGGTCCGCGCCGGCCGCTTCGGCGTGCCTGAGATCGACGCGATCGCGCGCGGGCTCGACAACAGCGCGGGCCGGATCGCGCAACTCGTCGCGCGCGAGCGGGAGTTCTCCTCGAACGTGTCGCACCAGCTACGCACGCCGCTCACAGCGCTGCGCCTGCGGATCGAGGAGGCCGAGGGATCGACGGACGGCACGGAGCGCAAAGAGGAGCTCGATGCGGCTCTGGGCGAGGTGGACCGGCTCGAAACCACGATCGCGGACCTGCTCGCGCACGCGCGGCGGGCGAGCGCTGGCAGTGCGGAGCCGGTGAACCTCGGGGCCGTGGTGCACGATCACGTGGCGCGCTGGCGCCCGGTCTTCAACCGCTCGCGCCGGCCGCTCGAGGTGAACGCGGCGAAGAACGTGCTCGTGAGCGCCTCGCGCGGCACGGTCGGGCAGGTGCTCGACGTGCTACTCGACAACGCGCTCCAGCACGGGGTCGGGCCGGTGGACGTGAGCGTCGCCGCCAACGGCCGCAGCGCCAGCGTCACCGTGGGCGACGCCGGCCCGGGCATCCCCGAGGAGATGAGCGATCAGATCTTCGAGCGCGGCGACTCGCCCGGTGGAGGCACCGGCATCGGGCTGCATCTGGCCCGCGCCCTGGCGCAGGCGGACAACGGCGGCCTGCGCGCTCTCAACGGCGGGACGACCCGTTTCGAGCTGCGCCTGCCGCGGCTCGCGCCCTGAGCGCGAGCGCGAGCTTCGGGCACGCGTCGGCCGCCCGGCGGGCGTGCACCATGAGGTCCTCCGGGATCGGCCCGTCGTCGACGATCGGATAACCCCAGTCGTCCAGCTCGATCCACTCGGGGAAGAGCTCGGCGCAGAGCCCGTGCCCGGCGCAGGCGATCGGGTTGACCTCCAGGTGGCTGCTCACGCGGCGGCCCTCGCGGTCGGCCCGCTCGTGAGGGCGAGGTGCAGCGTGAGCGGGCGTCGGCAGGCGCGGCAGGGACCGTGCAGATCGTGCTCGGCAAGCTCGTCGGCGAAGACGTCGACTCCGCTCTGAACGAACTTCACGGCGCCATCGGGCAGGTGGCAGGCACCGCGGCGGAGCAGCTGACCGCACCAGCGGTCGAGCAGCTCGGGGGCGTTCCGCGGCGCCTGCCCGGCGGTAAGGGCCTGCAGCAACTCGGCCAGAGCGGGGAGGCCGTTGCTGCACGGGCCGCACTGGCCCGCACTTTCGGAGGCAAGCCAGCGGACCGTCCCGGCAAGCTCCTGGAGTGGGCACGCCGACTGCCCGAGGGCGACGATCACGCCGGCGCCGAGCCCGCCGCCGAAGCGCCCGAGGCACGCATCGTCCAGCGTGAGCGAAGAGAGGTCGTCGCGCGAGATCCAGACGCCGTGGTATCCGCCCACGAGCACGGCGCGCAGCGGCTCGAGCGATCCGCCCATCGTGTCGAGCAGGGCCGAGAACGGCGTCCCGCATGCCATTTCGAGAACGCCCTGGTTGCGAACGGCGCCGGACACGGTCACGAGCGCGGAGCCGGGATGCTCGCTCGTGCCGACCGCGCGGAACCAGTCCGGCCCGTGGCCGGCGATCAGCGCGATGTGGCCGAGCGTCTCGGGGTTCTGAACGAGCGTCGGCCGGCGCTTCAGTCCGCGCTCTGCCGGGAGCGGCGGCACAATCGTCGGCTTCAGAGGGCCGCCATTCAGGTAGTGGATCAGCGCGCTCTCCTCGCCCGCCAGGTGGGCGACCGGCACGCGTTCCACGGATACGCGGCGCCGCTCGGAGCGCTCCTCGATCGCGTTTCGAAGCGCGAGCAGCGTGCTGTCGGCGTCCGCGGGGATCGCAACGACGACCGAGCGGGCGCCCACAGCGTCGGCCGCCGCCATAGCGCCGTCGAGCACGAGATGCGGGTTGAGCTGGAGGAGCGCCCGGTCCTTCGCGCTCATCGGCTCGCCCTCCGCGGCGTTCACGAGCACCACCCGCGGCCCGCGCCGCCGGGCCACGGTCTCCATTTTCACCGCGGTGGGGAACGAAGCGCCGCCACGGCCCCGCAGGCCGGCGACCGCGACCGCGTTGATGAGCTCGTGGCCGCCGAAGCGGGCGGTTCCGTGCACCGACCGGTGCTCGCTGAGCGACAGCGGGCGGTCCCGCCTCACCCCGTCGAGCAGCCGCGGCAGGCTCACTGCGCCTCCACCGGTGTGCCTCGCACCGCCGCCGTGACGGTGTTGCCCTGCAA
>DATBKS010000187.1:0-30543 GCA_036555755.1 Thermoleophilaceae bacterium
GAAGTCCTCGGGCGCCCAGTCTTCGATGTCGTGCCAGGTGAGGATGTGGTACAGCGGCCGTGGCCCCTGCGCTATCTGTCGCCACTCGGTGGTGGCCGCATGACGCTCTCCCATGGCGCGCAAAGTAGCGGACCTCTGAACACGCAGACCCCGGTTCCCTGACGTGCGCGTCCTCGCGGTCGGAAACATCTACCCGCCGCATGCACCGGGCGGGGGTTACGAGATCACCTGGCGCTCGGCGATGGCGCACCTGCGCGGGCGCGGCGACGAGGTGCGCGTGCTCGTGAGCGTGCACCGCGAGCCGGGGGTCGGCGCCGACGCGGTCGAGGAGCCGGACGTTCACCGCGAGCTGCCCTGGTACTGGCGCGACCACGACTTCCCCCGCCGCGGCCTCCGCGAGCGGCGCGAGATCGAGCGCTCCGCGGGCGCTGTCTTGCAACGGCACCTCGACGGCTTCCGGCCCGACGCGGTGTGCTGGTGGGGAATGGGCGGGCTGTCACTCGGGCTTATCGAGCGGGTGCGCCAAGCGGGGACCCCGGCCGTCGGCGTGGTGGGGGACGAGTGGATGGTGTGGGGGCCGAAGGTCGATGCCTGGTACCGGCTGCAGCGGCGCATGGGACTCGCGCGTGTCGACATCGACCGCGCCGCCATCTGGCTCTTCAACAGCGACGAGGTCCGCCGCCGCAGCCTCGCCGCGTGGCCCGGGCTTGCGGACGCGCGGGTGGCGCACCCGGGGATCGACGACTCGCTGTTCGTCCCGGCGCCGCCGCGCACCGACTGGCGCTGGCGGCTGCTCTACCTGGGGCGGATGGACGAGCGCAAGGGGGTGCACATCGCCGTGGAGTCGCTCCAGCACATGCGCGAGGCCACGCTCCTCATCCAGGGCCGCGGCGATCCGTCCTACGTCGAGCGCCTCAAGCGGCGTGCCGCCGAGCTGGGAGTGCTGGGGCGGATCGAGTTCTCGGAGCGGCCGCGCGCGGAGCTCGCGGACGTCTACGCGGAATCCGACGCCGTGCTCTTCCCAGTGCAGTGGGACGAGCCCTGGGGCCTCGTGCCGCTGGAGGCGATGGCGGTAGGGCGGCCGGTGATCGCCACCGGCACCGGCGGCTCGGCCGAGTACCTGCGGGACGGCCAGAACTGCCTGCTGTACGACCCGCGCAGCTCGCCTCACGCGCTCGCGACGGCCGCCACGCGCCTTGCTCGGGACGAGGCGCTCAGGGCCCGCCTGCGCGCCGCCGGGCTGGCCACGGCAGCCCGCTTCACCGAGCGCGACTACAACGAGGCGATAGCCGCCGCGCTCGACGAGGTGGCGGACGGAGGCGGCGCACGCGCGGGTGCCCATCTCTACTCTGCCGCGCCATGAACGCCGACACGATTGTTCCGGCGGGGGGCGAAGTGCAGGGCTGGTACCACACGCTTGACCTCCCGGGCGGCGAGACAACGCAGGGCATGTTCGACCTCCGGCCGCTCACCGCGAAGTACGGGCTGCCGGACCGCCTGGACGGGTTGCGCGCGCTCGACGTCGGCACCTGGGACGGGTTCTGGGCATTCGAGATGGAGAAGCGCGGCGCCGAGGTGGTGGCGCTCGACCTCGACGACGAGCGCGACCTCGACTGGCCGCCGCGGCGACGGCCGGCGCAGTTCCCCGAGACGCCGCGCGGCGCCGGCTTCCGGCATGCCAAGGAGCTCATCGGCTCCGAGGTGCAGCGCGTGAACCAGTCGATCTACCACGCCACGCCGGAGGAGCTCGGCCAGTTCGACCTCGTGTTCTGCGGCTCAGTGCTGATCCACCTGCGCGACCAGCTGCTGGCGCTCGAGCGGATCGCCGGGCTCTGCAAGGGCACCTTCATCAGCGCCGAGGAGTACGACCCGCTCACCGGCTTCGTGCCGTTCCCCGCGAGCCGCTACTTCGCGGACCGCGACAGCGCGGTGGTCTACTGGCTGCCTTCGATCCGCACCTGGCGGCGCATGATGTGGACCGCCGGCTTCGACCGGGTCGAGCAGTTCGGGAAGTTCAAGATCCCCTCCACGCAGGGCTGGTCGGTGCGCCACGTGGTGCACCACTGCAGCAAGAACGCGGCTTAGTCCAGGCTCCGGATCCGCTTCGCCGGCACGCCGCCGTAGACGGCGTTCGGCTCGACGTCGGCGGTCACCACCGCGCCGGCCGCAACGATCGCGCCCTCGCCGATCGTCACCCCGGGCAGTACCACGGCCCGGACGCCGATCCACGCGCCCGCGCCGATCGTGATCGGCGCCGTCTTGTACGCGCCCCAGCGCTTGTGCTCGGGGCCCAGGTCATGGGTGGACGTGCAGAGCATCACGTCGGTCGCGATCCCGACACCTGGGCCGAGCTCGATGTGCGCCCGCGTGTCGAAGTAGGCGCGGTGGTTGATCATCGAGTGGTCGCCGATCGCGATGTCCGAGCCGAAGAAGAAGCAGCCGCCCTCGACGATCGCGTTCCTCACCTCGATCCCGCCGCGCCGCAGCAGCCGCAGACGCGTGCGCCGGTCTAGCGCCGGCGACGCCGCGACGACGTTCACGAGCCAGTGCCACCAGGCGGAGTCGATCCGGCCGAGGGAGAACGACCGTGGGTCGAGCCGCTGCCTCAGCGACGGCGATTGCATGCGCGCCTCCTGCCGTCGAAGCGGCCGAGCAGCCGCAGCGCCCGGTGCGGGCCGAGCCGAGCGCGCCAGTGCGACGGGTAGCCGTCGAGCCCGGTCCACCAGTCGCGTGCCAAGTCGCGCGGCCCGTACGGCGCGAGGTCGAGGTACATGGCGAAACCCTCCCATTCGGCGCGCGCCCGCTTGAAGGTCTTCACCGCACCCTCGTCGCTGTGCGAGTGCTCGGTGGCGAGCGACGGATCGATTACGACGAGCCGCTCGCGCTGCAGCCAGTACCAGGCCCACTCCTTGTCCTCGGTGCCCGGCATGTCCTCGCGGAACGGGTGCTCGCGCCAGAGCTCGGCGCGGAACGCGCCCGACGAGTTCGAATAGCCCCAGTACGGATAGGCCGCCGCGTGGAGTGCGTTCTGCACGAAGCGCTCCGTCAGCACCCCGCCGTCGGGCGCCTTGTCATAGCCGCACGCGCACGCCACGCGCTCGTCCGCGAACGGTTCGACCAGCCGCGCGAGCCAGCCGCTGTCGGACGGCGGGGAATGCGCGGACAGCGCCACCAGCAGCGGCGCCTCGGCGTCCCGGCAGCCGACGTTCAGCGAGCGCCCGTAGGTGAACGACTCCGGCGCGATCTCGATCACGCGCACGCCCGCACGGCGGGCGATCTCCACCGTGCCGTCCGTCGACCCGGAGTCGACCACCACGACCTCCGCGCGGTCGGCGATCGTCTGCCCCGCCACCCGCTCGAGAGTGGTGCCGATCTTCGCTGCCTCGTCCTTCGCACGGACGACAACTCGTACCAATGGCCTGCCCACGAGGCGCGAAATCGTAGGGCGTACGGGCAAGTGGCGCACCCGGTTCCGGCTTCGTGCACACTGCCGAGCCGAGGGCAGGGGATGCTTCCGAATTTGATCGTCATCGGGGGCCAGAAGTGCGGGACGACAAGCCTGCACAACTATCTGGCAGCCCATCCACAGATCGCGATGAGTCGCGACAAGGAGCTCGACTTCTTCACGAGTTGGGGGCAGCGCCGCGGGCTCGCCTGGTACGAGCAGCACTTCACGAGGGACGCCCCAGTGCGCGGCGAATCGTCGCCGGCGTACACGGCCTGGCCCCACATTCTCGGCGTGCCGGAGGCGATCCACGAGACGGTCCCCGATGCGCGGCTGATCTACCTGGTGCGCGACCCGGTCGACCGGATCGTGTCCGAGTACCTGCACGCGGTCGGGCACGGGCATGAGCGCCGCAGCCTCATCCGCGTGGCTGCGCAGCCCGGCTTCGAGAAGAGCCCGTACGTGGCCAAGAGCCGCTACGCGACGCAGCTCGCGCGCTACCTCGAGCTGTTCGACTCCTCGCAGCTGCTCGTGCTCACGCAGGAGGCGCTCGACCATGAGCGCCTCGCCACGCTCCGACAGATCTTCGCCTTCCTCGGCGTGGATGAGTCGTTCGTCTCGCCGCGCTTTGCCCGCCGCTACAACAAGGCCCGCGACTGGCGCGGCGGGGCGGCCTTGGCGCAGCGTGCGCGCGACGCCCTGGGGGAGCAGCGCTTCGAGCGCCTGACCGGCCGCGTGCCGCGTCCGGCCCAGAGGATCGGCGACCGGATGATGCGCCGGCGCATCGCCACGCCCGAGCTGCCGGCCGAGCTGCGGCGGCGGTTCGTGTCCCTCTTGGCGGATGACACCGCACGCCTTACTGCGCTCACCGGACTAGATCTGAGCCACTGGAGCACCGCGCGGGTTAATACGGGCGCGCCAGCTTTCTCTCGTTAACAGGTTGACCGGCGCACGGGGCGCCGAAGTCGTGCAGACTTCCGCGCGCTTCAGCCGGGCCGTCGCAGGGGCGCCCGCGTAACTGGGAGCAGGGGCATGGCAGTTGGCGCTCGGGAGGCGCAGGCTTTGCAGACCGCGGCCGCGGAGCCGCCGCATGTGACTGCGCCGCGGGTCGACGCCCGCCGCCGCCGCTTCTCGTCGCTCTTCGGCCGCGCCACCGAGCTCGGCGCCTTCCGCGAGGGCAAGCACTCACAGCTCGTCCTCGATCGCGACGCTCGCTTCCGCCGCTCGCTCGCGGCCGCTGACGTCTTCGCCACCGCCGTGGTCACCGCCGTCGTGCTGACCCTTTGGCACACGCAGCCGCTCGTCGGCGCGCTGCTCGCCCTGCCGACGGTGATCGTCGTCGCCAAGATCGCCGGCCTCTACGACCGCGACGAGAACCTGCTCAGCAAGACCACCGTCGACGAGCTGCCGGCGCTGTTCCAGGTGGCCACCGTGTACGCGCTGCTCGCATGGCTCGGAGAGCCGCTGCTCGTCAGCGAGCGGCTCGGCCGCTCCGCCGTGGCCGCGCTGTGGCTCGGCCTGGTAGTCGGCATGCCGGTCGCGCGAGCCTGTGCGCGCCGGCTCGTGCTGCGCCGGACGCCGATAGAGCGCTGCCTCGTGCTGGGCGACCGCCAAGCCGCGCAGCAGCTCGCCGCCAAGCTCGAGAAGAGCCCGCTGGCGGGCGCCGAGATCGTCGGCTACATCCCGCTCGAGGGAAAGCGCGGATGGGAACCAGAGATTGTCCGCGGCCTGCCGCGCCTCGGCAGCATCACCAACCTTCCGGCCGCGCTCTGGGAGCACCGCATCGAGCGCGTGGTGATCGACTCGAGCACCACTCCCACCGGCGATCGCATGCTCGACAAGATCCGGTTGATCAAGTCGGTGGGCGTGAAGGTGAGCCTGCTGCCGCGCCTGCTCGAGGTGGTGGGTTGGTCCGTCGCGCTCGACGCGGTAGAGGGCGTGCCGTTGATGGGCGTGCGCGGCTACGGGCTCACGCAGTCCTCGCGCTTCCTCAAGCGGGCGCTCGACGTCTGCGGGTCGCTCGCCGGGCTCTTCGTGCTCGCCCCGTTGCTCGTGGCCGTCGGGATCGCGGTCAAGCTCAGCTCGCGCGGCCCCGCGCTCTTCCGCCAGGCGCGGGTGGGCAAGGGCGGCCGCACCTTCCACCTCCTCAAGTTCCGGACGATGTACGAGGACGCAGAGGAGCGCAAGCACGAGCTGCTCGCGCTCAACGAGGCGGACGGGCTCTTCAAGATCGCCGCGGACCCGCGCATCACTCCCGTCGGCCGACTGCTGCGCCGATGTTCGATCGATGAGATCCCGCAGCTCATCAACGTCCTTCGGGGCGAGATGAGCCTGGTTGGTCCGCGGCCGCTCGTGGTCGAGGAGGACAGCCTCATCCAGGGCTGGCTGCGCCGCCGGCTCGACGTCACGCCGGGCATGACCGGGATCTGGCAGGTGCTCGGCTCGGCGCGCATACCGCTCCACGAGATGGTCAAGCTCGACTACCTCTACCGGGCCAACTGGTCGCTCTGGCTCGACGTGAAGATCCTGCTCCGAACCGTCCCGTTCGTGTTCGCCAGGCGGGGGCTCTGACAGTGCAGCGCGTCGCGGTCGTCTGCAGCCGCTACCCGGCGCTCTCGCACGCGTTCATCGTGCGCGAGGTGCGGGCGCTGCGGGAGCAGGGGCTCGACGTGCACACCTTCACGGTGCGGCGCCCGCGCGACGAGGAGCTGCTCTCGGGCGAGGACCGCGAGGAGAGCGCGCGCACGCAAGCCCTGCTGCCTCCCAACCCGGTTCGCCTTGTTGCCGCCCACGCGCGTGCCGCGCTCACGCGGCCGCGGCGCTATCTCGGCGCCCTCGGGCTGTCGCTGCGGCTCAGCACCGGCGGGGTGCGCGCGCTGCTCTGGCGCTTCTTCTACTTCGTCGAGGCCGTGCTGCTCTGGGACGAATGCCGCCGGCGCGGCCTGCGCCACCTGCACGCGCACTTCGCCAACGTGGGCTCGGACACCTCGCTGCTCGCGGCGCACCTGGGCGGCCCGGGCTTGTCGTGGAGCTTCATGATGCACGGCTGCACGGAGCTCTTCGACGAGCGCCCGCACCGGCTGCCGGAGAAGATCCGCCGCGCGTCGCTCGTCGTGTGCAACAGCCACTTCACGCGCGCGCAGCTGATGAAGCTCGTGGGGCGCGAGGAGTGGGACAAGCTGCAGGTCGTTCCGTGTGGCATCGACACGCGGGCGCTCGACCGGCTTCCGCACCGGCCCGAGGCCGGGCCGCTACGCGTGCTGACGGTCGGCAGGCTCGTGTCGGGCAAGGGCCACGCAGTTCTTCTCGACGCGCTCGCCTCGCTGCGCGACCGCGGCATCGACACGCTCGCCACCTTCGTCGGCGACGGCCCGGAGCGCGAGCCGCTCGAACGGCTCGCGGAAGAGCTGCGCCTCGACGTGCGCTTCGCAGGCGCTGTCGGCCAGGACGAGCTGCCCGCCTATTACGCCGACGCTCAGCTGTTCTGCCTGCCCACCTTTGCCGAGGGCCTCGGCGTCGTGCTGCTGGAGGCGATGGCCACCGGGCTGCCGGTGGTGAGCTCGCTCGTGATGGGCGTGCCCGAGGTCGTGGACGAGGAGTCCGGGCTACTCGTGCTGCCCGGCCGCGCCGACCTGCTCGCCGACGCCATCGCACGCCTCGCGGACGCGCCCAGCCTGCGCCGCCGCATGGGGCTCGCCGGGCGGCGGCGGGTGGTGGAGGAGTTCAGCCTCGATCGCCAAGGTGCGACCGTGGCGGCGCTGCTCGGCGGTGGCAGCCCGGCCGCTGTGTCGTCCCACAAGCCCGCGGAGGCAGCGGCAGCCGCCGCGTAGGCCATGACGACGCTTGCCGGCGCGCGCATCTCCCTGATGGGGATGCAGATAGACGACGTGACCGAGGCCGAGGTGGTGGCCACGATCAGCGCGGCGCTTGCGCGCGGCGAGGGCGGCTGGGTGATCACGCCCAACCTCCAGCAGCTCCGCAGCTACTCGCGCGAGGCGGACCTCCACGGCTTCTTCTCACAGGCCGAGCTCGTGCTCGCCGACGGCATGCCGCTCGTGTGGGCGAGCCGGCTGAAGGGCACGCCGCTCCCGGCACGAGTCGCCGGCTCCGACCTGATCTGGTCGCTCAGCCGCGAGGCGGCCCGCAAGGGGCATTCCATCCTCATCCTCGGAGGCGCGCGCGAGACCGGCTGGCTCGCCGCCCGCAGGCTCCACGAGGAGCTCCCCGCACTGCGAGTCGCGGGCATGGTCCATCCGCCGCACGGCTTCGACAGCGACCCCTACGCGATCGAGCAGATCGCCCAGGCGCTCGACGACGCCCAGCCGGACCTCGTGTACGTTGGGCTCGGCTTCCCCAAGCAGGAGCGGGTGATCGCGCTCCTCCGCGAGCGCTTCCCGCGCACCTGGTTCCTTGGGATCGGGATGAGCATCGAGTTCGTGTGTGGGCGCGTACCGCGCGCCCCGGTCTGGATGCAGCGCTCCGGGCTCGAGTGGGTCCACCGCCTCGCACTGGAGCCACGGCGCCTGGGCCGCCGCTACCTGCTGCAGGGCATGCCCTTCGCCGCCCGCCTGTTCGCGCACGGCGCCCTGGCGCGCCTGTCGCGGCCCGCCGCCGAGACAGTCGTCGAGGCGATCGAGGCGATCGAGCCGCCCGCGCCACCCGTGCCACCCGTGCCCGCCACGGAGACACCAGTCGCCTAGTGGTCTCGGTGAGGGCATTGGCCTGTGGCCTGTGGGCTGTGGCCTGAGACCTGAGGCACGAGGCGCGGTTGCCTACCCCGGCACCGGCACCGGGCCCGGCCCGCGATGCGGAAGTACCGCGGGCTCAGGCGCCGGTTCCGGCCGCGTGAGCCGCGAGCCCACGAGACCCGCCCACGTCCACAGCAGCAACGTGGGGAAGGGGTAGGTGGACGGCCCGAAGTTCGCCACCGCGAGCACCTCCACGAACAGCGCGAGCAGGCCGATCCGCCATGGGCGCAGCTCGGGCGGGCCGCCCGAGTCGAAGATCGCTGCGCCCACCGCGAGGAAGAGCGCGAGCGCCCAGAGGGTCGCCCCCACGAGCCCCAGCTCCACCGCCGTCAGAAGGAACACGTTGTGCACCGGCACGCCGATCCCCTTCAGCGGATAGGTGTCCGCCTGGCGGAAGTAGTCGAGGCTGTCCTTCTGGAAGTTGTTCCAGCCGAAGCCGAGCAGCGGCCGCGCGTTGACCATGTTGATCGCCGCTCGCGCGACGTTCTTGCGCACCCAGACCGAGCTGTCGTCATGAGTACGCCCGCTCAGGCTGCTCGAGAAGCCCGGGATGGCGGCAAGCGAGACCAGCGTGATCACCGCTCCCACCGCGACAGCAGGCAGCAAGTAGCGCCGCAGCTCGGCAAACCCGGCGAGCGCCAGCAGCGTGCCGGCCGCGGCGCCGATCCAGATCTCGCGCGTGAGCGTGAACAGGCAGCCCGCCGCGCAGAGCCCGATCACCAGGGCGCACCCGCGCCGCACCCAGGGGTGCCGCCACACAGACATCCCGATCGCCGCCGCCACGCCGCAGGCGTACAGCCCGAGGCCGTTGGCGATCGCTTCCACGAACGGTCCGCGCGCGCGGTCGCCATGCGACCCGTAGCGCGGGTCGAGGATGTACTTCGGCCACACGAGCGCGTTCAGGTGCAGGGTCTCGAAGAGCGCTGTCACGCCGAGGTAGCCGCCCAGGACGATCAGCGTGCCGAGCAGGATCCGCCGCTGCGACTCGGTCGCGAACGCGAGCGGCGCGATGAGGAACATCCAGAACGGGATCGCGCCGAGGTTGTCGGCGAGCGCCCAGATCGCGTTGTGGTCCCGGAAGCTGCCGGACACGAGTCCCGAGACGACCGCCCAGGCCACCACCCCGACGAGCAGCCAGTGGATCGGCCGCAGCTTGAGCTCGAGCGGGCGCTTCCCGCCCTCGGTCGCGCGCGCCAGCAGCGCCACGCTCCCCGCGGCGAGCAGCAGCCGGCTCGGGCTGATCGGGATGCCGAGCTTGGAGCCGCGCGCTAGGAACACGTCGGCGGCGATCCCGGCGGACAGAAGCCACGCCGGGTCGATCGCCCGCGCCACGTACACGGCGCCCCCGAGGCCGAGGATCAGGGCTACGGCAAGAAACGCGCCGACCATCGCGAAGGTCTCCGGCTAGGCGGCGCGCACGACCCTGGGTCGCTCGCTCTCCTTCGCCGGGCGGTAGCCGCGCCACACCGCCAGCGCCAGGCCGAGGGCGATGCCCGCCGCGAGCGCCGCGAACAGCAGCTTCTGGAGCACCGAGTCGCGGTCGCTAGTGGCGGTGCTGGCCGGCGCGAGGATCTGGAGCACGTTGCTCGTCGCTCCCGTCCGCTTGGCCTGCGCGTACACCTGCGCCAGCACCTGGGTCCTCAGCGTCGCCTGGTCGCGCCGCTGTGAGGCCCGGGTGAGCTTGCGCCGGTTGGCCGCCGACGGATCCAGCCCGTAGGCCCGCTGGGCGAGCCCGGCCTCGATCTGCCAGTGGTGCTGAGACGCCGACGCGCGCTTGTAGCTCGCGAGCGCCTTGCGGCCCTGGGCCGCCTTGCGGTTCAGGGTGTTCACGTAGCCCACCAGCGAGTGCGATGCGACGTTCGCGAGCTTGACCGCGTTCTTCTCCGACTTGCCCGTCGCGTCGATGAAGAAGAGTGGCGTGTTGCCCACCGGCGACGCGTCGAGCCGCGAGCTCGCCTCGGCCGTGCTGATGTGCAGCGCCTTGCCGGCGGGCTGCGTCACGCCGCTCGCGTGAATCGCCCGCGCATAGGTGGCGGCCAGCCCCTGGGCCGCCGTCACGTAGCTCGGCGCCTGCGCTGCCACGTCGAGCTGGCCGAGCGTCAGCTGCGCCTGGGCCGTGTACGTCGGCGTGCGCTTGAAGGCGAGGAAGCCCGCCGCAGCGAGCAGCACCACCACGGGTGCGATCGCAAGAAAGAGATGGTCCCGGACGGCGTGCCGAACCTTGAATCCGCCACCGCCCGTGCCCGCGCTTCGGAGCTCCGTGACCCCTGCCAATTCAGTTCTCCCTGCCACGCGCCGGCTTCCGCTTCCGGCGCAGGTGCCGCGGCATGATAGGTGAACGTCCCTGCGTGCGCGCAGGTTCCCGCGCTAGTGGTGATGGCGCTTCCGCTTGTGGTGATGACGGCGCTTGTGATGCCGCTTCGTGTGGCGCTTCATGTGCCGTTTGGCGTGCCGCTTCGGCGCCTTCGCGAGCCGCACCGGCGTGCCGTCGCCGCGGTTGGGCGGTAGCACCTGCAGGTGACTCCAGGGGAAGCGCGCGAGCAGCTGCGAGGGCGACTGGCCGCCGAACCATTCCGGATACGGATTGGAGCCCGCCGGGGTCGGGTCCTCGGCGTAGAGCGAGACCGAACCCGAGCCGTCGCGCACGATCATCCCGTAGCGCTGCGCGGCCCGCGCGATGGCGAGTGTGGCCCGCGGCAGGCCGAGCGCGTCGAGGTTCAGCTTCGGGTCGAGCCGGAAGCGCGTGCCCTCGGGGATCGTGCTCGAGCCGGTGAAGCGGCCGTCGCTGCGGTTGGCCGGCGCCACGGCGGCGCCGCGCGTCACACGCGGCACGCCGAGCGCGAGCGCGTGCTCGATGTCGTTCGCGCGCACGTCGTCGAGCGTGATCAGCCCGCCCATCAGCGCGAGGCCGGACGCCGTCGCGCCGAACGGCCACGGATTGATGCCCGAGCTCTGCGAGACGTTGTGGATCACCGCGCCCCAGCCGATGTGCCAGCCCGGCTGCAGGCTGGCCGTCTGCTTGCTCACGTGCCAGAACTCCCACTGGGTGTCGCTCGACGGCTGCCACACCACCATCCGGCTGTCGGAGTCGTTCGAAGGCTGCGCGTCGGTGGGAATCGGCACTCTCGCCAGCTGCTCCTCGAGCGTGTCGGCGTTGGCCGACGGCGGGTGGTCGACCCAGACGCGCGTTGTCGCCTGGTGGGCCGGCACCTGATAGACCGGCGTCGAGTAGCTCGTGGTGTTGATCCACGCCCGGTAGGTGTTCTTCTGCGCGATCAGCGAGGCCACCAGCCGCGCCGAGCCCGAGTCGCGCGCGGCGCGCGCCGGCACGGGCATGTTCCAGATGCTGGTTGGGGCGAACAGCTGCGGCGGCTGCGGTGGCGGGGCCTGCGTGGGCGGGCCCGCGAGCGCGGGCAAACCGGGCAGCAACGAGGCCACGACAACGAGCGCAGCAATCATCGAGAGTCGGCCCCTGCCCACACCATGGGTTATCGGTCCCCACTCGGAGACTTGAGGAAACGCACCGCTACCTCATTTGAACTGCCACCCGGCCGAAAGTTCGCGCGTATATTGCGCGCGGGATGGCGGGGGCGATGGACAGGCCGGCGGTTGACGTCGTCGTGCCGTTCCTCGGATCGAGGAGCTCGCTCGAGCTGCTGGTCCAGGGAATGTCGGCGCTCGAGCTGCGCTCGGGCGACACGCTGACGATCGTCGACAACGGCGGCGTCGGGCTGGCCGGCGACGGCACCGTGAAGATCGTGGAGGCACCGGAGCGGCGTTCCTCCTACTACGCGCGTAACCGGGGCGCCGGGCTCGGCAGCGCGGAATGGCTGCTGTTCCTCGACGCCGACGTGACCCCGCGCCCCGAGCTGCTCGACACCTACTTCGCGAGCGCGCCCGCCGCCACCGTGGGCGTCCTCGGCGGAGCGATCCAGGACGAGCCCGCCGGCCCCGGCGCTCCCGCCGCGGCGCGCTTCGCCTCGCTGCTCAGCGCGATGAGCCAGTCGAACACTCTCAACGGACGCGTACTCCCCTACACGCAGACGGCCAACTGCGCGATCCGCCGCTCCGCCTTCGAACAGGTGGGCGGCTTCCGCGACGACGTGCGCTCGGGAGGCGACGCCGACATCTGCTTCCGCCTGCGCGGCGCCGGTTGGGAGATCGAGCCGCGCCACCACGCCGCCGTGGTCCACTCGAACCGCCGCAAGCTCTCAAAGCTCCTGCGCCAGCGCGCGCGGATGGGCTCGGGCGCCGCCTGGGTGAACGAGCGCCACCCGGGCTCCTTCCCACCCCGCAGGCTGCTCGGCCTCGCCGTCTGGAGCGTGAAGAGTCTCGCGCGCGCGTTGACGAGCGCCGTCCGTGGACGGCGCGACGACGCCGTCATCGCCACGCTCAACCCGCTCACCGTCTGGGCGTTCGAGCTCGGCCGCCGGCTGCCGAACCAGGTGAACGGCGAGATTCCGGGGCCGCCCACCATCCCCGTCTCGGTCGTCATCCCGGCCTACAACCGCGAGCGGATGCTGAGGACTGCGCTCGAGAGCGTCCGCGCGCAGCACTCGGCTCCCAGGGAGATCGTGGTGGTGGACGACGCCTCCAGCGACGGCACCGCGGCAGTGGCCGAGGAGCTCGGCGCGCGGGTCGTGCGCCACGAGCGCAACGCGGGCGAGGGTGCCGCGCGCAACAGCGGCATTGCGGCGGCGACGCAACCGTGGATCGCGCTGCTCGACTCGGACGACGAATGGCTGCCGGGCCACCTCGGGGCGCTCTGGCGAGCCCGCGCCGACCACGTGGTGGTCGCCACCACGGCCATCCGCCGCGGCGCCGACCGCGCCGACGATCGCCTGCACGGCACGGCGGGCCGCCGCCCGCTCACGCTGCGCACCCCCGCCGACATCGTCTTCCCAGAGAACCCGGTGCCGGTCAGCGCGGGGCTCATCCGGCGCGACGTCGCGGACAAGGCAGGCGGCTACCGGCCGCTTCCGCACTGCGCCGACTACGACTTCCTCCTGCGCTGCCTCGAGCACGGCACGGGGCTCGTGCTCCCCGACGTCGGCGTGATCTACCACGTGCATCCCGACCAGGTCTCGCACGACCGCCGGCGGATGAAGGACGCGCACACCGACATCTCGCGCTCCTACGACGACCGGCCCTGGTTCGACGCGCGCCAGCTGCGCCGCTGGGAGACGGCCGTGGCCTGGGACATGTTCCGGCTGGAAGGCGGCTCGACCCGCGCGCGGGCGCTCGCGCGGCCGCGGCACGCGCTGCCGCTCCTGCGCCTCTGGTGGTGGCGCTTCCGGCTGCGCCGCCGGGGAGCGCGGATCTGATGGCGCTGCCGGCCTACGCGGTCGTCACGCCCGTGAAGAACGAGGCCGCGCACCTCGAGCTGACCCTGCGCTCGGTGTGCGCGCAGACCCACCGCCCTGCGCAGTGGCTGATCGTGGACGATGGCTCGACCGACGGCACCCGCCGGCTCGCCGAGGAGTGGGCGAGGCGCGAGCCCTGGATCCGCGTGCTCGGTCCGCCGAGCGACACAAAGGCCGAGCGCGCCCGCGGCGGCCGCGTGGTGCGCGCCTTCGAGCGCGGCCGCGCCGCGATCACGCGGCCGCACGAAATCGTGGTCAAGCTGGACGGCGACATCGAGCTGGCGCCCGACTACTTCGCACACGTGGCAGAGACCTTCGCGAGCGACACGGCCGCGGGCATAGTCGGCGGCCAGGTGTTCGTCCCCCGCGGGCAGGGCTGGCGGCCCGAGCGCGTTGGCCGCCACACGGTGCATGGCGCGGTCAAGGCCTACCGCATCTCCTGCCTCGAGCACTTCGGCGGGCTCCGCGCCTCCATGGGCTGGGACGGCATCGACGAGTACGGCGCCAAGGCCCGCGGCTGGAAGGTGATCCCGCTCCCCGATCTGCACGTGCGCCACCACGCGCAGCGCGGGTCGAAGCAGCGCTGGTGGCGGGCGCGCATCGAGGAAGGCCGCGGCGCGCGCTACATGGGCTACCTGCCCGCGTTCGTGCTCGTGCGGGCCGGCTACCGGATGCTGGCGGAGCGCCCGCCGCTCGTCGGCGGGCTCGCGCTGCTCGGCGGCTGGGCGGCCGCCACCCTGCGCGGCGAACCGCGCGTCGACGATCCGCTTGCGCTCAAAGCCCTGCGCGAGGAGCAGCGCGGCAGGCTGCGGCGCCTCCACGCCGGCGGCCACGTTCAGCCGGATCGCCCGAATGGGTCTCCGCGCCCGCTCAAAAGCCGCTGATTGCGGCCTTCGGGGTCACGGTAGCGCGGCTTTCACGGATTCGGGCGAGCGGCGAACGGGTAGCCCACACGCCGATGCGCGTTCTCCTTCTCCGGCAGCAACCCGAGGCGCGCGCACGCGTGCATGCGGGTGCGCTTGCGCTCTCGCATCCCGAGATCCAGCTCGCGCTTGCGCGGCAGGGAGCGCCCGGCGGCGAGGGGCTCGGGCTCGAATGGCGGCTCGGCGACCGCCCGGCCCGCGGCCTGCGCGAGGCCATTGCTGAGTTCTCGCCGGACCTGATCCACAGCTACGGCCCCACCGCCGCGCTCACCATCTGCGCCAACGAGCTCACCGCCGGCCGCGTGCCGGTGATCTACGACCTGAGCGGCAAGCACCGCTTCCGGGACGACCTCGAACTGGAGGGCCGCGCGATCGAGGAAAGCGCGGCCCTGGTCGTCGCCTCGCAGGCGTTGTTCGAGCAGGTCGCCGCCAACGGCCGCAGGCTGCCTCAGCTCACAATGGTCTTCCCGAGCTACTCGCCCGCGCGCGAGCTCCCCGCGGCCGACCGCCACATGAGCGCCGAGGCCAACATCGACCGCCTCGCGGCGCTCTACCAGGGGCTCGTCCGCGAGCCGATGGCCGTGCTCGCGGCCGAACTGCGCGGCCGCTGACCCGCTTGCTAGCGTCGGGCGCCACCTCGAACCCGAACGAGGAAGGGTGAGCCACTTTGCTCACGATTACCGAAGACGCCGTCGAGGCACTCGACTCGATCGTCGAGTCCGCCCCCATTGCTGACGACGCCGGGGTGCGCATCAGCAGGCAGATGGGACAGGACGGCCAGGCCGGTCTCGGCATCTCCCTTGTCGAGCAGCCCGAGCCGACCGACCAGGTGCTGGAGATCGAAGGCGAGCACGTGCCCGTGTTCGTCGAGGCGGAGGCCGCTCCCGCGCTTGACGACAAGGTGCTGGACGCTCGCGTCCAGGATGGGCAGGTCGGGTTCGTGGTCGCCCAGCAGGGCTAGATCCGGCCGAACATCCGGCGCGGAGGTGTTAGGCCGGCCGCGTCGGGCATCAGGGGCACATGGCCACGGTCACGACCGGTCGCCAGACGTCCCGCCGCCGTCACGTCCATCACGAGGACGCTGACAGCGGGCTTCGCCGTCACATAGGCCGCACCGGCCTGCTGTTTGCGGCGGTGGGTTCGATCATCGGCTCCGGCTGGCTGTTCGGCGCGCTGAACGCGTCGCAGCTGGCCGGCCCCGCCGCCATCGTGGCGTGGGCGCTCGGCGGGCTGATGATCCTGCTCGTCGGCCTTACCTACGCCGAGCTGGGCGCGATGTTCCCCGTGTCCGGCGGCGTCGTTCGCTACCCACAGTTCGCCTTCGGCGGCTTCGCGAGCTACGTCATGGGCTGGATCACATGGCTCGCCGCGGCCAGCGTCGCGCCGATCGAGGTCGAGGCGGCGCTGCAGTACGCGTCGAACAACATCGGCGGGCTCGCACACGCGACCGGCTCAGACGCCACGCCCGTCCTCACCTTCCCGCTCGGCTACGCGGTGGCCGTCGTGCTGATGGCGATCTTCTGCTGGGTGAACCTCGTCGGCATCCGCGCCTTCGCGCGCGCCAACACGGCAATCGTCTGGTGGAAGCTCGGCGTGATCGTGCTGGTCGTCGTCGCCTTCCTGGTCACGACCTTCCATGGCGCGAACTTCAGCGACCACGGCGGGTTCACGCCCTACGGCTGGCACGGGATCTTCGAGTCGATCTCCACGGCCGGGATCGTGTTCTCCTATCTCGGCTTCCGCCAGGGAGTCGAGCTCGCGGGGGAGAGCGACAACCCGCGCCGCAACGTCCCGTTCGCGCTGATCGGCTCGGTACTGATCGCCGGCACGATCTACGTGCTCCTTCAGGTCGCGTTCATCGGCGCCGCGCCCGCGTCCGGCCTGACCAAAGGGTGGGCGGGCCTCAACTTCGAGAACGACTTCGGTCCACTGGCCGGCATCGCCAAGATCATCGGCCTCTCCTGGCTCGCGACGATCCTTTACGCCGACGCCGTGATCTCGCCCGCCGGCACGGGCCTCGTCTACACCACCGCCACCGCGCGCATCTCCTACGCGATGGGCAAGAACCGCAACGCCCCGGCCGAACTCACCAAGACGACCGACCGCGGCGCGCCGTGGGTGAGCCTGGTGCTCGCGTTCGTCGTCGGCCTGATCTTCTTCCTGCCGTTCCCGGGCTGGCAGAAGCTCGTCTCGTTCATCACCTCGGCCACGGTGCTGTCGTTCGGCTCCGGGCCGCTCGTCTGGGCAGCGCTGCGCAAGGAGCTGCCGGACCGCGAGCGCCCGTTCCGTCTCTGGGGCGGCCACCTGATCCCGTTCCTCGCCTTCTTCTCGGCCAACATGATCGTGTACTGGGCGGGCTGGGACACCAACTGGAAGCTGTTCGCGGCGATCGTGCTCGGCCTGGTCCTTCTTGGGGTGTACAAGGTCGCGGGTCGCGACCTACCGCCGATGGATTGGCGCGCCGGCGCTTGGGTCCTTCCGTGGCTTGGCGCGCTCGCACTCATCTCGTACTTCGGTTCGTACGGCGATTCCGCCGAAAAGGCCTTTGGACTGGGCATTGGCGCCCTCCTCACGCTGGTCGTGAGCGTCGTCGTGTACCTCGCCGCATACAAGTTGCGGTTGCCGGGAGATCGGGTAACGGAAGCTGTGGAAGGTCCCGCCCGCGGCGAGGAGTAGCCTGCTGGGTGCCGAAGAATCGGGCACCGCGGTTTAGAACCTTTGACCGGCCAGGCTGTTTGCTAGCTTTGGGCTTTGCAGCAGGGGTATTTGATTAATGGCGGGAACTAACTCAACTAATGGCCGGACCTCGCTCGTCGAAGAGGATCCGGACCTCCTGAAGGGTCTCGACCAGGCCGCGGTCGACAGCATCAGGCGCGTGGCCGTCGACGTGATGCACGTCGATCCGGGGCCCTGGACGCGCGCCAGCGAGCCGCCGCGTCCGATCTACGGGCTCTTCGTTCTCGACGGCGTCCTCTCGCGGGGCGTGGTCATTCAGGGCCGCCGCTCCGCAGAGCTGCTCGGCCCCGGCGACATCCTGCGCCCCGCTGCGAGCGACGAGCTCGATTCGTCCGTCGATTTCGAGGTCGCCTGGGATGTGCTCGAGCCCACCAGGATGGCACTCCTCGATCGCGACTTCGCATCCGCCGTCGCGCCGTATCCCGAGCTCACCGGCGCCGTGATGGACAGGATCATGCGCCGCGCGCACGCGCTCGCGTTCCACCTCGCGGTCAGCCACCTGAAGCTCGTCGAGATGCGGTTGCTCGTGATCCTCTGGTACTACGCGGACCGCTGGGGCCGCGTCACCCCGGGCGGCGTCCTGCTGCCGCTGCGGATGACCCACAGCCTGCTCGCGCGCATCGTCGGCGCGCGCCGACCGAGCGTCAGCACGGCGCTGGGCCGGCTTCAGGATCGAGGGCTCGTGGAGCGCACCGAGAACGGCCAGTGGCTGCTGCTCGGCTCCCCGCCGCGCGAGCTCGAGGAGCTCGCCGAGGGGATCATTCCGGACGGGTCGTCGAACTAAGCGTTTCGCGCGCGGGCACGAGCGGAAGCTCGATCCCGAACGTCGTCCCGACCCCCTCGGTGCTCGACACCTCGATGGTGCCGCCATGGCCCTCGACGATGGTCTTCACGATCGTCAGCCCGAGTCCCACTCCCGGCACGTGATCGCGCGTCGCGGCCGACCGGAAGAAGCGATCGAACACCCGCCCGAGGTCCTCCTCTGACATGCCGAGGCCGGTGTCGCGCACCTCGATCCGGGCGCGGTCGCCGAGGTTGCGGAGCGTCACATCCACGCGCCCACCCGGCGGCGTGAACTTGAGCGCGTTCGAGATCAGGTTGTCGATGGCCTGACCGAGGCGGTCGGGATCGCCGGCGACCTCGGGCGTCTCGTCGGCGTCGAGTGCGAGCTCCACCTCGCTCTCATCGGCCCGCGGCCGCGCGGCGGCGACGCTCTCGCCGGCCACGGCGGAGAGGTTGACCTCGCGCTCAGCGAGCGACAGCCGCCCGGCCTCGGCGCGGGCGGCGAAGAGCACGTCGTCCACCAGCCGCTGGAGCCGGATCGCGTTGCGCCCGATCACCTCGAGGAAGCGCCTGCCCTGCTCGGTGCTCACCTCGTCCCCATCCTCGTCGAGCAGCTCCAGGTAGCCGACGATCGAGGTCAGCGGCGTGCGCAGCTCGTGCGACACGAGCGCGAGGAACTCGTCCTTCATGCGGTCGGCCTCCATCCGGGCGAGGCGCCGGTACAGCGCATGGCCCACCTGCTCGCCGATCGCCTCGAGCAGACGGAGCGCGTCCTCGTCCGGCTCCCGCGGCTCGCGCGAGAGCAGCTGGAGCACCGCCACCACTCCGTCGGCGCCGATGAGCGGCACCGCCACCACCGCCCGCACGCCCGCGGCGTGCAGAAGGTGGACGTACGGATGGGAGGGGTCATCCACGATCTGCGACACGTCGCTCATCCAGCAGGCCTTTGCGTCACTCCAGGCACGCCCAACGACGCCATCGCCCCGGCGCAGCTCCGCTCCCATCGCCCCGGAGGCCATCACCGGATCGCTGTGCCCGGGCGCGCCCCACGTGCGCTCGCAGCGCAAGACGCGCCCCTCCTCGTCGGGCAGCCACGCGGCGCCGAAGTCCCAGCCGAGGCTTTCGCCCGCCGCGGCAAGAACGCCGGCGAGATCCTGCTCGAGCGTGTCCGCACGCGCGAGCGCTTCGCTCAACGCCAGCCGCGCCTGGAAGAAGCGCTCGCTGCGCTTGGCCTCGGTCACGTCCTTGGCGACCGCGTAGATCAGTCCCTCATCGCGGCTCAGGTGGGCGCTCCAGAGGAGCCAGCGATAGGAGCCGTCCGCGGTGCGCCAGCGGTTCTCGAAGTCCGCGGACCCGTCGCCGCCTTGCTCGAGCTTGTCCGCGTGCTGGAGCGTGCGCTCGCGATCGTCGGGGTGGACGTAGTCGATCATCCGGCTCCCGAGCAGCTGCTCGTCCGACCAGCCGAGCACCTGCCTCCATGCCGGGTTGATCTGCACGAACTGGCCCTCGCGCGTGAAGGTGCACATGAAGTCCAGCGAGATCGAGAACAGCTTGCCGCTGCGCTGCTCGAGCAGCCGCCGATCGGAGATGTCGTGGATGAAGGCGTTGAAGCGCCACTCGCCGTCAAGCTCGATCGGCGTGATCGCGACCTCGGCCGGGAAGTCGCGACCATCGCGGTGGCGGCCGGTCACCTCCACACGGCGGTTCAGCAGTTCGCTCTCCTGGCCGCGCAGGAAGCGGGCGAGCTGGTCGCGGTACCAGCCGCGCCGCTCGGCAGGCACGACGAGCCGGCTGATCTCCTGCCCGACCGCCTCCATCGCCTTCCAGCCGAAGATCGCCTCGGCCTGGGGGTTCCACGCCGTCACGAGGCCCCGCTCGTCGAACGACACGAAAGCGTCGTAGGCGGTGTCGAGCACCGCGCGGTTGAGCGCGGCCTGGTTGCGCGCCCGCCGCAGCGCGAACGCGTGCGAGAGACCCACGGCTGCCTGGGCCGCGAGATAACGGATGCGCTCGAGCTCCACCGGGACGAGCGGGCGCCCCGCGCTGCGCCCGATCGTCACAACGCCCACCGACTGCTCGCCGTGCACGAGCGGCACGTGCAGCTCCTGGCCCAGGTTCACCGGCTGCCCGAAGCTCTCGAAGCGCAGGCCGCCTTCGCCGAACGTCGCGGTCACGATCTTGCGTTCGACGATCGCGCGGCCGGCCAGGCCCTCGCCCGGCAGGATCTCCTCCGGCAGCTGCGCGTGGTCGACCCCGAGCGCCGACAGGCAGTTGAGGGCCGCGCCGTGGTCGCCGTCGACGCCGTACAGCGTCCCGACGACCCCGTCGGTGTAGTCGCACAGCTCTCTGAGCACGGTGTCGGCCAGCCGATCCGGATCGTTCTCGCGCGACACGAGCTCGATGAAGCGCTGGAAGCCCTCCACCTGCGCCTTCTCCTCGCCGAGCTGCTCGAGGGCGTCCTCGAGCTCGCTCTGCTGCGACTCGAGCTCGCGGTTCTGGGTCTCGAGCTCGTCGCGCGAGTCGCGCAGGGACGCGCCCATCCGGTTGAACGCCTCCGCCAGGTCGCGCACCTCGCCGCGCCCCGACTCCTCCACGCGCACGCCGAGCTCGCCCCGGCCGAGGCGTGCGGCGGCTCCGGCCATGCGTCGCACCGGCCGGGCGACGGAGCGCGCCACCGCGAGGGTGAAGGCAGCGATCGCGAGCACAAGTGCCACGAGCGCAACGATCGCCGCCACCGACGCGGTGGCCGCGTGGTGTCGCGAGTTGCCGCCCCGTTCGAGCCCGAGCGCCTTCTCACGGGCGCCGAAGCGCTCGAACTCCGTCCGGATGGCGGCGGCCATGTTGCGCCCGGCGGGCAGCTGCGAAAGCGCCTGCGCGTGCTTCAGCTGGGCCGGATCCTGCGCCATGGTCACGAGCGGCGTCGCCCACTGGGTGATGTAGGCGTCGATGTCGGTCGCGATGCCGTTCGCGCCGGCTGCCTGCGTCGGGTTGTCGCGGACGACGCGCCGCAGCGCCGCGGCGTTGCCCGGCAGGGAGGCGCGCATCGCCCGCCACGTGCGCAGGCCCGGAGGGGTCGGGTCGTCCACGTAGTTGCGCGTCGCGGATCCGAAGTCGCCCAGGTCGTTCTGCAGCTCGCCCGCGGCGCCGAGCACGAACACCGAGTGCTCGGTCCAGCGGGTCGAGCCGCGCAGGTCGCCGATAGCGCCCAGCAGCACGGTGAACACCACGGCCACCACGGCCACGAGCAGCACGCTCGCGGCAACCATCCGGCCGCTCAGCCCGCGCGGAATCACGCCACCCTCCGGTAGGCGCGCGGCGCCACCAGCTCGAGGCCGATTCCCTCGGGATCCGTGATGCGTTCGCTGCGCCCAAGCAGCAGCACGCCTCCGGCGGCGAGCGCTCCCGCCAGCCGGCCGTGCAACAGCTGCTTCGCGTGTGCGCGCAGGTAGATCGCGAGGTTGCGGCAGAGGATGAGGCTCCACTTGCCGGGCGGCGTCGCCGCTTCAAGCAGGTCGCGCTGCTCCCAGCGCATGCGCGCGCGCAGCGAGGCGGGGAGCTGCACGTCTCCGTACACGCCCAGCTCGGCGGCCATCAGGTTCTCCTCGAGCAGATCGCTGCCGAGCAGAGACGCCTCGTCGAGGATCCCCAGCTGCGCGAGCACGATCCCGACGCTGTAGAGCTCCGCCCCGTCCGCGCACCCGGCGGACCACACGCGCAGCTGCCGGCGCGCCCCCATCACCATCGGCAGCAGCTCGCGCTCGATCAGCTGGAACTGCGCGGGGTCACGGAACAGGCCGCTCACCACCATGGCCACCGAGCGCCGGAAGCGGCTGCGTGCCTCGTCGTCCCCTGCTACCCGACGGGCCAGCTCATCGATGTCCTGGATCCCCTCCCGCTCCAGCGCGCGGCCGACCCGCTCGGCCACGTGGTCCCCACGATACGCGAACAGGTCCATGCCGCTCGCGAGCGAGAGGTTGCGAAGCGTGCCGGCATCGTGTTCCAGCGAAGAGCGCATCGCCCTCGGTAATCGGCCAATACCCCCGCCCTTGGAGGGTTGAATGAGCGCTGCAGCGCCGGGTCGGCCTCGGAGGCGCGCTAGACTGACCGAGCAATCTCGCGTTGTCCGAGCACCGGGCCCCTAAAGGGGTTTTTCTTCGCTAAGGACGGCGCATATCGTCGCCAAAGGGAGCCATGGCCCGCGGAGATGTCCGAATCGGCGTGACGCTCGCTTGCGAAGAGTGCAAGCGCCGGAATTACCAAACTGAGAAGTCCAAGCGCAACGATCCCGGCCGGATCGAGATGCGCAAGTACTGCCGCTGGTGCGGCAAGCACACGGCACACCGGGAAACCCGGTAGCCAGCCCCCGGGCCGATCGCGTCCTTCTATGGCACGTAACCGCCAGCGGGCAAAGCAACGCCAGGCCGAGCGACGCGCCGAGCGCCTCGCTCAGGTACGCGCCGACGCGCCCGAGACCGAAGAGGAGCTGGAAGAGGAAGTCGAGCTTTACACAGGAGCGCCCCCGCCGGACACGGGCTTCAGCGAGACCGTGGTGGAGCATCCGCCGCCGGCACCTGAGTTCGAGGGTGACGACGAGGACCTCCAGGAGGCCGTCGACGAGGCTCAGGAGGCGGAGGTACAGGGCCCGCGTGGCCGGCGGGGAAGGCGCGAACCGCACGAGCGCCATCACCGTAATAGGGTCATAGCCTTCCTGATCGCGGTCTGGGCTGAGCTCCAGCGGGTCGAGTGGCCGGATCGTCAGACCCTGACCATGCTCACCGGTGTGGTCCTGTTCTTTGTGGTGATCATGGGCGCCTACCTGGGCCTCCTCGACGCCATCTTCTCCAAACTCATAGACAAGATTCTGTAAGGAAAACGATGTTTCGCTGGTATGCCGTAAACACTTATTCAGGGCACGAAAACAAGGTCAAGCAGAACCTCGAGCACCGAGTGGTCTCGCTTAACCAGTCCCGCAACGTCCGCACGATCGTCATCCCGACCGAAGTCGTGTCGGAGATGAAGGACGGCCAGAAGATCCAGACCGAGAAGCGGACCATGCCGGGCTACGTGCTCGTGAACATGGACCTCAACGAGGACTCCTGGATGCTCGTCAAGGGCACGCCGGGCGTCACGGGCTTCGTCGGCGCGTCCAACAAGCCGGTGCCGCTGAGCCAGGCGGAGATCGACCGCCTGCTCAACCGCGAGACCGCGGAGCGCCCGCGCACGCGCGCACAGTTCTCGATCGGCGAGTCCGTCAAGGTCGTCTCCGGCCCCCTGTCAGACTTCTCCGGCGAGATCTCGGAGATCAACGAGGACGGCGCCAAGCTCAAGGTGCTCGTTTCGATCTTCGGGCGCGAAACCCCAGTGGAGGTCGGTTTCGACCAGGTGAAGAAGATCTAGTCTCGAGTATCGAGACTCGAGCACTCGATACTCGATACCGCTCAGTAACCTCCCATCCCTTCATGGCAAAGAAAGTCCTGACACTCATCAAGCTGCAAGTCCCCGGCGGGGCCGCCAACCCGGCGCCGCCGGTCGGCCCTGCGCTCGGCCAGCACGGCGTCAACATCATGGAGTTCTGCAAGGCGTTCAACGCGCAGACCCAGGACCAGAACGGCCGCATCATCCCGGTCGAGATCACGGTGTTCGAGGACCGCTCTTTCACCTTCATCACGAAGACGCCGCCGGCCGCCGTCCTGATCAAGGAGGCCGCCGGGCTGCAGAAGGGCTCAGCCGAGCCCAACCGCGAGAAGGTCGGCAAGATCTCGAAGGATCAGGTGCGCCAGATCGCCGAGACCAAGATGCCGGACCTCAACGCGCGCGACATCGACCAGGCCGCAAAGATCATCGAGGGCACCGCGCGCTCGATGGGCGTGGAGGTTGGCTGATGGCGAAGCGAGGCAAGCGCTACCGCGAGCTGTACGAGCAGGTCGACCGCGAGGCCACCTACGAGCCGGCCGACGCGATCGGGCTCGTGAAGGGCATGCAGCGGGCCAAGTTCCCAGAGACCGTCGAGGTGCACATCCGCACCGGCCTCAACGTCCGCCATGCGGACGAGCAGCTGCGCGGCACGATCTCGCTGCCGCACGGCGCCGGCAAGGAGCAGGTCGTCGCGGTCTTCGCCAAGGGCGACAAGGCGCGCGAGGCCCAGGAGGCCGGCGCGGACATCGTCGGCGACGAGGATCTCGCCAAGCGCATCGAGGAGGGCTTCACCGACTTCGACATCGCCATCGCGACGCCGGACATGATGCCCGTGGTCGGCCGGCTCGGCCGCATCCTCGGCCCGCAGGGCAAGATGCCGAACCCCAAGGTGGGCACCGTGTCCGACGACGTCGCCACCGCCGTGAGCGAGTCGAAGGCCGGGCGCATGGAGTACCGCACCGACCGCGGCGCGATCGTTCACCTCGCCATCGGCAAGACAGACTTCGACGAGCGCGCGCTGCTCGAGAACTACGCCGCCCTCATCGACGAGGTGGTGCGGGCCAAGCCCGCCGCCGCCAAGGGCCGTTACCTGCGCACGATCACCCTCACCACCACCATGGGACCGGGCGTACGCGTCGACCCGCTTCGCACCCGCAACATCGTGGAGGCCGCCACCCCGGTAGCCTGACCTGCACACGCCGAACGCCCGAGACCACCGGCCGCAGATCGCGTAAGTCCGGTGAAGGTGGAGCCGGTGAGAGCCTTCGTTGCTTCTCCAAGCCCGCCTGCGTGCGGGCTTTTTACGTTCGGTCCGACGTGGAGATCCAATGAACAGAGATGAGAAAGCAGCAGTAATCGAGGAGGTCGCGGACCAGATCCGTGGCGCCGAGGCGATCTTCGCCGTGGACTACCGCGGGCTGTCCGTGAAGGACGCGGCGGACCTGCGCACCCGCCTCGTCGAGGCTGGGGCCACCTTCCGCGTGGTCAAGAACCGCCTCACGATCCTTTCCGCGGACGCCGCGGGCGCCGAGTCGCTCAAGGAGCTGCTCGAGGGCCCGACCGCCTTCACCTTCGTCACCGAGGGCGGCGACGCTGCCCTGGCGGCCAAGGCGCTGGCGCAGTACCGGCGTGAGACGGACACGCTCGCCTTCAAGGGCGGGCAGATGGGCGGCGAGGTGCTCTCGATCGAGCAGATCGAGTCGATCTCGCGCCTGCCGTCGCGCGACGCGCTGAACGGCCAGTTCGTCGGCATCCTCGCCTCGCCGCTGACCACCCTGGTGCGCGGCCTCGGATCGATGATCTCGGGCCTCGCGATCCAGCTCGGCCAGATCGCCGAGCAGGGACTGGTGACCGGCGAAGCGCCGCCGGCAGCTGAGCCAGAGGCCGAAGCTCCCGTCGAAGCAGAGGCGGAAGCGCCGGCCGAAGAGGCGCCGGCCGAGGAAGAGGCTCCCGCCGAGGAGCCGGAAGCTTCAGCCGCCGAGGAGGAACCCGAGGCGGCAGCTGAGACAGAAACAGACACCGAAGAGTCGGACACGCCCTCCGAGGGCGAGACTGAGTAAGGAGGGCTAGTAATGGCCACGAAGGTAAGTACTGAGGACTGGATCGAGGAGCTCAAGGGCATCTCGGTCCTCGAGCTGTCCGAGCGCATCAAGGCGCTCGAGGAGGAATTCGGCGTATCCGCGACCGCGGTCGCCGCGGCGGCTCCGGCCGCGGGCGGCGGCGGCGGCGGTGACGGCGCCGCGGCCGAGGAGGAGTCGAGCACCGTCGACGTCGTCCTCACCGCCTCCGGCGACAAGAAGATCCAGGTCATCAAGGTCGTTCGCGCGGCCACGGGTCTCGGCCTCAAGGAGGCCAAGGCACTCGTGGACGAGGCGCCCAAGCCCGTCAAGGAGGGCATCGAGCGCGACGAGGCCGAGAAGCTCAAGGCCGAGATCGAAGAGGCCGGCGGAAGCGTCGAGCTCAAGTAGCTCTTTCGCGGTATTACCGCACGCATTTGCAGCCCCGCTCCGGCGGGGCTGTTTGCTTTCTGGTCCAGGTGGGCATCACCGCCTCTAACCAGTCCTCAGGGGTTCTCCGGATGGAGCCGGAGCCAGGGCTGGAAGGGAGCCAACATGGAACGAAACAACGCACGCCTTGCGGACCTGATCGCCACGCGGAACTCCGGCATGGGGTCCATCTACCCCCGCTGCTGGCCAGGTGGATTCCTCGACCGCCGCGACCCACTCGGTGCCGAGTGGCTGCGCCGCGCCGGCTTCAGGCCCGCCGTGGCAGAGCTGCCTCAGTGCGGCTGCGCCGAAGGCCGCTGCCAGATCTGCAACTAGATAAGAGGTTGCATCGGCCCCCGCCCGGATGGGAGGGTTGGCAGGACAGGCCCGACGCCCCCGGGCCGGGCCGCAAGCGGAAGGAGCCTTAATGGCTGACCGCGTGCTCCACATCAGCTGGGGATCCCCCATTCCTGGACGCGAGGAGCGAGGACTCGAGGTCTTCAACGAGGCGATGGGGTTCTACGGCCGTCTGCAGCAAGAGGGCCGCATCGAGAGCTTCGACGTAGCCCTGTTCGGAGCGAACAGCGACCTCAACGGCTACATCGTGCTCCACGGCTCTCACGAGCAGCTAGACGCCGCGCAGGAGGACGAGGAGTTCCAGCGCGTCACGGTCGACGCCAGCTTGGTGGTCGCGGACCTGCGCATCGCCGAGGCCCTCACGAACGAAGGCGTAGCCGAGGCAATGGGCCGCTACCAGGAGGCCATCTCGAAGGTCCCGCAGAGCGCCTGAAGCACCCGCAGCTGAAGGATCCGTCCCCCGTGTCGCGTACACCGCAGGCATGGGGGACGGTCCAGACCTCACCACGATCCTCGAAGCCCAATCGAGTTTCCGCGTGAAGGCGCTGCTCAACGAGCACCGCACCGACACGACCGACTCCACAGCGCGCGAGTGGCTGAGCCGCTGGGGAGCAAGCGGGATCCAACCAAAGCCGCCGGCGTGCGAATGCAGCACGGGCAGGTGCCGAATCTGCAACTAGCAACTAAGAACTAGGAACTAGAAAACTCAGCCCGTAGCCAACACCCCGCAAACCCGCTACCTTTACCGGCGGCCTATAGCCGCAGCCGTCCCTCGAGCAGCGCTTCGCCACATACACGCGAAGCCTCGGGACGGGGTCCGTGATGGCCCGATTCCGCCCCACCTGCGGGCGGGGCAAACGCCCCTACGGGGGCGGGTTTCACTGTGCTATATTCGGCGGTCGCGCTTTGCGCCCGCCTGCTGCCCCCGCCGAACCCTCAAGGAGTTGCTGTCTTGGCACGTGCTGCTAGTCGCTCGCGTCGCACTTTTGCCCGCCTAGAAAACGCCTCTGACCTACCCAACCTGATTGACGTCCAAAGGAAGTCCTTCGAGTGGCTTGTTGACACTGAGAAGGGCGGCCTCCGCGAGACCATCAACGACGTCTCGCCCATCGAGGACTACACCGGCAATCTCGCCGTCGTCTTCGAGGACATCACCTTCGACGAACCTGTGGCACCCATCTCGGAGTGCCGCGAGAAGGACCTCACATATGCCCGCCCGCTGACCGTCAAGGTCGCCTTCCAGAACAGGGAGACCGGCGAGATCCGCGAGCAGTCCGTCTTCATGGGGGATTTCCCGTGGATGACCGACTGGGGCACCTTCATCATCAACGGAACCGAGCGCGTCGTCGTCACGCAGCTCGTCCGCTCGCCTGGCGCCTACATCATGGAGCCGAAGGACCGCGAGAAGCAGGTCTTCACGGCCAACCTGATGCCGGCCCGTGGCTCGTGGCTCGAGCTCGAGATCGACAAGAAGGGTCGCGTCTACGTCCGCATCGACCGCAAGCGCAAGCTGCCGATTACGGTGCTCCTGCGCGCGATGGGCTATGCGGCGGACGAGCAGATCCTCGAGATGTTCGACAACTCGCTCTACATCCGCAACACCATCGAGGCCGACACCGAGGTCACCAGGACCGAGGAAGGCGCCCTCGTCGAGCTGTTCAAGAAGCAGCGCCCGGGCGAGCCGCCGAGCGTGGACAACGCGCGCGCGCTGCTCAACCAGCTGTTCTTCGACCCCAAGCGCTACGACCTCACGCGCGTCGGTCGCTACAAGCTCAACTCGCGCCTGAAGCTGGATGAGGCCCTCGATACGAGGACGCTCACCCACCAGGACATCATCGAGCTGATCCGCGAGCTGATCACGCTGCCGCGTGAGCTCGGCATCCCGGAGAGCGGCGAGTACGACAACGGCGAGCCGATCAAGGACTACGCGCTCGAGGCGCAGACCCTCCCGCGCGAGCCGATCGCCGACCGCCTCGACGAATACGAGCACTTCGGCAACCGCCGACTGCGCACGGTGGGCGAGCTGATCCAGGAGGCATTCCGGATCGGCCTCTACCGCATGGAGCGTGTTGTCCGCGAGCGCCTCACCACCGAGGACGCGGACACCATTACCCCGCAGACCATCATCAACATCCGACCGGTCGTTGCCGCCCAGAAGGAGTTCTTCGGGTCCTCGCAGCTGTCGCAGTTCATGGACCAGACGAACTCACTGTCGGGCCTGAGGCATCGCCGCCGCCTGTCGGCTCTCGGCGCCGGCGGCCTGACGCGCGAGCGCGCGCCTATCGAGGTGCGCGACGTGCACCCGTCGCACTACGGCCGCATGTGCCCGATCGAGACCCCTGAGGGTCCGAACATCGGCCTCATCGGCTCGCTGTCCGCGTACGCCGAGGTGTCGGAGCACGGCTTCGTCACCACCCCGTACCGGATCGTCAAGGACGGCGTGGTCACCGACAAGATCGTCCACCTCGACGCGAACGAGGAGGAGGAGAAGGTCATCGCCCAGGCCAACGTCGAGGTTGACCCGAAGACGGGCAAGCTCAAGGGCCCGGGCGTCACGTGCCGCTCGCGCGACGGCGAGTTCATCCTCGCCGCGCCGAAGGACGTCGACCTGATGGACGTGTCGCCGGACCAGATCTGGTCCGTCACGACCGCCCTGATCCCGTTCCTCGAGCACGACGACGCCAACCGCGCCCTGATGGGCTCGAACATGCAGGCTCAGGCGGTGCCGCTGCTCAAGACCGAGCCGCCGCTGGTCGGCACGGGCGTCGAGGCCCGCGCCGCCATCGACACCGGTGACGTTCTTCTCGCGCGCGATGCGGGCGAGGTCACCTACGTCGACGCCGAGAAGATCGTGATCGACAAGGACGAGTACGAGCTGCACAAGTACATGCGCTCGAACCAGGGCACGATCATCCATCAGAAGCCGCTGGTCTCGGCCGGTCAGAAGGTGAAGAAGGGCGACGCCCTTGCCGACGGCTCCTCCACGAACGTGGCGGAGCTGGCTCTCGGCAAGAACTGCCTGGTCGCCTTCATGTCCTGGGAGGGCTACAACTTCGAGGACGCGATCATCATCTCCGAGCGCCTCGTCAAGGACGATGAGCTCACCTCGATCCACATCGAGGAGTACGAGATCGACGCCCGCACGACCAAGTTGGGCGACGAGGAGATCACCCGCGACATCCCGAACCGCTCTGAGGAGAGCCTGAGGAACCTCGACGAGCGCGGCATCGTCCGCATCGGCGCCGAGGTCCAGTCGGGCGACCTCCTGGTGGGCAAGGTCACGCCGAAGGGCGAGACCGAGCTGACCGCCGAGGAGAAGCTGATCCGCGCCATCTTCAAGGAGAAGGCGCGCGAGGTCCGCGACACCTCGCTCAAGGTGCCCCACGGCGAGGGCGGCGTCGTCATCGACGTCCTCACCTTCAGCCGCGAGGCGGGGGACGACCTGCCGCCTGGCGTCAACGACCTGGTGCGCGTCTACGTCGCCACCAAGCGCAAGATCGCCGAGGGCGACAAGCTCGCCGGCCGGCACGGGAACAAGGGCGTGATCTCGAAGATCGTGCCCGAGGCGGACATGCCGTTCATGGAGGACGGCACGCCCATCGACGTCATCCTCAACCCGCTCGGGGTCCCGAGCCGAATGAACATCGGCCAGATCCTGGAGACGCACCTGGGCTGGGTGGCGGCCAACGGCTGGTACGACGACGGCTCCGCCTCATACAAGGAGGCACAGCGAGACGGCGGCCGCGTGAACGTCGCGACCCCCGTGTTCGACGGCGCCACCGTCGAGGACGTCGACGACGCCCTGGTCAGATGGCAGGACGAGAACGCCGACCGGGGCATCGACCTCGGGGTCACCAAGTCAGAGCGGCCGGGCAACCGTGCCGCGGGCAAGGTGCAGCTCTACAACGGCCGCAGCGGTGAGCCCTACAAGGGCAAGGTCACCATCGGCTACATGTACATCCTGAAGCTGCTGCACCTGGTCGACGACAAGATCCACGCCCGCTCGACCGGCCCCTACTCGCTCGTCACCCAGCAGCCGCTGGGCGGCAAGGCGCAGTTCGGCGGTCAGCGCTTCGGCGAGATGGAGGTGTGGGCGCTCGAGGCCTACGGCGCGGCGTACACCCTCCAGGAGATGCTCACGGTCAAGTCCGACGACACCGTCGGCCGCGTCAAGGCCTACGAGTCGATCGTCAAGGGCGAGAACATCCCCGAGCCCTCCATCCCGGAGTCGTTCAAGGTCCTGCTGAAGGAGATCCAGAGCCTCGCGCTCGACGCGAACGTGGTCTC
>DATBKS010000188.1:0-40666 GCA_036555755.1 Thermoleophilaceae bacterium
AGCAGCAGCTCGTAGCGCAGCGGGGCGGTCGAGATCCGGTGCCGCGCGTAGAAGACTCGGACCGAGTCCGGCAGCCCGAAGCGGTTCGGCACCGTCAGCGAGACACGCGTCGGCGGGCGGCCGCGGCCGTGCTTCTGCACGGTCACCTCGACGGCGGCCACGCTCACGTGGCCGGGCGCGGGGAGAGCCAGCTTGTAGCCGCCGGCCTTGATCGTCGTGGCGGCCGAAGCGGGCTCGGCGCTGCAGGCAATAGCCCCTGCCAGCGCAACCGCGCCCAGCGCCACGCGCGCTGAGGTACGCGAACGTCCGATGCCCCTGAACATACGGGAACGAACACGGCAAAGGCCCGTCGGTAGCGGACCTGCTCGCTAGCTGACTCGCAGCTCCTTGCCGAACGCGCTCTCGAACACGTCGCTGGCACGCTCCGCCGCCCAGCGAGCGAGCGTCACGTCCTCGTCTGCCTCGATCGTGAGGTCCACGTGCCCGTCGGTGACCGCGACGTGGGCGGCCTTCACGGCCTGGTCGCGCGCACGCTCGAACTGTTCCGCCAGGCGCAGAACCGCCGCGCAGCGAAGCAGCACCTCGTCGTCGCCCTTCTCGGTCAGGCGCTCGAAGTCCGCCAGGCTCGGCGTGCCCTTGCGGTGATAGCGGACCATCTGCGCGATCAGCACGGTCTCGCGCTGGGACCAGCCCGGCAGCCCCGCGCTCAGCACGAGGTAGCGAGAGTGACGGTGGTGGTCGTCGTAGTCCACCGCGGTGCCGATGTCATGCAGGATCGCGGCGGCCCAGAGCAGCTCGCGCTCGTCCTGGCGGCCTTCGTGCAGTCCCGCCGCCGCAAGCTCGTCCCACAGCTGGAGCGCGAGCAACGCCACGTGGTCGGTATGCACCGGCTCCGGGTGGTACTGGCGCGCGAGGTTGAAGACGCTGGCGATGCGCACGTTCTCGAACAGCGGCGGGTCGCGGTCCCCGAGCAGCACGGAGAAGAAGACGCCCTCGCGCAGGCCCTCCTCCGTCGTCTCGATCTCGTCGAAGCCGCCGCAGGTCATCACTTCTTCGATGACCACGGCCGCGGCGAGGATCAGGTCGCCGCGCTCCTTCTTGATGCCGGGGAGGCCGCCGCGCTCGGACGCCGGCAGGTCGGCCAGCTCCTCCACGAGGCGCGACAGCGCCTTCTTGCGCAGGATGAAGCCCTGGACGCCGAACGACGGCAGCTCGTGCTCGAGCTCGGCCGCGGTGGCGAGGTTGCGCAGCGCGCCGCCGATGCCCGCGATCCGCTCGCCGCGCTCGGCCGCGCCAGCCAGCCAGGGCGCAGATTCGAGCTCCTCGCACACGTGCTCGCGGAGCGCCTCGAGCTGGCTCTTCTTCGCCTTCTCGTCGGCGAGAAAGCGCTCCGTCATGCGCACCGCGCCGAGCGGCCAGGACTGCGCGTCGAGCTCCTGCCGGTCCTTCACGTGGACGAGCTGCATCGAGCCGCCGCCGATGTCGAGCGCCACGCCGTTCTCGAGCGAGGTGGAGTTGACCACAGCTAGATAGCCGAAGTACGCCTCCTCCTCGCGCGAGAGCACCCGGATGTCGAGCCCCGAGCGTTCCTCGGCCTTGCGCAGCAGCTCGTCCCGGTTGGTGGCGTCGCGGATCGCCGAGGTCGCCACCGGCCGGATCTCGGTGATCCCGGTGGCTCGGCAGAAGTGCGAGAAGAGGTCGATCGTCTCGAGCGCGAGGTCCATCTTCTCCGGCTGCAGGGCGCCTGAGCCGTCGAGCCCCTGACCGAGGCGCACGCTCTCATGGATCTCGTCGGTGCGCTTCCACCAGCTGTCGCGCACCCACGTGAACACCACGAGGCGAAAGGAGTTGGAGCCGAGGTCGATGACCGCGAGCCGTCGCTCGCTCACCCGGCGGAGCTTAGGCCGCCGTGATGACGGCGTCGATCTCGAACCACACGTGGGCGTTGCCCTCGAAGCTGCCCCAGCGGTTCGACAGCTGCTCGACGAGCACGAGGCCCCAGCCGCCTTCGGCGTCGAGCGCGGCTTCTCTCGGCGCGGGGATGAAGGTGGGTCCGGTATCGATCACGTCCACGCGGACGCTGTTGCCGGTCGCCTCGATCTCGACCAGGACGGTGCCCTGTCCGCAGTGCTTCACGGAGTTGCTGACGAGCTCGGAGATTAGGAGCTTGACCGTGTATTCCAGCTCTGGTTCGAGTCCGTGGTGGATGGCGTCGAACGCGCGGCGGGCGCATCCTGGTGCATCGACTCCGACCGGCAGATCGAGCGTGACTCTGTGCCCGATGTGCCTTTCGATGGTTGAACCACCCATCACACAAGCAAGGTACGACCCCTACCGCCGCTGGTGGAGCGAGCCAACACCCGAATTTGGGTGCGGTGAGCCGTACTTGCGCACCAGCTTGCGCAGGCTCTGGCTAAGAAGCGGGCTGTGGTTGCTGCGCTGGCTCGGGCTCAGGCTCGGGCTCGCGCTTCGGCCCGATCACCACTTCCTCCAGCTCCTCGCACGCCGCCTTGAGCCGCGCCATCAGCGGCCAGGCGTCGCCCACCATCTGGCGGTCCGCGACGATGCCGAAGTCGATGTGGTCGCGGTAGCTCATTGCGGTGATGTTGAGGCCGACACCGTCGGTGATGACGGACACGGGGAAGTGCGCCTGGAGCTGCGCTCCCGCGCAGTACAGCCGCTCGCGCGGACCGGGCACGTTCGAGATCACCAGGTTCAGCGGGGGTCGCATCCGGCCCATGATGTCGAGCGTCGTCCGCGCCGCCATCGCCGCCACTGCCGGCGGGATGAACGCGGTGGCGTCCGTGAGCAGGTTCGCGGGGATCGCGCTGTGGCGTTCCTTCGCACCGCGCAGATACTCGTGCGCCTGCCGCAGCCGCTCGCGCGGGTCGTCCACGTTGGTCGGGATCGGGACGATCATCATCGACACGCGGTTGCCGAATGCGCCGTACTCGTCCGGCGCCCGCACCGACACCGGGATCATCGACACGAGCGGCTCGTCCGGCAGCTCGCCGCGCTCAACGAGCCAGTCGCGCACCGCCGTCGCGCACAGCGTCACCACCACGTCGTTCACCGTCACGCCGAGCTCGTTCTTGATCGCCTTCACGGTGTCCAGCGACAAAGATCCGAACGAGTAGCGCCGGTGGGGAGAGATGGGCCCGTTGAAACGCGTGCGCGGAACCGAAGCGGTCTGCTGCTCGAGCACTCGCGGGTCGGTCGAGGCCCCGCCCACCGCGCGTCTCACCCGCGAGGTCACGCGCCCGAAAGTACGCATGCCCGGCAGGCGCCCGACGCCCGGAACGTCGACCAGGTTGGGCACCGTGGATGGCAGTGCTCGCACCATCCGGACAGGCTGCCGAGGCAGCCCGGCGAGGCCGCGGCCGAGCATCTCGAGGTCGGTGGGCACGCGCTCGCCGCCGTGGCCCGGCTCAGGCGGCGGGATCTCGCGGCCCTCGGGCGAGAGGTCGAGTAGCACGCTCAGGATCTCCGCGCCGGACACGCCGTCCACCACCGCGTGGTGCACCTTCGTCAGCATCCCCACGCGCCCGCCGGCCAGCCCGTGGATCAGGTAGAGCTCCCACAGCGGGTGCGAGCGGTCGAGCGGCCGCGCGAAGATCCGCGACACCACCTCGGCCAGGTGCCGGTCGTCGCCGGGTGGCGGGATCGCGGCCTCGCGGATGTGGAAGTCGATGTCGAAGTCCGGGTCCTCGATCCAGTACGGGTAGTCGAGGCCGAACGGCACGTTCACGAGCCGCCAGCGGAACGGCGGCAACAGGTGCAGCCGCTCTGACACGAGCTTGCAGATGTCGGACAGCTCGAGCCGCCCGCCGGGTGCCGTGCTCGGGTCGTAGACGGCGAGCCCGCCGACGTGCCCGTAGGTGCGCGGCGTCTCCACCGCGAGGAACTGCGCGTCGAGACTGGTGAGCTGTCTCATGCCTCTCCCCGTATCCGGATCACGCCCCGGCGAACGCCGATGCGTCATGGCGCAGTTTGACTCAGATGGATCGAACTGGGTACGAAGCGGTATAAAGCCGGTCCGAACCTGCCAGGCGGGAGGGCCTCGGCGGGAGTCACGAATGACCATCGGGAGGGGTCGCACGGACGAAAAACCCCTTCCCCCAGCTAGGGAGGAGGAGACTTTGCGTCTCTCCACGAACACCCTGCGCCGCGCGGCACTGGTCGCTTGCGCGGTAGCCGGCGCGGTGCCGGCGACAGCGGCAGGAGCCACGTCCCGCACCGTGCTACCCAACAGCGCACCGAACTGGGCGACGCCTTCGAGCCAGGTCGGCTCGGCGCCCAACGCGCAAGACAAGACCTTCTGGGTCTTCCTGAAGTTCCGTAACTCGAGCGCTCTCGATCAGACGATCGACGCGGTCAGCAACCCGTCGAGCGCCTCGTACGGCCACTACCTCACGCCGGACCAGTTCCACGCGCGCTTCGCGCCGACCAACGCGGCGGTCAGCGCCGTGAAGGCCTGGCTGAAGAACGCCGGCTTCAGCGTGAGCAGCAACACTCCAACCAACAACCGCTGGGTGGAAGCCACGGGCGACGTGGCGAGGATCGAGAAGGCCTTCGACACCCAGATCCGCACTTACCGGCACGCGAGCCGCGTGATGCAGGCGCCGAACGGCGACCTGAGCATCCCGCGCTCCGTGGCCAGGAGCGTCACCGGCGTCACCGGCCTCGACGGCAGCGACCGGCTGATGAAGCCGGGTGCGACGACGTCGAACCCGACTCCGGGCGATCTGCCCGGCGCTCCTCCGAGCCCGGCGTTCGTGAACGCGCCGCCGTGCTCGGCCTACTGGGCTGAGAAGAAGGCGACCGGCACGCCGCCGGCGTACGGCCAGACCCAGCCCTACGCGCCGTGTGGGTACCAGCCCAAGCAGCTCGAGGGCGCGTACGGGGTCTCGAACGCCATCAAGTCGGGCAACAACGGCAAGGGCCAGACCGTGGCGATCATCGACGCGTTCGCCGCGCCGACGATCGAGCAGGACGCGAACACGTACTCGGGCCTGCACGGGCTGCCGAAGGTGAAGTTCAGCCAGATCGTCCCGCCGGGCATCTTCAACGCCCCGGCCGACGATCCGTGCGACCCGCAGGGCTGGTACGGCGAGGAGACCCTCGACGTCGAGGCGGTCCACTCGATGGCTCCGGGAGCGAACGTGCTCTACGTGGGCGGGCAGGACTGCAACGACGAGTCCCTGATCGCGGCGATGAACAACATCGTCGACCACAACCGGGCGCAGATCATCACGAACTCGTACGGCAACGCCGGCGAGGATGAGCCCAAGGGCCTGCTGAAGGCGTGGAACGACACGTTCCGGCAGGCGTCTGTCGAGGGCATCGGCGTCTACTTCTCGTCGGGTGACGACGGGGACGAGATCGCCGACATCGGCTACCGCGCCGCCGACTTCCCGGCATCCGATCCGCTCGTGACGGCGGTCGGCGGGACGTCGCTCGGCGTCGGCAAGAACAACAACTACCTGTTCGAGACCGGCTGGGGCACGTCCATCAGCTCGCTATCGGACGGCGCCTGGGATCCGACTCCGCCAGGTGACTACCTGTACGGCGGTGGCGGCGGCACGAGCCAGCTGTTCGCCGAGCCCGGTTACCAGAAGGGCGTGGTGCCGAACCGCATCGCGCGCTATTTCGGTGGCCGTCCGGGCCGCGCGGTGCCTGACATCGCGACGGTCGGCGACCCGAACACCGGCATGCTCGTCGGGCAGACGCAGACGTTCCCCGACGGGTCGGTGAAGTACAGCGAGTACCGCCTCGGCGGCACGAGCCTGTCCTCGCCGCTGATGGCGGGGATCATGGCGCTGGCCGACCAGGCTGGCGGCACGCGGCACGGGTTCGCGAACCCGCTGTTCTACGCGCGTGCGGGCTCGTCGCTGTTCAAGGACATCGTCAACCCGACCAGCCAGCTGGCTGACGTCCGCAACGACTACGTCAATGGCGTGGACGCGACGGACGGCATCAGCACGTCGCTGCGCTCGTTCAACACGACGGGCACGATCGCGACGCGGCCGGGCTATGACGACGTCACGGGTGTCGGCTCGCCGAATGGGCAGTCGTTCCTGGATGGCATCGCCAATCCGGGAGGACACCGGTAATTAGTTGGCAGTTGGCAGTTGGCAGCGGGGCCGTCCTTCGGGGCGGCCCTTCTGCTTTCTACGGCGCCAGTTCGGGCACGTGCTCTTTCAGGTGCCCGTCGATGGTGTCGCGGATCCAGTTGCGTTCGTCTGTGCTGGCCATGCGGTAGCGGCCCAGGAGCTCCTTCTGGCCCTCGAGCGGAAGGCCGGAGATGGTCCAGCCCACCGCCAGGCGCTCAAAGAGGAGCTCACCGCGGCGCTGCCAGCGGTCCTCCGCCGAGGCGCCGGGAGTCGAGTCGAGCTGGCGCACCTTGTTCACCGTGCCAGCCGACAGCTCGTCACGCAGCGTGAGCACGTTGCCCTCGGGGTCCGTGTAGTCCGTGGTCGTCACCGGCGCGGACGCCTGTGACTCGCCGCGGTTGCGGCGGCGGGATCGCTTGCCCATCCCGGGGACCCTAGAACCTGCCGGCTCAGACCCGCGTGAAGACGATCACCGGGATGCGGCGCGAGCCGGCGCGGTCCTGATAGACGTCGTAGCCCGAGTAGAGGTCGTTCACCTCATCCCAGAGCCGTGCGCGCTCCTCGCCTTCGGCCTCGTGCCCGAGGTAGCGGCCGCTGCGGCCGCCCGGCGCGAGGATGTCCACGGTGGGGTTCGCCTTGACGTTGTGGTACCAGGCCGGGTGGTGCGGGCTGCCGGCCTTCGAGGCCACGACGACGAGGTTGTCGCCGTCGACCGCGAACAGCAGCGGGGTCTCGCGCGGCACGCCGCTCTTCGCGCCCGTCACGGTCACCAGCAGCACGGGCTGGCCCATTGCCACGCTGAACCTGCCGCGGCTGAGCTTCAGCAGAAACGGGTCCACGCGGTTTCCGATCTGAACGAAGAACCAGCCTCCGAGACGAGAGGCGGCGAACCGTTCGAGCCACCTCTCCCACCACTTGAGCTGTCTGCTGCGCGCGCGGGGCATGGTATTTGCCCACTGTAGGGCTAAGTCTGAGACCGGACCGTCCGATCACCCGGGGCATGGATCCGCAGGTCGCGCCGGCGAGGCCACCCGGCGACGTCATGGATGGTTCAACCCGCCCGAACGGCGGGAGGACCTTGCGCGCCCGCGCCGCCGACCCCGTTTATCGGTTCGCGGCGCTCGTCATCGCAGCCGGCATCGCCGTCCTGGGCGTCCTGATAGCGAGGAATGAGTTCGACTCGCTCGCTGACGCGCCCTGGCGCTTCCTCGTTTTCACCACGCTTGTCGTGATCGCGGAGTCGGTGCATCTCAGCTCGCCTCGCCAGCACGACGACAGCCGCATCAGCTCCTCCAACCTGTTCGCTTTCAGCACGCTGCTGATGTACGGGACCGGAGCGGGCGTCGTCTCGTTTGCCGGCGGCGTCCTGTTGTGGGGAGTCGTCTGCCGCCAGCCGGCGATCAAGGTGGCGTTCAACACCGCGATGTACCTCCTCGCGATGGCCGCGTCCGCCGCGGTGCTGAGCGCGCTGACCAGCATTCCCCACACCGGCACGCCGATCCATCCGGGCGACCTCCCGGCCATCGGCCTCGCCGGCCTGGCATTGCTCCTCGTCAACGAGCTGCTCGCAATCACCGTCACCGCCCTCGCGATGGGTCTGCCCGTCTGGGTCCACCTGCGTGGCCGGCTGGCGATGATCCTGGTGATCGACGGCGTCCTCGTGGGCTTCTCCCCCGTAGTCGTAATCGCCGCGCACTTCAGCCTCGCGACCCTGCCGCTGCTCGCGCTGCCGTTCCTCGCGATCTACTACAGCGCCCGCCAGGCAGAGCTGCGCGAGCAGGAGTCGACGCACGACGCGCTCACGGGCCTCGCCAACCGCACCCTGTTCCGCGCGCGCGTTGAGCAGGCGCTCGAGCGCGCACGCCACACCGGCGCCACGGTGGGCGTGCTCTGTCTCGACCTGGACAACTTCAAGGACTTCAACGACACCCTCGGGCACCGCGAGGCGGACGGCCTGCTCACCGGCGTGGCCGAGCGCCTGCGCGCGGCCGTTGGGCCTGACGACCTGGTGGCCCGGCTCGGGAGCGACGACTTCGGGCTGCTCGTAGTCGGCGCTCGCGCCGCAGGCGACCTGCGCAAGCTCGCGATCTGCCTGCGCAGCCAGCTCGACGACCCGTTCGTGATCGCCGGGCTGCGCCTCGGCGTGTCCGCCAGCGTGGGCATCGCGTGGGCGCCGGAGCACGCGGCGGACGCCGAGTCGCTCACGCGCCGCGCCGACGTCGCGATGCACCTCGCCAAGGTGCAGCGCACCGGCGTGGAGGTGTACGAGGAGACGAGCGACCCGTACAGCCCGGAGCGCCTCGTGCTCGCGGGCGAGCTGCGCGAGGGCATCGCCCGCGGCGAGCTCATCCTCCACTACCAGCCCAAGCTGTCCGTGAGCAGCGGCGAGGTGGTGGGTGTCGAGGCGCTCGTGCGCTGGCGCCACCCGCAGCGCGGCATCGTGCCGCCCAACGACTTCATCGAGCTCGCCGAGCGCACGGACACGATCGGCGCCCTCACGATGAACGTGCTCCGCATGGCGCTCGGCCAGGTGGCCTCCTGGCGCCGAGTCGGCCTCAACCTCCCGGTGGCCGTCAACCTGCCCGGCCAGATGCTGCTCGACCGCGAGCTACCGGGCGACGTGGCGTCAGTCCTCGCGCGCTTCGGCCTCGAGGCCGACAGCCTCGTGCTCGAGATCACCGAGGGCTCGCTGATCCACGATCCGCACCGCTCGGCCCAGATCCTCGACCAGCTCGCCGCAACCGGCGTGCGGATCGCGATCGACGACTTCGGCACCGGCTACTCGTCGCTCGCCTGGCTCAAGCGCTTCCCCGTCAGCGAGATCAAGGTGGACCGCTCCTTCGTCACCGACCTCATCGACAACGACAGCGATGCCGCCATCGTCCGCTCGACGATCGAGCTCGGGCGCTCGCTCGGGATGTCGGTGGTGGCGGAGGGCGTGGAGACCGCCGAGGTGCTCGAGCGCCTGGCCGGCTACGGCTGCGATGTCGCGCAGGGATTTCTCATCTCGCGGCCGGTGCCTGCGGCGCAGCTGGTCACTTGGCTTCGGGCGCGGGCGGAGGAACCGTCCGCCGTCCGCCGTGCGCCGTCCGCCGACCGCGTCGTCTGATCTCCGTCTTCTCCTGACATGGCGTCAGGAGTAGAGTCCGCCTCACTTGGCTCTCGCTTGAGGAGGAGGAGAGGTATGGCGGAAAACGTTCGGGTGAACGTCACTGTCAACGGGGAGTCCCGCGAGTCGGACGTGGAGCCCAGGCTCCTGCTCGTCCACTACTTGCGCGACACGCTTGGCTTGACGGGCACGCATATTGGCTGTGACACCTCCAACTGCGGCGCGTGCACGGTGCTTCTCGACGGCGAGTCCGTGAAGAGCTGCACAGTGCTGGCCGTCCAAGCCGACGGCAGCGACGTGAAGACGATCGAGGGAATGGCGCCCGGCGGCAACGGCGCGCTCCATCCGATCCAGGAGGCGTTCTGGGAGCACCACGGGCTTCAGTGCGGTTACTGCACACCCGGGATGATCATGGCCGCGGCCGACCTGCTCGAACGCAATCCGAACCCAACCGAGGATGAGGTGCGGCACGGCCTCGAGGGCAACCTCTGCCGCTGCACCGGCTACCACAACATCGTCAAGGCGGTGATGGCTGCGGCGGAGACGATGCGCTCCGGATCGGGGGTGGGTTCGTGACCGCCACCGTCGACACCCCAGCCACGGGCGGCCCGATCGGCCGCCGCATGAAGCGCAAGGAGGACCCGCGCCTGATCACAGGCCGCGGCAATTACGTCGACGACATGTCGCTCCCCGGCATGCTCTACATGGCGCTTGTCCGCTCCGACTTCGCGCACGCCAAGATCACGTCGATCGACACGAGCGGGGCCGAGAGCCACCCCGGCGTGTACGCGGTGCTCACCGGCGAGGACATCGACGTGGGCGCGCCTCTGCCGATGGTCTGGGTGCCGCCGGGAATCGAGGTCAAGACCCCCGAGCACTGGCCGCTCGCCCGCGGCGAGGTGAACCATGTGGGCGACCCGGTGGCAGTGGTCGTCGGCGCCGACAAGTACGGCGTCGTCGACGCCGCTGAGCAGGTCGTCGTCGAGTACGAGGAGCTGCCCGCGGTGATCGATCCCGAGAAGGCGCTCGAGGACGGCGCTCCCCTCGTGCACGAGGACCTCGGCACGAACAAGACCCACGAGTGGGCGCTCGGCGGCGGCGACATCGACGCCGCCATGGCCGAGGCCGACGTCGTGGTCGAGCGGCGCATCGTCAACCACCGCACCGCCGGCGCGGCCATCGAACCGCGCGGCTGCATCGCCGACTGGCGCACCGACTCGGTGACGCTATGGACCTCCACCCAGATCCCCCACCTCGTCCGCCTCTTCCTCGCGGGCGAGCTGGGCGTGTCGGAGGAGAAGATCCGCGTCGTCGCGCCCGAGGTGGGCGGCGGCTTCGGCAGCAAGCTCAACCACTACGGCGAGGAAGTGCTCGCGTGCTACCTCTCGCGCAAGCTCGGCCGGCCGGTCAAGTGGCTTGAGACGCGCACCGAGAACCTCGCCACCACGACCCATGGGCGCGACCTCATCGCCTACTGCAAGATGGGCCTGAAGAGCGACGGCACGATCACCGGGTTCCACACCAAGATCGTGGCCGACCTCGGCGCCTACTACCAGTTGCTCACCCCGTTCATCCCGTGCTTCGCAGCATTCGTGATGAGCGGCTGTTACAAGATCCCGGCCGTCCAGACCGACATCGTCGGGGTGTTCACCAACAAGTTCGCCACCGACGCCGTGCGCGGCGCCGGCCGGCCCGAGGCCACGCACGCGATCGAGGTGATGATCGACCAGGGCGCGGCCGAGCTGGGCCTCGACCCGCTCGACGTGCGGCGGAAGAACTTCATTCCCAAGGAGGACTTCCCCGCCGAGGTGGCCGTGGGCGTGATCTACGACTCCGGCAACTACCAGGGCACGCTCGCGAAGCTGCTCGAGCACGTGGACATCGACGCGTTCCGCAAGGAGCAGGCCGAGCTGCGCGAGAAGGGCGTCTACCGCGGCATCGGCTTCTCCACCTACGTGGAGATCTGCGGCCTCGCTCCGTCACGCGTGGTCGGACCGAGCGGCGTGGGCATCCAGGGCGGCTTCTGGGAGTCGGCCATCGTGCGCGTGCACCCGTCCGGCTCGGCGACCGTGTACACCGGCAGCTCGCCGCACGGGCAGGGTCACGAGACTGGCTTCGCCCAGATCGTGGCCGAGCGCCTCGGCATCGACCCCGAGCAGGTCGAGGTGATGCACGGCGACACGGACACCGGCCCGTTCGGCATGGGCACCTACGGCTCGCGCACGCTGTCGGTTGGCGGCGAGGCCGCGGGCCGCGCTGCCATGAAGGTCCAGGAGAAGGCCAAGAAGTTCGCGGCGCACATGCTCGAGGCGGCGCCCGAGGACATCGAGCTGGCCGACGGCCGCTACCAGGTGAAGGGCTCGCCCGACAAGGGCCTGCCGCTCGGCGACATCGCCCTGGCGGCCTACGTGCCCGAGAACATCCCCGACGGGATGGAGCCGGGGCTCGAGGAGACGGCGTTCTACGACCCGGAGAACTTCGTCTGGCCGTTCGGCGCCCACGCGGCAGTGGTGGACGTAGATGCCGAGACCGGCAAGGTCGAGGTGGTGCGCTACGTGGCCGTCGACGACTGCGGGCGGGCGATCAACCCGCTGCTGATCGAGGGCCAGGTGCACGGCGGTATCGCGCACGCGATCGGCCAGGCGCTGTTCGAGCAGGTCGCCTACAGCGAGGACGGCCAGCTCCTGACAGGCACGTTCGTCAGCTACGCGCTGCCCACCGCGGCGGAGCTGCCGAGCTTCGAGACAGACCGAACAGAGACACCCTCCCCGGTCAACGACCTCGGGGTGAAGGGTGTGGGCGAGGCAGGCACGATCGCCGCCACTCCCACGATGGTCAACGCCGTGGTGGACGCGCTGCGTCCGCTCGGCGTCACGTACATCGACATGCCGCTCACGCCGATGCGCGTGTGGGAGGCCATCCAGGAAGCAGGAGGTGCAGCGTGATTCCCGCCAATTTCGACTACCAGGCCGCTGAGTCGGTCGACGAGGCGATCGGCCTGCTGGGTCAGGGCGGCGACGACGCCAAGCTGCTCGCCGGCGGCCACTCGCTGCTGCCGCTGATGAAGCTGCGCCTGGCATCGCCGTCGATGCTGATCGGGCTCCAGAAAGTGCCCGGGCTGAAGGGCGTAGAGCGGGCCAACGGCGGCTGGAACATCGGCGCGATGACGCGTCACGCGGAGATCGCCGCCGAGTCCGATCTCGGGGTGACCGCCCACGCGGCCGGCCTGATCGCCGACCAGCAGGTGCGCAACCGCGGCACGATCGGCGGCTCGATCGCGCACGGCGACGCCGCGGGCGACCTCCCAACCGTGTTCCTAGCCGCCGAGGGGAACGTGACGGCACAGGGTCCGAACGGCGAGCGCCAGATCGAGGCCACCGACATGTTCAAGGGCTTCCTCACCACCGAGGTGGGCCCGGACGAGGTGGTCACGTCGGTGCACATCCCCGCGCTCGAGGGCTACGGCTGGGGCTACGAGAAGTTCACCCGCCGCGCCGAGGACTGGGCGATGGTCGGCGTGTGCGCTCTCGTCAAGTCGAACGGCGGCACCTGCGAGGACGTGCGCGTCGGACTCACGCATATGGGCATCACGCCGGTCCGCGCGACCGCGGTCGAAGAGGCGCTGAAGGGCCAGTCCCTCTCCGCCGAGTCGATCGCGAACGCGGCAGACCAGGCCGCCGAGGGCACGAACCCGCCAGGCGACCTGAACGCATCGCCGGAGTACAAGAAGCATCTGGCGAGAGTGTTGACGCGAAGGGCGCTTACGTCGGCGGCGGGCGCGTAGTTCCTAGTTCCTAGTTCCTAGTTCCTAGAGTCTCTACTGGGAACTGGGAACTGGGAACTCGCTCAACCATGCCTTTCACCTCCATCGAAAACGTCCAGGAAGTCCTGGCGTCCGATCACTACCTGGCCGATCGCGCTCTGGCTACGAGCGTGTTCCTCGCCGAGTCGTTGTCCCAGCCGCTGCTGCTCGAGGGTGAGGCAGGCGTCGGCAAGACGGAGGTTGCGCGTGCGCTTGCCAATGCGACGGGCGCGCGGCTGATCCGGCTGCAGTGCCACGAGGGCATCGACCTGCACCAGGCACTGTACGACTGGGACTACCAGCGCCAGCTGCTCGCGATCCGCGCGGCGGAGGCGGGCCAGGCCGGCGAGGTGCCGGAGGGACGGCTCTTCAGCCGCGAGTTCCTGCTGCGGCGGCCGCTGCTCGAGGCGCTCGAGGAGGAGGGCCCGGTGGTGCTGCTGATCGACGAGGTCGACCGCGCCGACGACGAGTTCGAGGCCTTCCTGCTCGAGTTCCTCTCGGACTTCCAGGTGACGATCCCGGAGCTAGGGACGGTGGAGGCGCGCGGGCACCCGCTCGTCGTGATCACGTCCAACCGCACCCGCGAGCTGCACGACGCGCTCAAGCGCCGCTGCCTCTATCACTGGATCGACTACCCGGGTCCCGAGCGCGAGCAGGAGATCGTGCGCGCGCGGCTGCCCGACGTGCCGGACCAGATCGCCGAGCGCGTGTGCGCGGCGGTGGCCAAGCTGCGCACGCAAGAGCTCTACAAGCTGCCGGGCGTGGGCGAGACGATCAACTGGGCGCGCGCTCTGCTCGCGCTCAACACGAACGACCTCGACGAGGCTCTCGGCGTGGCGCTGAAGGTGCGCGAGGACATCGACCGCGTCCGCGAGCAAGGAGTCCTAGAAGGTGTCTGACGCGGCCGCGCTCGGCGCCGGGGTGACCGGCAAGCTCGCCGAGCTGGCCGCGCACATGAGGGCGGCCGGGGCCCGCGTCGGCGTGGACGAGGTGCTGGTGGCGCACCGCGCGCTCGCCGCGGTGGACGCCAGCTCGCGCCAGGACTCCTACAACGCGCTGCGCGCCGTCCTCTGCTCGAAGCACTCCGACATCCCGGCCTTCGAGGCCGCCTTCGCCGCCTGCTTCGGCACGCCGTTCGACGACCTCGACCTCACCCCCGCCGACCTCAAGGCGGCCGGCATCGCGCTCCCGCGCATGGCGGTTCCGGGCGAGCAGCCCGCCAAGCAGCAGGCCATCGACCAGCGCCCGCTGCCCGCCGCGTGGAGCGACACCGAGATCCTGCGCGAGAAGGACTTCGCCGAGTACACGGATGCCGAGCGCGAGCTGGCGCGGCGGCTGATCCTGCGCCTCGCCCACCGCAAGCCCACGCGCCAGAGCCGGCGCCTGCGCCGCGCGCGCGGGCGCGGCGACGCGCACGACCTGCGCCGCACGATCCACACGTCGCTGCGCTACGGCGGCGAGCCGATGGAGCGCCGCTGGCGCGAGCCGTCACGCAAACCGCGGCCCGTGGTGCTCGTCTGCGACGTGTCCGGCTCGATGCAGGCGCACGCGCGCATGCTGCTCCAGTACATGCACGCCTGCGTGGCGGCGGGCGGCCGGGTGGAGGCGTTCGTGTTCGGCACGCGGCTCACGCGCGTGACCCGTGAGCTGGCCGGGCGCGACCACGACGCCGCGATGACGCGCGCCACGCACGCCGCCGGCGACATGTCGGGCGGCACCCGCATCGGCGACGCGCTGGCCACGCTCAACCGCGAGCACGGGCGTCGCATCGGCCGCGGCGCGGTGGTGGTGATCCTGTCCGACGGCTGGGACCGCGGCGACCCCGCCCAGCTGGCCGACGAGATGGCGCGGCTCAGCCGCTGCGCGCACCGGCTCGTCTGGCTGAACCCACTCAAGGCGCACGCCGGCTACGAGCCGCTCACGCGCGGGATGCAGGCGGCCCTCCCCTATGTCGACCACTTCCTAGCCGGCAACTCGATCGCCTCGCTCGAGGAGCTGGCCGACCTGCTCGAGGGCGAGATGTCGTGATCGGCGGCGTGGTGCTCGCCGCGGGCGAGGGATCGCGCTTCGGCGGCGCCAAGCAGCTCGCGGAGCTCGACGGCCGCCCGCTGCTCGAGCACGCACTCGCCACGATGGCGGCCGTGCCGGCTGTCGAGAAGTTCGTGCTGGTGCTCGGTGCGCGGGCCGACGAGATCAGCTCCCAGATCGACCTGCACGGCGCCGAGCTGGTGGTCTGCGAGTCGTGGGCCGACGGCCAGGCGGAGTCGCTCAAGGCGGGACTCGCCGCGATCGACGACATGGAGGCCGCGCTGATCCTGCTCGGCGACCAGCCGGGCATCACACCTGAGGCGATCGAAGCGGTGCTCGCGTACTTCGACGGCTCGCGCCCGCTGCGCGCGGTCTATGACGGCAGGCCCGGCCACCCGGTGCTGATGCCGCGCGCGCAGATGCGGGAGGCGATGGAGCTCCAGGGCGACGCAGGCGCGCGCGAGCTGCTCGAGGAGGCCGGCGTTCGCCGCGTCGAGGTGGGGCACCTTTGCGAGCCGACGGACATCGACACGCCGTCCGATCTCGACGCGCTCCGCCGCCGCACATAGCTCGCCAGAGCTTCAGACAGACCTCCAGCGGTCGATTTCCCGATTGGGATGCGTGCCAACAACGGGAATCAGCACACGTGGGTCGATGACGGCCCGCTGCCCGACCTCACCTCGGGCTGGATGTGGCTGGTCACCGGCGTCGCCGGCCTCTTCATGCTGCTGCTGCCGGGCACGGGCGAGCATCTGCACCTGCCCGTCGCGCTGATCCTCGCCGCGTTCGCGATCGCCTGGGGCAGCTTCTCGCTTTACCTAGGCCATACCGAGAAGACGATGTCGATTCAGGTGCGCGCCGCGGTCACCGCCGCGATGATGCCGGTCGTGGCACTGGCGCTGTGGGCCACCGGCGGCAGCGCAAGCTTCCTCCAGCCGGTCCTGCTCTTCACGGCGCTGTTCGTGTCCTACTTCTTCCCGCCGCGGCTGGCGTGGCCGCTGATCGGGCTGTTCGTGTTCGCGTTCGCCACGCCGCTCTTCTACGACCACACCGCGATCGACCATGGCTATGCCGCTCGCACGGCCTGCTTCGCGATAGCGGTCGCGGGCGAGGCGCTCGTGATGCGCTTCCTCAAGCACCGCCTGCTGCGCGCCGAGGCGCACCAGCGCGCGATGGCCGAGCGCGACCCGCTCACCGGCGTCCACAACCGCCGCTCGTTCGACGCCGCGCTGGACGCAGCCGTGCCGGGCACCGCCGCGCTCGTGCTCTTCGACTTCAACGACTTCAAGGTCATCAACGACGTCTGGGGCCATCCCGTCGGCGACGAGGTGCTCCGCATCGTGGCTCTGTCCGGAGAGTCGGTGATCCGCGAGGGCGACTGCCTCGCGCGCATCGGCGGAGACGAGTTCGCGCTGCTCGCGCCGGGCGCGGGCCGCGAAGGGGTCACGCGGCTCGTGGACGCCCTCGACGAGGCCATCCGCGAGGCGGACGTTCCGGCCGGCGTCGGGCCGATCCGCGCGACCTTCGGCTGGGCGGTCGCGCCCGACCAGACCTCAGACGCGACCGAGCTGTTCCGGCTGGCCGACAACCACCTGATCGAGCGCAAGCGCTCCATCAAGGCGCTCGAGTTCGGCCTGCGCGAGAGCTAGGACTTCTTGCCGGCCACGGCGCGCTGGAGCTGCGCCTTGTTCATGTTCGAGCGGCCCTCGACGCCGAGCTTCTTGGCCTCGTTGTAGAGCTGCTCGCGAGTCCGGCCCTTCGGCCCGCTCGTGCCGGAACGCAGCCCCCCGCGGCGGCCCGACGAGATGTCCTGAGTCGAAGTCTTCGAGCGCGTGCGTGACTCGCCGGAGCGCGCCTTCTCCTTGTTCACGGTGCGTGCGGCGATCTCCTTGGCGCGCGACTCAGAGCGACCCTGCTTCTTCTCGCTCTTCTTCACTTCCTCGTACTGACGAGCACGCTTCGTGCCTTTCTTCACTCCGCGTGGGGGCATTGCTCAGCTCCTCCTGTCGATTTCGGTGCTGAGAACGCGGGTACCCCCTACGCCCGGATAGCATGCCCGCCCTTGGACCTGCGGCTGGAACACATCATTCTCGAGACGGACCGCTGGCGGATCGAGGGCAACCTCACGCTGCCGGCCGAGGGCTACCGCAGCCGCCTGTCCGACTACGTGAACCAGCGCGACCGCGAGTTCTTCTCGATCCAGGACGCAACTCTTACGGCGCTTGATTCGCCGGAACTAGTTGAGAAGCGGGAGTTCCTGATGGTTGCCCGGAGCCATATACGGCTTATTGCTCCGGGTTCTTAGTTCTTAGAGGCGCTCGAAGCCTCGGAACTTCTCCCAGTCCGTAATTGTTTCTTCGAACTGGTTGAGCTCGACCTCGGCGGCGTGGTGGTAGTGGGCCACCACTTCCTCGCCGAAGGCTTCGCGTGCGACCGCGCTTTGGCCGAACAGCTCCTGGGCGTCGCGCAGGTTGGTGGGCACGCGCGGCTTCTCCGAGTCGTAGGCGTTGCCTTCGAAGGGCGGCTCCAGGTCGAGCTTCTGGTCGATCCCGTGGAGGCCGGCCGCGATCATCGCGGCGATGGCGAGGTAGGGGTTCACGTCGCCGCCCGGTAGGCGGTTCTCCACGCGCACGCCCTCGCCGTGGCCGACCACCCGCATCGAGCAGGTGCGGTTGTCGCGGCCCCAGGCCACCGACGTCGGGGCAAACGCGCCCGGCACGAAGCGCTTGTAGGAGTTGATGTTCGGCGCGAACAGCAGGCACAGCTCGCGCAGGCAGTCGAGCTGGCCGGCCACGAAGCTCTTGAACAGCGCATCGTCGGAGGCGAACAGGTTCTTGCCGTTCTTTCCCGCGAACGACAGGTGGATGTGGCACGAGTTGCCCTCGCGCTCGTTGTACTTGGCCATGAAGCTGATCGACGAGCCCTCCTGCGCGGCGATCTCCTTCGCGCCGTTCTTGTAGACGGCGTGGTTGTCTGCCATCGAGAGCGCGTCCGAGTAGCGGAAGTTGATCTCATGCTGGCCGAGGTTGCACTCACCTTTCGAGTTCTCCACGGTCATGCCCGCCTGCGCCATGCCGTTGCGGATCTTGCGGATCAGCGGCTCGAGCCGGGCGGTGCCGGCCAGCGAGTAGTCGGTGTTGTAGAGGTTGGCCGGGGTCAGCTCCCTGTACGCCTTCCCCCAGGCTTCTTCGTAGGTGTCGTTGAAGATGAGGAACTCGAGCTCGGTGCCCACGTTGGCGGTCCAGCCACGCTCGGCGAGGCGCTCGAGCTGCGAGCGCAGGACCCGCCGCGGCGATTCCACCACCGGGTTGCCGTTATCCCACTCGAGGTCCGCCAGCAACATCGCCGTGCCCTCGAGCCACGGGATCAGCCGCAGCGTGTCGAGGTCCGGCTTCATCACGAAGTCGCCGTAACCGAGGTCCCAGGACGAGATCGCGTAGCCCGGCACGGTGTTCATCTCGACGTCGGTGGCGAGCAGGTAGTTGCAGCCCTCGGCGCCGTGCGCCGCGACCTCATCGAGGAAGTAGCCGGCCGTCAGGCGCTTGCCCTGGAGCCGCCCCTGCATGTCCGGGATGGCGAGCACGACGGTGTCGACCTTCTCGTGCTCGACGGAGCTCTTCAGCTCGTCCAGGTTCACTGTGCGGTCATCCCTCCGTCCGCCGACACGATCGCTCCCGTCATGAACGATGCCTCGTCCGAGGCGAGGAAGAGTGCCACGTGCGCGATCTCCTCAGGGCGTCCCGGGCGGCCGATCGGCTGGAACGAGTCGATCGTGTCGTACACGTGCCGGAGCCCGCCGAGCATCTCCGCGTGCGCGTAGTTGATCGGCGTGTCCACCCAGCCCGGGCAGATCGCGTTGCAGCGGATGTTCTGCTTCGCGTAGTCGAGCGCCACGCCCTTGGTGAGCATCACCACCGCGCCCTTCGACGCCGAGTACACCGCCAGGAACGGCTCGGACACGATCCCGTTGACGCTCGAGATGTTCACGATCGAGCCGCCATCGCCCGACAGCATGTGCGGTATCGCCGCGCGGCACCCGTAGATCGCGCCCTTCACGTTCACGGCGAGCGTCTTGTCGATCACCTCGTCGGGCACCTCGTGCAGCACGCCCGGGATGTTCACGCCGGCGTTGTTCACGAGCACGTCCACGCGTCCGTGGAGCTCCGCGCAGCGGTCGATCATCGCCTCGACGGCGCGCGGATCAGACACGTCGGTGGCGACCGCCGAGGCCGAACCGCCGATCGACGACGCCGTCTCCTCCGCCGCGCCGCCGTCGATGTCCGCGCACACCACGAGCCCGCCCTCCTCGGCGAGGCGGACGGCGATCGCGCGCCCGATGCCGGAGCCTGCGCCGGTTACGACGCAGGCTCTACCTTCGACTCGGGGCACCGTTCAGCGGCTCAGGCCGGAGCGGTTGCTGGGGGCGGTTCGCTGGGAGGGACCTCGGTGTCTTCGACGATCCGGCCGAGTTCATCCATCTCGATCGTGTGGATCGGGCCCTTGAACCAGTGCTTGGCCGACACCATCCACCAGATCCCCACGGCTCCGATCACGATCACGAGCGCGACCGGCGCGTAGTTGGCGGTCTTGTAGTCGAAGTTGTCGTTCCACGGGACCGCCGTATCGGTGACCGGCATGATGAACAGGATCGAGATGAACGCGACCCAGATCATCGCGATGATGTTCAGCGGCTTGTACCAGCGGCCCAGGTTCCACGGGCCGACCTGGAACTTGTCGCCCATCCGGAAGCGCAGGATGATCGGCAGGATGTAGGCGATGTACAGGCCGATCGTCGCGATCGACGTGATCGCGGCGTACACGAACAGCGTGTTACCGCTCCAGGCCGGCAGCGCCACCACCAGCGCGAAGAAGACGATCAGCAACACCGCGTACGACGGCACGTGGTTCTTGTTGAGGTGCGACCAGATCCGGTGGCCCGGGACGGCCCGGTCGCGGGAGAACGCGAACAGCATCCGCGAGGCCGACGTGACCGCCGACATGCCGCAGAACAGCTGCGCGATGACCGCGATGAACAGCATCAGCTCGGCGCCGGTCTTTCCGAGCGCCTGATCGAGCAGCTCGGTGACCGCGAACGAGCCCGCCCCGGCGACCGCGTTGAGGTCCTTGATCGCGAACGTGAGCGCCAGCACGAGCACCCAGCCGCAAATCGCGGATACGAGCACCGAGTTGATCACGCCCTTGGCCGCACTCACCGACGCCTCGTGCGTCTCCTCGGATAAGTGCGCGGACGCGTCGTAGCCCGTGTACGTGTACTGGGCCTGCAGGAAGCCGAGCAGGAACACGAAGGTGAAGCCGACACCGGTCAGGCCGGAGTTGTTCACGGTCTTCGTGAACACGAACGAAACGCTCTGGTGGTGGTCCGGGAAGATGATCAGTACCAGCGCGATGATCGCCACGCCGACCACGTGCCAGTAGGCGGAGATGTGGTTCAGCACGCCGACCAGGCGCACGTTGAAGATGTTCAGCAACGCGTGCAGCGCCAGGATCGCGACGTACACGTACATGATGTGGTGCGTGTCGTTGCTGTACGAGAAGACGAGGTTCAGCAGCGTGGTGGTGAAGATCGCCGCGCCGTAGTCGATGCCGGCGGTGATGGCCACCTGGCCCACCAGGTTGAACCAGCCGGTGAACCAGCCCCAGGCCGGGCTACCCAGCCGTGAGGCCCACCAGTAGAGGCCGCCCGCCGTCGGGAAGGCGGATGCCAGCTCCGCCATCGACAGCGCGACGACGATCACGAAGATCGAGACGATCGGCCAGCCCCAGGCCTGCTGGATCGGGCCGCCGTAGTTGATGCCGGTGCCGTACAGCGTGAGGGCGCCGGACAGGATCGAGATGATCGTGAACGACAGGGCGAAGTTCTGGAACCCCGTCATCCGGCGGTTCAGCTCCTGCTTGTAGCCCAATTCAGCCAAGCGTTTTTCGTCGTCCGTCATCGGACGCGACGAGGTGCTCGCCTCCACGTCGTCTCCTCCTCCTTGGTACGTTGACCCGACCTTTGGTCTGCGGCCAGACTAGAGCCGGCCCAAGACGGAGTCAAGCGGTCCGCTGAGGCCTATTTCAGGACTCAGCGGGGAGCAATCCGATGAGGATGTGCTCGGTGCCCTCGAGGTGCTTGCGGGCGAGTTCCGCGGCGCCCATCGCGTCACGCGCCTCGAGCAGATCCACAAGCTGCGCGTGCTGGGCGTTCGATTGCGCCAACACCTCCTCGGGATGGGCGATCAGCCCGATCAGCTCGCTCATGGCGCCCTGCACCTCGGTCATCGCGGCCACCAGCCGGTGCGAGTGCGCGGCCTCGGCCATCGCGATGTGGAAGCGGATGTCCGCGCGCCTGTAGGGCTCGAAGTCCTCTCCCACAACGCGCTCGTAGTTCCGGCCGATAGCGGCCATCGCATCCACCTGCTCACGCATGCGCTCGAGGTCCTCCGGCTCACGCCGCTCGGCGGCGAGCATCGCGGCGCCCGTCTCGATCGCGACGCGGTAATCGAGCACGTCGCGCTGCTTCTCCGGATCCGGGATCGGGGTGACCGTGAGCGGCGGGGTCTCGGCCACGAACGTGCCGCCTCCGCGCCCGCGCGCGGCCACCAGATGGCCGCTCTGCACGAGGGTGGTGAGCGCCTGCCGCAGCGTCGAGCGCGAGATGTCGAGCTGCTCGGCCAGCTCCCGTTCGGGGGGCAGCTTGCTGCCCGGGGCAAGCAGCCCCACCTTGATGGCGGTGCCCAACCGCTCTACCGTCTCCTCGAAGGTGGTGGGCGGTTGGACCCGCTCGAAAATGGCCTCGACGGCCGCGCTGCGGTCCATTCCCTTCCAAAGGTACAGCTAACGAGCCATTGGGACAACCACAGCGTGAAATACCGCTATTTGCGGGGCTTGAGCACTAGAGCGACCGCATCGAACAAATGTCCAGACGTGCCTGGACAACTAACCATCTGCCGACACATGTTCGATGCTCTGACCATGCCTTCCGTCCCCTCCAGGCTGGCTGCTGTTTCCGCATGCGCTCTTGCGCTGGGGCTCGCCGCCCCCGCCCTGGCGGACAAGAAGCCCGGTAACTCTCCGCCGCCGCCGCCGGTTTCCACCCTGGCGCCCCCTGGCCAGACCTCGACGCCTGCCCCGAGCACGACGCCGCAGGTGCAGACGCCCAGCACGGACCAGCCGTCCACGGGCGGCAGCTCCGGCTTCACCCAGAAGCTGAACAAGGGCAAGAACAACGGCTACACCGCTGCGCCGAAGCAGAAGACCTCCGACAGCGGTGGGTCGTCGGGCTACACGGAGAAGCAGGACAAGGGCAGCAAGACCCCGGCTTCCAGCAACGTCTCCTCGAGCGCCGGCTCCGTTCAGAGCCCCTCGAGCACGAGCACGCCGAGCGGCGGCTCGGTCAACCCGACCCCCACGACGCCCACCACCACCGGCGGTGGCGCGCAGGCCAAGCCCAAGGGCGGCCGCGCCAAGCCGAACCGCGGCGGGCGCAGGAGCAATCGTCCTTCCTCAGGAGTCACCACACCGCGCACCTTCGCACCGGTCACCCGTCCGGTGAGCCCGGTCGGCGTGGCTCCCGTTCCCGCCCCGGCCTCTCCCAAGCCGGAGCGGCGTGAGGGAACCGGTGATGCACTCGCCAGGGTCCGGGTTTCCGTGGTTACCCAGACCGTGCATGACCTCGTCCAGGTCCTCCCCGCCGCGGTCAAGGCCGCGATCGGGGCGATGGCGGCGCTCCTCCTCGCCGCCATCGCGGCCTGGGCAACCGTGACCCTCCGCGCGCGGCGCCTACAGCGCCAGCGCGGGCAGCTCGTCCAGGAGGTCGGCCTGCTCCAGACCGCGCTGCTCCCCGAGGTGCCCGCCCAGATCGGCCCGCTTGCCGCCTCCGTGGCCTATCGCCCGGCGGACGGCCCCGGCGCCGGTGGCGACTTCTACGACGTCTTCCAGCTCGAGAACGGCAACATCGGCCTCGTGCTCGGCGACGTGGCCGGCCACGGCCGTGATGCCCTCGCCCGCACCGCGCTCCTGCGCTACACGCTCCGCGCCTACGTCGAGACCGGCCTCGAGCCGCGCCTCGCGATGCGCCTCGCCGGCGAGACCCTCGACCACAACCTCAGCGGCGGTTTCGCCACCGCCGCCGTGGCCGTGTACGAGCCCGCCAGCGGCAAGCTCACCTTCTCCTGCGCCGGCCACCCGCCGCCCATCCTGCTCGGCGCGCCCGAGCACGACCCGGTCGTGGCATGCTCCGCGCCCCCGATCGGCGTCGGCGAGCGCACCGGCATGCGCCAGACCACCGTCACGCTGCCCGCCGGCTCGCTGGCCTGCTTCTTCACCGACGGCCTCGCCGAGGCCCGCGTCGACGGCGAGCTGTTCGGCCGCGAGCGTCTGGCCGAGCTGATCCAGGAAATCGGCGGTGAGCCGACCGCCTCCGACCTGATCGAGCGCTTCCGCGACGAGGTTCACCACATGCCCGACGACATGGCCGCCTGCATCCTGCGGCCGATCGAGGGCGAGGCCGTCGCCGCGAGCGGTCCGGCCGAGCGCCTCGAGGAGCTCGAGCTCCGCGATGGCGGCGAGCGCGACCTGCGTCGCTTCCTCGCGGCGTGCGGCATCCCGGCCGTCGAGGTCGGCGACCTCGTGCGCAGCGCCAACGCGCGTGCCGAGGACTACGGCGGAGCGATCGTGCGCGTCAAGCTGATCGACGGCGAGCACCCGCAGGTCTCGCTCGTGCTGCCGCTCGTCGAGTCGCTCGCGACCGCCGCGGTCTAAGCAACGCGGAACGTCTTCTTCTTCGTAGTGCTCTTTCCGTGCGCCTTGCCGGTCACGGTGAGCGTGATCTTCGTCAGCGCCTGATCAGCGATCACGTGCCTGCCAGTGCTGCTGAGCGGGACGCGGAACTTGAACCTGCCGGCCTTCTTGAACCGCTTGTTGGTGTTGCCGATGACGAGGCGCTTCGCGGCTCCGGCGCTCGCCAGCGTGCCGATGAGCTTGGCGTTCACCTTCGCGCCCTTGGCCACGTCGAGCGAGATCGGCAGCCCTGAGGTGGCGATTGCGCTCAGGCTGAAGTGGCTCTTCACCTTGAGCCCGCCGATCACGTCGACGACGTAGGTGATCGTGCGGGTGCGCGTGAGGCCGGCGTCGTTCGTCGCCGTGCCCTTGAGCTTGTGCTTACCGGGTCCCTTCTTGAAACCGGACACCTTGCAGCCGATAACGCCGGAGCCGGCGTCGGTTGCCGTGCACCTCAGCTTCGAGGCCTTGGGCAGCTTCGTCGGGTCGAAGTGCTTGGCGGAGATGCCTTTGAACTTGATGTTGGTCGGCGCCGTCTGGTCGTGCTTGACGGTCACGCTCCGCGAGGATGTGCCGCCCGCACTGACCGCCGTGCAGGTGAGCGGGATCGTGCCTTCGCTCGTCACGTTCGTGGGGTTCGCGCAGCCGACCGGGTCCACCACCGGAGACTCGGCGTCGGCAAGGGTCCAGTTCACGCTCACCGGCACCGTGTACCACCCATGCGGGCCGTTCGGGGCCGGCGGGTTGACGCTCGAGCCGATCACCGGCGGCGTCGTGTCGAGCGCCTGCTGCACGGCCTTGTCGGCGAGGTCGAAGCCGAAGCCACAGTCGCTGTCCGGCACGCCGAGCGTGAGCGTGCAGTCGATCGTGTTGGCCGGGTTCTTGAGGATCGCGTAGAGCTCGTCCACCGGCATGGTCGCGTTGGCGGCGCGGAGCAGGACGCCGATGCCGGCGTCGGATGGGGTTGCCGCGCTTGTTCCGGCGAACGGGTTGAAGGGGGGCGGCAGGGAGGTGGCGACCGCATCCGCGGCATCGACGTCCGGCTTCTGGCGGAGCTCGACGCCGGCGAGCCGGTTGCCGAACTTGTCGAACAGGCGGAACGCGGGACCGCGTGAGCTGTAGGTCTCCGGCGTGGCGGGCGTGCTCCAGTTGGAGGCCGCCACCGTCAGCGCGCCGTTGGCCGAGCCGGCGTCGGGGTTGATCGTGCCCGAGTTGGTGGCGTGCTCCACGATGGTGAACGGCCCGATGCCGGGAGCGAACGCGATGTACTTCAAGAACGGCAGTCGCGCGCCGGCCTTGCGCCGGATCGCAATGCCCAGCGTGCTGCTGCTCGGCATCGTGATCGTCGCGTCCTCGAGGGGCAGGCCGGTGCCGATGTTGTCCAGGTCGTCGGTGCTGTTGTAGACGCCTCCGACGTACCAGTCGACCGCGAGCTCGGTGGTCGCGCCTCCATATGGCTCGTCCCACTGGAGCGCCAGCTCCACCGGCTGGCCGGCTGAGAAGGACCCGATCGTCTGGACCGCGTCCCCGCCGCCGAAGTCGTTCGTGTCGGGTGATACGGCCCTGGGGTCGGGCATCGGCGAGTAGGTGCCCTGCCAGCTCTGCCGCGCCCGGTTGCCGGCGGAAGCGAAGTACGCCACGCCCGCCGCCTTCGCCGCATCCACCGCCTGGGCCACGACGCCGTCCTGGAACATCGGCTCGACGAGATAGAAGACGTCGTCCGCGATCACCTTCACGCCCGCCGCGGTGAGGTCGCTGATCGACTGGGCCTTACTGGCCGGTCCCCCGCCCCCGGTCGAGAAGAACATGCTCCGGACGCCGGGCGCCTCGTCGAAGATGATCTCTGACATCGCGCGGCCCTCGTCCGACGAACCGAGTGGGCCGTCGCGGATCACCGTGACCGAGCCCGGAGGGACGCTCGCAGGCCCCGGGAGGTCGCCGGAGGTCTGCGAGGCCGAGATGCCGCTGCCGGCTCTGTTGATCGAGTTCGAGATGACTCCGACCGGCACTCCCACCCCGGTCGGTCCGAGCGCCCGTGCCTGCGGGCCGTGGTGCGCGGCGTCTCCCTGCGAGGTGGTGGCGTCGGTGCCGCCAAAGACGGATATGACCGCTCGTGTCGCCGCGAGCCCTGCGGCGTTGGTTAGCGCCGTGACCGGCAGCGCCCCCTCGACTATCCGTCCCGGCGCCACCCTGCTCACCGCGTCCACGTGCATGCCGAGGGCACGGAGCTGCGCCGCGGCGCTGTCGATGTCGCCATTTACATAGACGTCGACCTGAGCCGCGCCGCCCCTGACCGTCACGCCCTCACGCCGCGCCACGGCGGAGACGCTTTGGCCCGCGAGGCTCGCGGTCGCGAGGTCCTGGAGGTGGGTGTCGAGCTTGCGCAGGTACGCCCAGCGGACGGCCGTGGCGTCGTCGGCGCGCCCACCGAGCGCACCGACGAGGCTGCGCAGCGCCGGCGACGCGGGGCCCGGCGAGTAGTGGCGAGGCGGCACCCCGGCATGGGCGTTGCCAGCCAGCCCGGTCAGGACCGACGAGACCAGCAGGGCGATGAGGGGGCGTCTCATCCCAGGGGACCCCGGCGACCCTAACCGAGCCGAGAGCCGCGGATCAAGGGGGCGTGTGCGCCCAGCAGTCTGGTTCTTACGCCGGCTTTGTCGGCGGGCGCGAGCGGCCCCACCTCGACCACAGCCATGCGACGACGGCGGCCGCTAGGAGGGCGACCACCAGCACCAAGATCCACGGGATCGCTTCGGCGGCACCGGGAGCGCCGTGCACTATGACCGCATCTGGCTGAGCCGGCGGCGCGAACCGAAGCCGTGTCGGCCGTGCCACCGCCACCGATTCGTGAACCCGCAGCGCGATCAACACCGCACCGATCAGTCCGATCACGGTGAAGGTTGCGAGCCCGACGAGGATGGCTGGCTTGCGCGAAGCGCTCTGCTGCGGGTGGGGCGCGGAGGGAATGACCCCTCGTTCCGCCGCCCAGGACAGAGCGAACGAACGCGCATCGAACACACCTGTTCCGAGCACCTCCTCCGCCGAGACGCCCTCGTCCTGCGCCTCCGCGAGATCAGCGGCGAGGTCCGCCGCCATCTCGTTCGCCACCGAATCGGGGACGCCGAGCCGCTCCCATTCACGGCGGCACTGCTGTACGAAATCGCTCATGACGCCACCTCGACTTTGACCGGGGCAAGCAGGGCATCGACGGCATCGCGGGCCGCTCGCCACTCAGACACGCCGGCCGCGAGCGCCTGCCGGCCCTCGCGCGAAGGGCGGTAGTACTTCCTCGGCGGCCCGCCGTTACTGGCGGCGCGGTACGTCTCGACCAGGCCCTCGCGCTCCAGACGCCCAAGGAGCGGATAGATCGACCCCTCGCCGACGATCGACAGGCCGCGGGCGCGAAGGCGCTTCGTCATCTCATACCCGTACGCCGGGCCCTCCTCGATCACGGCCAGGAGGCAGAGGTCGAGCACGCCGCGAAGCAAGTCGGTCCTGCGCTGAGCCTCACTTGCCATGCGACGCAAGGTAGCACCCTAAGCCTTGCGACGCAAGGTACGCACGCCAAGATCATCGGGGTCCGAGATACTCGGCCGAGTGTCGAGGCAGGTCTCCATCCAACCGGAGTTGTGGGTTGACCGTGCTGCCGATGCCGTCGCGTTCTACGAGGCCGCGTTCGGCGCGGTTGTGCTCCACCGGGTCGGTGAGGGCCAGGAGATCGTTGCCCAGCTCGCGGTCGGCGAAGCAGCGTTTTGGGTCGCGTCGGCGTCTGAGGCGCGGAAGCGTTTCAGCCCTGCAGCAATCGACGGCGCGACGAGTCGGGTGCTGCTGTTGGTCGAGCACCCGGAGGCCGTGGTCCGGCAGGCGATCACCGCCGGCGCGAGCGAGCTCATGCCGGTGGGCGACGAACACGGATGGCGGCTGGGACGCATCCGCGACCCATTCGGCCACGAGTGGGAGATCGGGAGGCCGCACGGTGAGTGGCCGCCGAGCTGAGCGCGCCACGACGCTTGCGCGACTGGAAGGAACCGCTCCGGGTCGGCGTCTGAAAGCGCATGAAGATCCATGCGCTTTCCACCGGAGCGGTGCGTGTCAAGCGCAGCTTCCTGTTCCCCAGGTCAGGCGCGCGGCGCCAGCTGGACCTCTTCCTGCCCGGACCCTTCTCCGATCCCCTGCCGATCCACGTCTGGGCCATCGAGCACGAGGGTGTCCTGCGGCTGGTCGACACGGGTGAGACCGCCGCGGCACGCAACGTGCCGTTCGCGCGGATGGAGGTGACGCGCGGCGAGGAGCTCCCGGGCGTGATGAGAGCGGCGGGGCTCGACCCCGACGACATCTCCGAGGTCGTGCTCACCCACGCCCATGGCGACCACATCGACGGCATGGTCCACGTGCGCGCGCCAGTCCTGATCAACGAGACGGAGCTGCAGTTCCTGGGCACGCCGATGCCGCAGGTGATGCGTCGCCTCCTGGGCCAGCCGCTGCCGCCGGGGTTCGCGCCTCAGCCCTTCGCGTTCGACGATGAGCCGTTCGGGGCGTTCTCTCAAAGCCGGAAGCTCAGCGACGACGGCCGGATCGTTGCCGTCCCGACCCCTGGACACACCCCGGGTCACGTGTCGGTGATCTGCGTCGACGACTCAGGCCGGCACGTGATGTTCGCCGGCGATGCGACCGACTCGCTCGAACAGCTCCACGCCCGGCGCGCCGACGCAGTCGGTCCGGACCCAAAGGTTCACGTCGCGACGCTCGAGCGGATCCTGGCTCACTGCGCGCAGCACCCGACTATCTACCTGCCCTCCCACGACCCGGACTCAGCGGCTCGGCTCGCGGCGGGAACCACGGCCAATGCGGACGGAACGGAGAGGGAGGGATTCGAACCCTCGAGGCAGGTCAACCCCGCCCACGCGATTTCCAGTCGCGCTCCTTAAGCCACTCGGACACCTCTCCGAAGCGGGACATAGGGTAGCCGCCGAGGGACTAGAGCCCGAGGCCGCGCACGCCCGACTCGTCCCAGCCGAGGTGGTGGGCGAGCTCGTGCCGCAGCGTGCGTTCCACCTGCGCCGCGAGCACGTCCGGGTCGTAGCCGAAGTCGCGCTCGAGGGTGTCCTGGTAGAGCACTATGCGGTCCTCGTAGTAGCCGCGCGCGACGGTGTCGCCGAAGTAGTGACCGTAGGCGCGGGACTCCGCGCCGCGCTGCGAAACCACCACCGCTGTGTGTTTGAGCAGCTCCTGGAACTCGGGCGGCAGGCGGTCGATCGCCTCGGCCACGAGGACCTCGAAGTCGGTGGCGTCACGGGCCAGCTTCGGCTCGCGTGCGAGCTCCTCGCTGCGGCGGACGAGGCGCTCGAACTCCTCCTCGCTCATGCCGTCGCGACCCATCAACGCGACGGTGCCCCACGCCACGATCAGGCAGAACGCGAGCGCGGCGACGATCAGCGTCGCGAGCCCGCCGGCGCCGTCGAGCGACGGCGGGTGCAGGAACATCAGGAGCACGCCGACCGTGAAGGCCGTGATCGCAGCCGCCCGCAGCACCACACGCAGTTCGTCGCTCATCTGACATCAAGCGTAGGCCGTCCCTGTCCGGGTACCGACATGAGAGGGACTCACTAGCCAGGGGGTAGAGATTCATGTCGAGGTTCCGGACGGCAGGACTTACCACGCTTGCGGGCGCTGCTGGCGCGGCGGCCGCCTACATGCTCGACCCGGAGCGAGGCCACTCCCGCCGGGTGCAGGCGAAGGATCAGCTCGTCTCGCGCGCGCGGAAGACGAGACGCGATCTGGACAAGCGGGCGCGCTACGCGGCGGGCTCGGCAACCGGCGTCGTGAAGCAGGCGACGAATCGGGGCGACGGCGAGGCGCTCACCGACGTCAGCCTCTCGCGCAAGGTCGAGAGCATGATCTTCCGCCCCGAGGATGCGCCCAAGGGGCGGGTGAGCGTGAACGCCGAGGAGAACGTCGTTTTCCTCCGCGGCGAGGTCGAGACGCAGGAGCAGATCGACACGCTCGTGCGAACCGCAGAGCACGTGGACGGCGTCGCCGAGGTGCGCAACCTGATGCACCTGCCCGGCGAGCCTGCCCCGCACTGAGCGCCGCTATGGTCGGGCCCGCATGAAGCGGGTCCGCATCGGCTGCTCGGGCTGGAACTACAAGGACTGGCGAGAGGTCTTCTACCCGAAGGGTCTCCCCGCCAACAAGTGGCTCGAGCGCTACTCCGAGGCGTTCGACACCGTCGAGATCAACAACACCTTCTACCGCCTGCCCAAGGTCGAGGCCGTCGAGAACTGGGTGAAGCAGACGCCGCGCGGCTTCCAGTTCACGGTCAAGGCGAGCCGCTACCTCACCCACATCAAGCGGCTCTCGACGGTCGAGCACGGCGTGAAGCTCTTCTACGAGCGCATCGAGCCGCTCGCGAACTCGCCCAAGATGGGACCGGTGCTATGGCAGCTGCCGGCCAACTTCCGGCGCGACGATGAGCGGCTGGCGGGCGCCCTCGAGCACCTGCCGAAGGGACGCCACTGCTTCGAGTTCCGCCATCCGAGCTGGTTCTGCGAGGACGTCTACAAGCTGTTGCGCAAGCACCGCGCGGCGCTCGTGATCGGCGACACGCCGGAGCGCAAGTTCCAGACGCACGAGATCACGGCCAAGTGGACCTTCGTGCGCTTCCACTACGGACACCGCGGGCGCGGCGGCAACTACTCGAAGACCGAGCTCGAGGAGTGGGCCGCGCGCATCCGCGAGTGGCGCAAGGAGGTCGACGTGTACGCCTACTTCAACAACGACTGGAAGGCGTTCGCCGTCCAGAACGCGCTCGAGCTCAAGCATCAGCTATCCGTCTAGACCGGCCGCGGCGCCCGGTACCCTGCGCGAATGCCCTTCACGAAGGCGTCCGCTGCGGCGGCGTCGGCGCTAGTCCTCGCGGCCACCGTCCTGGCCGGGAGTCAGATCGCAGCCGGGAAGCCGGCACCTGCCGTCGCCGCCAAGCACAAGCCCTGCCCCACGTTCCCGAAGAACAACCAGTGGAACCTGCCGGTGAACAAGCTGCCGGTGCTCGGCAACTCGGACGCGATGGTGGCCAAGATCGGCGCCGACCGTCCGGTGCACGCCGACTTCGGCTCCGGCACCTACGGCGGCGGGCCGATCGGCATTCCGTACGTCAACGTCTCTCCGCACCAGCACAAGTCGCGCGTCAGCTTCGATTACGCCGACGAGTCGAACAAGGGGCCGTACCCGATCCCCCGCAACGTGCCGATCGAGGGCGGCCGGCAGTCGGACGGCGACCGTCACGCGATCCTCGTCGACCGCACGCACTGCCGCCTGTATGAGCTGTACGCGCTGTATCCGAACGGCAGCGGCTGGAAGGCCGGCTCGGGCGCGATCTGGAACCTGCGCTCGAACAAGCTGCGCCCGAAGACCTGGACCTCGGCGGACGCCGCCGGGCTCCCGATCTTCCCCGGCCTCGCGCGCTGGTCGGAGGCGAGGCACGGCGCGATCCACCACGCGCTGCGCTTCACCGTGCCCGACACGCGCCAGGCGTTCATCTACCCCGCGCGCCACTACGCGTCGAGCGACACGGACCCCAACCTGCCGGCTATGGGCCAGCGCTTCCGGCTCAAGGCGAGCTTCGACATCTCGCACTTCCCCAAGCAGTCGCGCATCGTGCTCGCGGCGCTGAAGAAGTACGGGATGATCGTGGCCGACAACGGCTCCTCGTGGTTCATCAGCGGCGCGCCGTCCTCGGGCTGGAACAACGATGACCTCCACCAGCTCGGCCAGGTGACCGGCAAGGACTTCGAGGCCGTCGACACCAGCTCGCTGCCGCGCCGCTAATCTCGGCCGCATGGCCTACGTCGCCGGCGAAGCGAGACAGGAAATGCTCGACGCGCTGGCTGACGCGATCGATGAGATCGCCGTCGCGCTTGCCGCGCTCGCCGGTGCCTACGAGCTGCTCACCACGGTGCCCGCCGACCGGCTCGAGGATGAGCTCTTCGGTCCCGTCCAAGCGGCGTATGGGCGCGCGAAGCGGACGCACTCCGGCTTCGCCCAGCGGCAGGGGCTGCCCGCACGCGTATTCAGCCCCGCGCCACCCGGCCTGCCATCGACCGGCGTCAGAGGATTCATCGACAACGCCGTTGCCGCCGTCGCCGAAGCTGATGCCGAGCTCACCGAACTCCAAGACTCGATGATGCCGGTCGAGGTGGGAGATGCCGAGCTCCGTGCAGGCTTGGCCGAGGTGCGTGAGCTCCTTGGTGAAGTGCCTGCCCGGGCACGGGAGTTCACCCGCACGCTCGGCCGCTAGCTCGTCAAGCGACTTCGAGGGCCTCGTCCCGGTTGAGGAAGTTGCGCACCCGGATGACTTGACCGTTCTCGAGCTCGAAGCGCATGGCCATGCGCTGTCCGATCGATGCGCCGCTCGCCTTGCCGGTTGCCCGCTGATGAGCGAAGGCAACGACGCGGTCATCGCCCAAGTCGAGCACCTCTTCCAGATCGATGGTCCACTCGAAGGTCTCCGTCCACATGCGCATCAATTCGACGAAGCCCTCACGCCCCCGGTAGACGGCCTCAAAACCCGCTGCGTCCATCGCCGGGACCCACTCGGCATTGGCTGCGACGAAGCCGCAGTCGAAGACCGCGCCTGGATCGCCCTGGGCGAGGCCAGCCCGAAACGCCTCGATTACCTGCCGCGCGATCTCGACGTTTTCGGGCATCGCGCTGCGCAGTATGCCGCCGCAGTGTCCGGTGTGTGACAGCAATGACACAAATATGTGTTATCTCAGAAATACGTGCTATAACTGAGTCATGCCACGAGATGAAGAGATCACCTTCGCTGACCACGCCGGCCGCTTCTACGCCCGCCAGTACGGCTATCCACCGATGGTTGGCCGCGTCCTCGGCTACCTGCTCGTATGCGATCCGAGGGACCAGACCATCGCGGAGTTGAGCGAGGCGCTGCTCGCGAGCCGCAGCGCGATCACCGGCGCTCTGGATGTCTTGGAGCGCATACACGTGATCCGTCGTTCGCGCGCCGCGGGCGAGCGCAGTGACCGGGTTCGCCTCGACTTTCCTTCAGCCCAGTCGCAGGGCTTCGACGTGTCGGAGTACCAGCAGCTGGGCGACCTCGCGCGCGAAGGCCTCGAGGTGCTGAGCGACGCGCCGGCGGAGCGACGCAAGGAGCTGCTCCAGATGGCCGCGCTCGCGGACTTCCTCGTCGAGCGCATCGGCGCGCTTCGGCAGGAGTGGGAAGCACACCACGACGCCTTGCGCGCCTCGGGCGAGTTGCCCGAATAGCTGAAGCACCCCAACTCGAACTCTTGCCCCGTCCAAATCGAGAGGAACAAGCCATGCCAAATTCACCGACCCCACCTGCCATCAGCATCGCCGGGCTGACCAAATCCTTCGGCGACCAACTCGTCCTTGACGGCGTCGACCTCGCGGTCGCCCGCGGCAGCATCTTCGCCCTCCTGGGACCAAACGGGGCGGGCAAGACCACCATGGTCCGCATCCTCGCCACCCTGCTCGAGCCTGACGACGGCGAGATCCGGGTTGCGGGGCACGACGTGACTCGCGAGGCCGATGCCGTCCGCGCCGCGATCGGTGTGACGGGCCAGTTCTCGGCCGTCGACGATCTGCTGACCGGCCGCGAGAACCTGAGCTTGATGACCGACCTGCACCATCTCTCGCGGGCCGACGCCCTCGGCCGAATCGATCAGCTGTTGGAGCGCTTCGAGCTCGTCGAGGCCGCGGACCGCCTGGCGAGCACGTACTCCGGGGGCATGCGGCGTCGCCTGGACCTGGCTATGACGCTGACCAGCGCGCCGCAGATCATCTTCCTCGACGAGCCCACCACCGGCCTCGATCCGCGCAGCCGGCACACGATGTGGGAGATCGTCCGCGGCCTGGCCGCCGACGGCACCACGGTGTTTCTCACGACCCAGTACCTCGATGAGGCCGACGAGCTCGCGGACCAGATCGCGATCCTCGACCAAGGCCGGCTGGTCGCGCAAGGGACCGCGCAGGAGCTGAAGCGGGGTCTCCCCGGCGGCCGCATCGATCTCCAGTTCGCCGACTCCGCTTCGCGCATCGCCGCCGCCGACGTGCTTCGCTCGGATATCCGCGACGGGGACGAGCTGACCCTCCAGATCCCCACCGACGGGAACGTCGCGACGCTGCGCAGTGTGCTGCGCGCACTCGATGACGCGGCTGTCGACGTCGAGGGCCTGGCGATTCACACACCCGACCTGGACGACGTGTTCTTCGCGCTCACGGGCCGGCAAAACCACGCGAGCGAAGCTCGCAACGACCCCGAGGAGGTACTCCGATGACCACCGCCTACGCGCTACGCGACTCCACCACGATGCTGCGGCGCAACCTGCGCCACCTGCAGCGCTACCCGGGACTGTCGGCGTATCCGATTCTCATGCCGACCGTCTCCCTACTGCTGTTCGTCTACGTCTTCGGCGGGACGCTCGGCAACGGCATCACCGCCGGTGGCGGACGTGCCGCCTACATCAACTTCCTGACCCCCGGGATGCTCGTGTTCACCGTGGTCGGCGCCGCGAACATCACCGCCATCTCCGTCTCCAAGGACATGACCGAGGGCATCATCGCCCGCTTCAAGACCATGCGGATCTGGCGGCCAGCCGTGCTCGCGGGCCACGTTCTCGGGAGCTTGGTGCTGACGGTCGTGAGCCTCGCGATCGTCATCGCCGTCGCGCTGCTCATCGGCTTCCACTCCCCCGCCGGCAGCGGGCGTTGGCTCGCCGCCGCCGGGCTGCTCGTGCTGCTGGCGTTCGCGCTCATCTGGCTCTGCGTCGCGCTCGGCCTGTTCGCGAAGAGCGTCGAGACCGCGAGCAACCTGCCCATGATCCTCATCCTGCTGCCGTTCTTCGGCAGCGGCTTCGTCCCAACTGACTCAATGCCGGCCGGGCTGCGCTGGTTCGCCGACAACCAGCCGTTCACACCCATCACCAACACCGTCCGCAACCTCCTGGCGGGGCAGCCCGTCGGTAGCGATGGCGTGGCGGCGATCGTGTGGTGCGTGGCCATCGCGGCCGTGGGCTACCTCTGGTCGAGGTACCTGTACAACCGCCGACCCGCCCGCTGAGAACTAGGTGCGCACTCGCTGCGCGAGACGCTTCGCCCGCGTGCGGCTCGCACCGTCCGAGCCGGCGCGGGAAATCGTCTCGAACTCCTCGAGCGAGCGGCCCGATCCCACGGCCACGCAGGTGAGCGGCGAGTCGGCGAGGCTCGCGGGCATGCCGGTCTCGTCGCGGATGCGCTCGTCGAAGCCCTGGAGCAGCACGCCGCCGCCGGCGAGCAGGATGCCGCGCTCGGCGATGTCTGCCGCGAGCTCGGGCGGGGTGCGCTCGAGCGTCTCCTTCACGGCGTCGAGGATCTCGACGAGCGGGGGCTCGAGCGCGCCGCGCACCTCCTCGGCGCTGAGCATCACCGACTTCGGCAGGCCGGACACGAGATCGCGCCCGCGTACCTCGGCGCTCGTCTCGTCGGGCTGAGGCGCGGCCGACCCGATCGAGAGCTTGATGTCCTCGGCGGTCTGCTGGCCGATCGCGATGCCGTGCTCGCGCTTGATGTAGCCGGCGATCGCCTCGTCGAGCTCGTAGCCGCCGGTGCGCACCGATTCGGCCACCACGATCCCGCCGAGGGAGATCACGGCCACTTCGGTAGTGCCGCCGCCTACGTCAACAACCATGTTGCCCACGGGCTCGTCGATCTCGAGCCCCGCGCCGATGGCGGCGGCGATCGGCTCCTCGATCAGGTTCACGCGGCGGGCTCCCGCCGAGAGCGACGCCTCGATCACGGCGCGCTTCTCCACATCGGTCACGCCTGACGGCGCGCACATCACGAGCCGCGGGTGCGCGAAGCGGCTTTGGTGCACCTTCCGGATGAAGTAGCGGAGCATCTGCTCGGTCACCTCGAAGTCGGCGATCACGCCGTGGCGGAGTGGACGGATCGCGGAAATCGACGCGGGCGTGCGGCCGATCATGCGCTTGGCCTCGCTGCCGACCGCGTGAACGGCGCCGGTGTTCGTATCCATCGCCACAACTGACGGCTCGGAAACCACGATTCCGCGGCCGCGCACATACACGAGCGTGTTTGCGGTCCCGAGGTCGATCGCCATGTCGCGTGCACCCAATTGAGACGAAAAAATGCCCATGTGCAGGGTCAGCGTAGTGGTCTGAGACGGGTGCGGACACCATCGGCCAGATGGGGTACCGCGATTCAAGGAAGCCGGGTGGCAAGTCGATTTAACCGCAGGGGGCTCGGCCCGCCGAGTACCCCAGCAAAAAATGGACCCGCACCGACCGCTATCAGTGATTCGCGACGACTCGTCGCAAGGGTCCTCAATCGCGCACCTCAGGGGCCTGGTTGAGGTCACCCGCCTCCTGCGCGGGGAGCACAAGCTCTCCTCGGTTCTCGACGCCATCGCGCGTACGGTCTGCGAGTCGCTCGGATTCGGCACCGTGGTCATCACGCTCTACCGGCCGGCCTGGAACGACTTCGAGGTCACGGCGATTCACGGCAGCGAGAAGGCCCGCGAGGCACTGATCGGGACGGTGCGCGAGTGGGGCGACATCGCGCCACTGATGGACGAGCGGTTCCTCACGCGCGGCGCCTACTTCATCCCCCACAACGAGTTCGACTGGACCTCGATCGACGGCGCGAGCTTCGTGCCGGACATCGAGGCGAGCGAGGACCCGGGGGCGTGGCATCCCGAGGACGCCATGCTCGTGCCGTTGCGGCGGGCCGACGGAAGCACCCTCGGCATCATCTCGGTGGACGAGCCCGCCTCCGGCCGGCTCCCCGCGAACGCGGAGCTCGACGTGCTCGTGGCGGTGGCCGCCCATGCCGCCCTGGCGGTCGAGGCCGCGCAGGAGGCCGAGCGCGCCGCCCACCACCGCGAGTCACTCGAGCACCTGCTGCGCGTGTCCGCGGGACTCACCGAGTCGCGCTCGATCGACTCGATCTTGCAGTCGGTGTGCGACGGCATCCGCAGCGCCCTGCGCTTCGAGAAGGTCTCGATCGACCTGCTCGACAAGACCAGCGGCAACTTCCACGTGCGCGCCGCCGCGGGCTGGGCGATGGGCGACGTGACCCTCACCTCCCCCACCTCGGTCGAGTCGATCGCGCCCCTGATCGACCCTGAGTTCGAGGTGGAGGGCTGCTTCCTCGTCACCGGTGAGGACGCGATGGCGCGCGTGCAGAACTACGAGCCCACCTACTCGTCCGTGGCCAACGGCCGCGGCCCCTACGCGTGGAACCACCACTGGCTGCTCGTCCCGCTCTATGACCGGGACCGCGAGGTGATCGCGCTGATCTGGGTCGACGACCCGCAGGACCGGCTGATCCCCTCGCCCGACAGCCTCAAGGCGCTGCGTATGTTCGCCAACCAGGCCACAACCGCGCTCGACTCGATGGCCCAGTTCGAGGAGATGCGCTTCCTCGCGGATCACGACCCGCTTACCCGCCTCGGCAATCGCCGCTCGTTCATGGCGCGGCTCGAGCTCGAGACCCAGCGCGCGCTGCGCTACGCGACTCCGTTCTCGCTCGTGGTCTGCGATCTCGACGGCTTCAAGGACGTGAACGACCGCCACGGCCACCTCGTCGGCGACGAGGCGCTCGAGTACGTGGCCGGCGTGATGCGCGACGCCCTGCGCAGCTCGGACGGCGCCTACCGCCTCGGTGGCGACGAGTTCGGTCTGATCCTCGTGGAGGCCGCCGCGAACGTGGCCGAGGACGTGGTGTCGCGTGTCTCCGCCGCACTCGCCTTCAGCCACGACGAGCGCCTGAGCGGTCTGCGCGCGAGCTTCGGCGTGGCAGTGTGCCCCGAGCACGGGCTCACCCCGAGCGCGCTCTTTAACGCCGCCGACCAGGCAATGTACGGCGCAAAGCGCTCCGGCGGGGAAGCGGACCTGCCCGTCTAATCCTGCGGCGCTACCGTTCGGCGCCGTGCAGACCGTCGAGCTGATCGCGGCGATCGTCGCTGTCGTGGGCCTCGTGGCCTATCCGATCGTCATCCGCATCGTCGAGGGAGGCGTGCCGCAGGGGGTCAAGGAGGAGCAGGCCCGCGAGTACTACGACCAGCACGGCCGCTGGCCGGACGACGATTGAAGATCTGGGTCGCCACACCTGATGAGGCTGCCGACGTGGCGCGGCTGATGATCGGCTTCCGCAACTGGTGGAAGCGGGAAACGCCGCCCGACGACGTGTTCGCGCGCGGCATCGAGCGCCTGTTCGCCGACGAGAACACGGACTTCCTCCTGGGCGCCGTGGATTCGGATGGCGCGCCGCCCGTGGGCGTGTGCGCGCTGCGCTACCGCTACGGAGTGTGGCTCGACGGCCTCGACTGCTGTCTCGAGGACGTGTTCGTGGAGGAGTCGGCGCGCGGGACGGGTCTCGGCGAAGCGCTCGTGCAGACCGCCATCGGCCGCGCGCGCGAGCGCGGTGCCAAGCGGATCGAGCTCGACGTGAACGAGGAGAACAAGCCGGCGGCCGCTCTCTACGAGAAGCTCGGCTTCAGCTCCTACGTGGAGGAGCTGGGCGGGGAGAACCGCTTCATGCGCCTCCACCTGAATTGAGCCCAAGCAGCTTCGCCGCGTTCTCCTTGAGCACGAGCGGGCGCACTTCGTCCTTGATGTCGAGCTTCTCGAAGTCCGAGATCCAGCGGTCGGGCGTGATCAGGGGGAAGTCCGACCCGAAGAGCATCTTGTGCTTCAGCAGGGTGTTCGTGTACTGGATCAGGTTCTGCGGGAAGTACTTCGGCGACCAGCCCGACAGGTCTATGTAGACGTTGGGCTTGTGGACGGCGATCGCCAGCGCCTCGTCCTGCCAGGGGAACGAGGGGTGGGCGAGGATGATGTCCATGCCCGGGAAGTCGGCCGCGACGTCGTCGATGCACATCGGGTTCGAATACTTGAGGTGCACGCCGCCCCCGCCCGGCATGCCGGCGCCGATGCCGGTCGTGCCCGAGTGGAAGAGCGCGATCAGGCGCGCCTCCTCGATCAGCTCGTAGAACGGATAGAAGGTCTTGTCGTTCGGCCAGAAGGCCTGCGTGTTCGGGTGGAACTTGAACCCGCGTACGTTGTGCTCTTCGATCATGCGCCGCGCCTCGCGCAGGCCCATCTTGCCCTTGTGCGGGTCGATGCTGGCGAACGGGATCAGCACGTCCGGGTTGTCGTGCGCGAGCTGCGCGATCTCCTCGTTGGGGACGCGCTTGCGGCCGGTTCCCGCCTCGTCGTCCACGGTGAAGACGACGGCCGCCATGTTGCGTTCGCGGTAGTAGTCGGCGACGTCCTGGGTGCTCGGGCGGGGCGGGTCACCGCCGAAGTACTTCGCGGCCGCCTGGAGGTATTCGAGGGTGACCTCATCCTCGTCCCCGTGGGTCGAGCGCTCGGCGTGCGTATGTACGTCGATGGCGACGATCTTGTCGATGTCGATAGGCATCCCTAGGGCGGGAAGCCAACCACAGATGAATATCCTCCGGGCCGTGACCGCTCGACGGGCAGCCATCGTCGGCGCAGGGCCGGCGGGTTTCTACACGGCCGATCAGCTCCTTGGAGCTGGATTCGAGGTCGATCTCTACGACGTCTTGCCGACGCCGTTCGGCCTCGTGCGCGCCGGTGTGGCGCCGGATCATCCGAAGATCAAGTCGGTCACACGCGTCTACGAGAAGACGGCCGCCAAGCCCGGCTTCCGCTTCTTCGGCGGGGTGGAGCTGGGGTCGGACATCCAGCGCGAGGACCTGCTCGAGCGCTACCACGCGGTCGTCTACGCGGTGGGCACCGCCACCGACAACAGGCTTGGAATCCCGGGCGAGGACCGCCCCGGCTCGCACTCGGCCACCGAGTTCGTTGCCTGGTACAACGGCCATCCGGATTTCGCGGACCACGAGTTCGACCTGTCCGCGTCGCGCGCCGTCGTGATCGGCAACGGCAACGTGGCTATCGACGTTGCGCGCATGCTCGTCCTCGATCCCGACGAGATCAACATCACCGACACCGCCGACCACGCGGTGTCCGGCCTTGCGGCCGCCCAGGTGGAGCACGTGATCCTGCTCGGCCGGCGCGGTCCGGCGCAGGCCGCGTTCACCAACCCAGAGCTGCGCGAGCTGGGCGAGCTCCAGCGCGCCGACGTGATCGTTCAGCCCGAGGAGATCGAGCTCGACGAGCACAGCGCGGCATGGCTCGACTCCGACGACGCCGAGCCCACCAACCGCCGCAACGTGGACATCCTGCGCGGCTATGCGGAGCTGCCGCCGGGCGAGAAGAGCCACCGCATCGAGCTGCGCTTTCTGCGCTCGCCCTTGGAGGTGCTCGGCGAGGACGACACCGGCTGCGTTTCCGGGCTCAAGGTGGTGCGCAACCGCATCGAGCCCGACGCCTCCGGCGCTCTGCGCGCGGTGTCAACCGGCGAGGAAGAGGTCATCCAGTGCGGCCTCGTGCTGCGTTCGATCGGCTACCGCGGCAACCCGCTGGCGGGCGTGCCGTTCGACGAGAAGCGCGGGCTGATCGCGAACAACGGCGGCCGCGTGACCACCGAGGACGGCGAGCCGCTGGCCGGCGAGTACGCCGTGGGCTGGATCAAGCGCGGACCGAGCGGGGTGATCGGCACGAACAAGAAGGACGCGGCCGACACCGTCGCGCGCGTCGTGGAGGACGCCGAGGCGGACCGCTTGAACGAGCCGACGTCGCCCGACCCCGCCGAGTGCGAGGAGTGGCTGAAGGACAACGTGCCGGGCCTCGTGACCTGGGAGGGCTGGCAGGCGATCGACGTGCACGAGCAGGGACTCGGCGAGCCGCACGGGCGCCCGCGCGTCAA
>DATBKS010000189.1:0-28238 GCA_036555755.1 Thermoleophilaceae bacterium
CCTCTACGCATCGACAGCCGCGGATATCGCCCCACCCACATTCGGCAGCTTCACGCCCGGCAATGGGGTCAAGCTGCCGGTAACCGCGACGCTCGAGCCGGACGCCGACGGGGACGGCTACGGCGACGAGACACAGGACAAGTGCCCCGGGGTGGCCGGAGCCGTCAACGGCTGTCCTCCCGCGCCCCCGGCCGACACCACGGCGCCGGCGGTATCGACCGCGGTGAAGGGCGCGCTCCTGTCCAAGGGCGGGGCGCTCTCGTTCGTCATGACCTCCGCCGAGCCCGCCACGGGCACCGTCACGGGCACGATCAGCCTGCCGAAGACGGCGAAGGTCGTGCGCTTCAAGACCGCCACCGTGAGCCTCGCGCCCGGCAGGCTGAGCCAGATCACGCTGAAGCTCTCGCGCAGTGCCGCGAAGAAGGTGCACAAGGCGCTCAGGCGGCGCTCGCTGAAAGCGAAGGTCACCGTGACGGTGAAGGACACTGCCGGCAACCAGACCGTCAAGAAGCTGACGATCAAGCTGAAGCGCGCGTCCTAACCGAGTCCGGCGGAAGCGAGCGCCGCGGGCCGGTCGGCGAAGATCTCGAGCCGCACGGCCTGCCCGTCCCTCAGCTGCCAGACGTGCGCGCCTTCCACGTCCACCTCCACCCCGCTCCCCTTCCCGCGGCCGCGGTAGCGGGCGAGCACGACGACGGTCTCGCCGGTCTCGAGGTAGTCCTCCGCCGCGCAGGTCCAGTGCTCCCACGGGCTCAGCCAGGCGCGCATGCGCGGGTTCGGCGTCTCGTTGTCGCGGTAGACGCCGGCGATCCCGGGAAAGTCCGCGGAGTAGCCCCACTCGAAGTCGTCGGCGTAGATGGTCGGCGCGTACGCCCAGTCGCCGCGGCCCCAGTGGTCGTAGATCTCCCGCAGGAGCTCGGCGCCAGCCATCGGCGGCTCAGATGTAGTACATCGCCGCGCCAGCGGCGCGGGCCTCGCGCTCGGCCAGCTCCGCGATCGTCGCGGCCGCGAGCACGCCCTTCACGGCCTCCACGGCCTCGTCCCAAATCGGGCCGGCCTGGGGAGAATCCGCGCCGAGGTCGCCCTCCAGCAGCTCCACCACCTCCAGCACCGTGACCTCGGCGGGCGGACGGGCGAACGAGTAGCCGCCGCGCACGCCGCGCTGGCTCTGCAGGATGCCGGCGCGCCGCAGCGTCGCGAACAACGACTCCAGGAACTGGCCGGGGATGTTGCGCCGCTTGGCGATCTCGCCGATCGGCACCGGCGCGGAGCCGCCCGTGCGGGCAAGCTCCACCAGCGCGCTGACGGCGTAAGGGGATTTTGAAGTGATGGCCAGCATGGGCGATCGCACTCTAGGTTATGTCCATGACACTGGCCCGTCGTCGGCGGCCGCGGTGATCGCGCTAGGGCGCCCGCCGATCGAGTCGCCCGAACCTGTCCTCAGGTTCGCGGCTCTTCGCCTGCTGCTGGCGATCACGGCGCTCGTCGCCATCGTCGCCACGGGCACGCCCTTCAACGGCGGACTGACCGTGGTCGTGGCGGCCGTCGCGCTGCCGTGGGCCGTCGCCAACCTCTTTCTCGCCCAGCGCCGGCCGGACCTCGCCCTGAGCGCCTGGGTGCCCGCCGGCGACATCGCGGTGCTCATCGCGGCGGAGCTCGTCACGCCCGAGACCTACGGGGCCGTGCGCTTCCTCGCCATCTTCCTCATCGCCGCGCACGCGCAGTTCCAGGGGCAGGGACGAGGACTTCTGATCGCGGTCATCACGTGCATCTGTCTCGTCCCAATCGCCACCTCGCGCGACGCAACGCCCATCCACAACGAGATGCTCGCCTTCTACGAGTCGCTGTTCGTGGTCTGCGCGGTCGCCACGGCGCTCACCTCGAGCAGCATCCGCATCTCGGAGACGACGGGTCGGCTGCGCGCCCGCGAGGTGTCACGCCGGATGATCGAGACCGAGAGCGAAATCCGCCGCCGGGTGGCCGAGTCGATCCACGACGGGCCCGTGCAGGAGCTCGTGAGCCTCGACATGATCCTCACCGCGCTCTCGGCAGCCAACGAACGCGGCGACACCGAAGCCGCGAAGCGGATGCTCGAGGAGGCGCGCCAGATCGCCGAGCGCAACATCCAGACGCTCCGCGACGAGATCGTGGACCTCGGCCCCTACGCCTTCCGCGAGCTCAGCTTCGAGACTGCGATCATCGACTGCGTGCCGATCTGGCGCCGCCGCTACGGCCTCGATGTGAAGCTCGACTTCGAGCCCGTGAACCTTTCGCCCGAGGTCAGCGGGCCGCTGTTCCAGATCGCGCAGGAGGCGGTCACGAACGCGGGCCGGCACGCCGACGCCCAGCGGGTGACCGTGTCGCTCCGGCGCAACGATCGCACCGTGGAGCTGCGCGTGGCAGACGACGGGAAGGGCTTCGGCGACCTCTGGCCGCTGGCCGCCGAGTCGGCCGGGCACATCGGTCTGTCCAGCATGCGCGAGCGCGCGGAGATGGTGGACGGCTCGCTGACAATCGACAGCGGTGGGCGAGGCACCGTGGTGACGGTGCGCCTACCGCTGGACGGCGTCGGGAACGAAGAGTTCTAGATCCAGCCGCGCTCGGTGGCCACGAGGACGGCCTGCGCGCGGTCCACGGCGCCGAGCTTGGTGTAGGTGTTGTGCAGGTGCGTGCGCACCGTGCTCGTCGAAAGGTTCAGCTCGAGCGCGATCTGCTTGTAGACCTTGCCCTCGGCGAGGCGCTTGAGCACGTCGACCTCGCGGGCCGACAGCGGGCACGGCTCGACGTTGCGGCGCTGGGCGGTGCCGGCGTACGGAAGCTCGAACATCACCGAGCGCAGCGCGTCCGGCCCGAGGCCCAGCGTGCGGCTGACCTTGAGCATCTGCGCGGGGTCCACCGGCTGCCCGTGCCCGTAGTGGGCGAGCATGTCGGCGAGGCGGATGATCGCGGACTCGCCCTCGGCCTCGGCCGAGTGGTGGCGCTCGATGGCGGCAGCAAGACGGTTCGGCAGGCCCCAGCGGCGGGCGAGCACGCCGCCGACGAGGGCGTGGTCCACACCGAGCTCGCGGCGCTCGCGGTGCACCCGCTCCTCCGGGGTGCGCGCGTCACCGTGCACCTGGCCGGGGTAGCCGGGGTAAGCGTGGATCAGGACCAGCTGCCCGATGTCGTGCAGCAGGGCGGAAACCAGGAGCTCGTCGCGGTCCTCGTAGCCGATCTCCTTGGCGAGCCGCTCGGCGGCGCGCTGGGTGGCGACGGCGTGGAGGCGGAAGCGCTCGGGCTGGGCGTCCCAGCCGGGGGTGCGCTCGAAGAAGTCGAAGACGGCGGTGCGGGAGGCGAGCGCCTCGACGCCCGACGGGCGCAGCAGCTCGATCGCCTTCGGGATGCTCGTGATCTTGCCCTTCTTCTGCGAGGGGGCGGAGTTGGCGATGCGGAGCACCGCGATCACGAGCGCGACGTCGGACTCGACGGCGGCGACCATGTCGCCCACCGAGCTGCGCTCCTCGCGGGCGAGGCGAAGCAGACGGTTGCGCGACTCGACGAGCGCCGGGAAGGCCTCGAGCGCCTCGAATGCCTGCGTCAGCCTGCGGCCGTGGCCCTCGTTCTGGGCTCCACGGGCGGCGGCCGGCTGTTGCTGCCGTGTGTTCTGGCTAGTTGCTGCTTCCAAGGTGTCTTTGTCTCCCACTTGTGCGGCGCCGCGAACGGATGCGGCTGCCCTGCACACTGGCGTAATCGGCACGACTGGACAAAAGGTTGAGGCGGAATGGCTAGCTTTTCTGGGGTATTTCGACGCTAAAAGCGCCGATTAGGCCCTCGAAAGCGCCTGATCGACCCTCGCGAGGGTCTCGTCCCGGCCCAGAACGGCAACGGATTCGAAGATTCCGGGGGACACCGTCGAGCCGCTGATGGCGACGCGAAGGGGCTGGAACACCTTATTCGGCTTCTCCCCCGTTTCCTGAACCACATCGCGCAGCGAGGCCTCGATCGCCTCGGGCGTGAAGGGCTCGGTGTTCTGGAGGGCATCCCGCGTCTTCGCGAGGCGTTCGGCGGCCCCGTCCTTCATCACCTTGCCCCAGGCCTTCTCGTCGGTGGGCTGGCGCTCGACAAGAAAGCCTGCAAGCGTCCAGAAGTCGTCCAGGGTCTGCATCTTCTCCTGGGAGATCGCCACCGCCTCGACCGGGATCTGGCGCCCCAGCCGCTCCTCCAGCAGCCTGTGCAGCTCCTCGAGCGGCAGCTCGCGCAGGTAGCGGCCGTTCATCCAGCGCAGCTTCTGCTCGTCGAACACCGCCGGGTTCTTCGACACCCGCTCGAGCGAGAACAGCTTGATCAGCTCGTCGGTGGTGAAGAAGGTGGTGCTCTCGTCGTAGCCCCAGCCGAGCAGCGCCAGGTAGTTGCGCACGGCGGCCGGCAGGTAGCCGATGTCGCGCAGCTCCTGCACGCTGGCGGCGCCGTGGCGCTTTGAGAGCTTCTTGCCGTCCGTGCCGTGGAGAAGTGGCAGGTGGGCGTAGACGGGCGTGTCCGCGCCGAGCGCCTTGAGGATCATCATCTGGCGCGGCGTGTTCGAGATGTGGTCCTCGCCGCGGATCACATGGGTGATGCCCATGTCGTGGTCGTCCACCGCGACGGCGAGGTTGTAGAGAGGGCTGCCGTCGGAGCGGGCGATCACGAAGTCGGCGATGTCCTTGTGCTGGAAGGTGATGTCGCCGCGGATCAGGTCGGGCACGACGGTCTGGCCCTCGTCCGGGACGCGCAGGCGCACGGCGCCCTCGTCCATGTAGGCGTGGCCCTCCTCGACCAGGCGGGCGATCTCTGCCTTGTGGCGGTCGACTCGCTCGGACTGGAAGAACGGTCCCTCGTCGACGTCGAGCTCGAGCCAGCGCAGGGCGTCGAGGATCTGCTCGATGTTCTCGGGGGTCGAGCGCTCGCGATCGGTGTCCTCGATGCGCAGGACGAACGTGCCGTCGTTTCCGCGCGCGAGGAGCCAGTTGTACAGTGCCGCCCTCGCGCCACCGACGTGCAACGCGCCCGTGGGTGACGGCGCGAAACGGACTCTCATGGAATCGGACATCGACTTCCCAGCATGCTAATCGGCGCTCATGTGTCGACGGCCGGCGGCCTCGTGGAGGCGCACGAGCGCGGCATCGAGCGCGGCTGTGACGCGATCCAGGTCTTCAATCAGTCGCCGCGCATGTGGCGGCCGACGACGTGGAAGGACGACGACATCGCCGAGTTCCGCGCGCGGATGAAGAAGGGCCCGATCAAGTCCGTCGTGATCCACGCGGTCTACCTGATCAACTGCGCGACGAAGGACAAGGAGATGCGCAAAAAGTCGCTGGCGTCCTTGACGCACTCGCTGCGGATGGGCGACGCGATCGGCGCGGACGGCGTGGTGGTGCACCCCGGCTCGCGCCTGAAGGAGCCGCTCGACGAGGCGCTCGACCGGGTGGCCGAGATGATCAAGGAGGCGCTGGCCGAGTCGGAGCGCTGCAAGCTGCTGGTCGAGGACACCGCCGGCGCCGGGGGCACGATCGGGCGCTCGTTCGACGAGCTCTACTACATCGTCGAGCAGAGCGGCGGCGATAAGCGCGTCGGCGTCTGCCTCGATTCCTGCCACATGCTCGCGAGCGGGTTCGACATCCGGGACGACGCCGGCCTGAAGTCCGTCATCGACGACTTCGTGAAGCACCTCGGGAAGACCCGGCTCGGCTGCATCCACGTGAACGATTCGCAGACGCCGCTCGGCTCGAACCGCGACCGTCACGCGCCTCTCGGCACGGGCGAGCTCGGCGAGGCCGGCTGCTCCGCTTTCCTGTCGGAGCCCCGCTTCGAGAAGCTGCCCGCGGTCTTCGAGGGACCCGGCTTCGAGGGTAAGGCGGTGCAGGCGCCCGACATCGAGGCGATGCGCGCGCTGCGCAAGAAGGGTCTCGCGCGCCGAAAGCGCCGTTCGGGCGCGAAGAAGAAGGGCAAGTAGCCGCCAGGTAGGCTCCCGTCAGGGTGTGCCGGGAAGACTGGTCGGCGTCCGCTCGACCATGCCCGCGCTAGCCACCTCATCCTTCGACACAACCGTCCTCGTGCTGGGCGCGCTGCTCGTGCTCGGCGCGCTCCTCGCAGGCCTCGCTCACCGCAGCTTCCTGTCGCTAACGGCGGTGTTCGTCGTGGCCGGATTCGTGCTCGGGCGCGGAGGCTTCGACGTCCTCCACTTCGACCCGCTGTCCGGCTTCGTCAACGGGCTCGCGAGCGTCGCGCTGATTGTGATCCTGTTCCGCGACGGGCTGGAGGTCGAGTCGGAGATGCTCCAGCAGGCGTGGCACCCGCCATTCCGCGCGCTGGCGATCGCGATGCCCCTGACTGCGGTGCTCGTGGCGCTGTTCGCCCATGCGGTCACGAACCTCACCTGGACCGAGTCATTCCTGCTCGGCGCGCTGCTCGCCCCCACCGACCCGGTCCTCTCGTCGTCTGTGGTCACCAACCCGCGCGTGCCGCGAGTGATCCGCCACACGCTGAACCTCGAGTCGGGGATGAACGACGGCCTCGCGTTGCCGGCGGTGCTCGCGTTCGCCGCGGCGCTCGATCCCACCGAGACGGGCTTCGTCTGGTGGAAGTTCGTGCTCCAGGACGTCGGCTTCGGGCTGACGGTCGGCCTGGCGCTGGGGGCGGCAGCCGCCTACTTCGTGCCCCGGGGACGCGCCCTCGGCTACGAGGTCAGGCCCCAGTACAAGTCGCTCTTCGCCCTCGGCGCGGCGTTCGCGATGTACGGCGTGGCGGTGAAGACGCCGCACGGCAACGGCTTCATCGCCGTGTTCGTGGGCGCGATCGTGATTGGCATCCTGCGCCCCGACGTCCGCGAGTCGTTCGAGAACCGCTCGGAGGAGCTGATCGAGGTGGTGAAGCTCGCGATCTTCGTGGTGTTCGGCTCGCTGCTGACGTTCTCGCAGCTGACGGGCGACGGCTGGGCCGCCGTGGCGATCGTGGCTGCCACGCTGCTCCTGATCAGGCCGCTGTCCATCTTCGTCTCGATGGCGGGCACGCGGCTGAGCACGGCAGCCAAGGCGTTCATCGGCTGGTTCGGCCCGAAGGGCGTCGCCACGATGGCGTTCTCGCTGCTCGTGCTCGGCAAGAACATCGAGGAAGGCGCGCGGATCTTCGACATCGCCGCGCTGGCGGTGATCACGTCGATCATCGCCCACGGCCTGACCGACCATCCGGGGTCCGAGTGGATGGCGCGCCAGGCCGAGGCCGAGTCAGAGCGACAGCCGTAGGGATTTCACCGGGAACGCGGCACCGGTCGTTGGCTCCCCCCGGCTCCCTTACCGCGGGAGCAGGCGGCGCAATCGCCGCTTCGCTCGCGGTCGGGGGTCCTCGTCGTTCATGCGGGGCTTGGCGTCGCGCCGCAGTTCGTCGAGCCGGGCCTCGGCTATCAGGCGTCTTGTGGTGGGGTCATGAAGCATGCTCACGACGGTACGGAGTAAGGCCCCATCTGACATCGGGCATCCGACCTATCTTCGGGCGGTAGGCATCCCATTTGGTTCGGGATTCGGCCTTACGGCGGGCGGCTTTCCGCACCTTCAAGTCGGGTGCTGTCCCTGTAGATCCGGGCTGGGAGCGGACGTAGATTGCTGCCATGAACACGAGCAGCATCTACATCGAGTGCGACATTCCCCCGGGAATGACCTGCGCCGAGTACCGCCGCCGCCGCGCTGAGATCGGCCGCCCGCGCCAGCGTCGCATCAACCGCCTCCGGTTCCCGCGCCGCCCACGCTTCGCGATCTAAGCCGTCGCCGCCTCAGCGGCGTCCCCGACGCGGAAGAGCGATGCACAGCGCTCCGCCGCCGCCGGATCTCCCTCGACCGACAGGCGCCCGGCCTCGATGGCCGCCGTCGCAGAGAGCACGCCGCGCCCGATGGCCGCGAACGTCATCGCGCCCCCGCCGCTGATCTACCTGAGCGGCCTGGGAGTCGGCGCCGTCCTCGAGCTGCTCCTCCCCTCTGCCTCAGTGCCCGCCGGGCTCGAATGGGGACTGGGAGGAGCCCTGGGATCGCCCTGCTGTTCGGTGCGCTTTGGATGCTCGCCACGCTGCTTCCCACGCTGGCGATCGTCGAGTTCGGCGTGATCCACCGCGAGGAGCGCTACCTCGCGCGGCAGTTCGGCGCGGAGTACGAGAGCTACCGCTCACGAACCCGCCGTTGGCTATAGCGGCCTAAGCGCGAAAACCGAGGACGCCGGCGGGCGAAGGTTTGCAGCCGGCTAGAGGTGATCCCGGAGATCGAACGCCGAGTCAAAAGCGTCCTCGTCCGGATCCGCGAAGAACTGCGGGTTGACGCAGTCGAAGGCGTCGCCATTGCCGTCGTAGGCCTTCTCGACCGAGAACTTGCAACGGGAGATCGGGCGGCCGGTCATCTTCACGCCGCCGAAGCCGTGGCGCGTGCGCTCGGCCTCCTCGAACACCGCGACATCGATCTCGCCGCGGAACACCTTGTTCATACAGCCCATGAAGCGGCGGCCGGTGCGCTCGTCGTCGAAGAGGTACAGGTAGGGACAGCGGGACTCGATGCAGCCGGTGGGATGAACGAGTCGATCGCAGAAGGCGCAGCACTGCCTGCACTCATGTGCGGATGCGCTCTGACTGGTCGTCCCAGGCACCAAATCAGTGTAGCCGCGGTCGGCCTACCGAAGTAGCCTCTGCGTACGGGTGTGGGGGCTTTGCGTAAACGATTGACTCCTCTGTTCGTGGGGCAGCTCTTGGCCTGTGGACTGTGGATCGGCCTGCTGTACGCCGCGGCCGAGATCGTCGACAACGGCGCGGCCCAGGCGGCGATCGCGATCGGCGCGACACTCGCTCTGGGCGCCTTCGTGGGCCGCTGGTGGGTGCTCGCGGTCCCGGCCTTGCTGCTGGTGGTCGGCACCATCGTGAACGCGGCGACCGTGGGCACCGGCTACAGCGAGGACACGTTCGGCAGCATCGAGGCGCTGCTGATCGCCGTCTTCCTGTTCGCCGAGTTCCTGCTGGCTATGCCGGTGGCCTTCCGGACCGTCGCGCGCCGGCTGAGCTGACTAAGCCGCTATACGGACTCCCGTCAACGCCGCCAGCTCGGTCCGGCACTCGCTCGAGGCCGAGACCTTGTACTCGCTGCCGAGCAGCAGCGAGCGCTCGCCGACGCACACCATCAGCTCGTGGTCGCCGCGGTTGTGGTGCACCACGTCGCGCAGCTCGTCGAGGAAGTGCTCTGAGACACCCGCCGGTACGTGGAGCGTTATTCGCTTCGGCGGCGCCGCCGCCATAGCCGCCGCTTCTCTCTTGGCATCTTCGACCTCCTCGTGGGAGGGCTCGAAGAGCTCCACGTCCTGCACCACCAGCTTGGTCTCGCCGGCCTCCTTGTGGTCCACCCGCCCGCGCACGATCAGCACGCGGTCGCCCGTGATCTTGTCCTCGTTGGCGGCGTAGGCGGAGTTGAAGACCAGCATCTCGACCGACCCCTCGAGGTCGTCAAGCGTGGCGAACATCATTGGGTCGCCCTTCTTGGTGCGGATCTTCTTCGACTCGGTGATCGTGCCGCCGACCGTGACCCACTCGCCGTCCTTCTTCTTCTCGAGCTCCGCGATCGAGCACTCCACGCGCAACCGGAGCGCCGCCCGCACCTCCTTGAGCGGATGGCTCGACAGGAACAGGCCGAGCGTCTCCTTCTCCATCGCGCCGCGCTCGTTGCGGTCGTCGGGGACCGACGGCACGGGCGGATGGTGCGGCCCGCCGAACGGCGACGGCCCCGCTCCCCCGCTTGGCCCGCTCGCCGGCGCCGGCTCCTCGAGGTCGAAGATCGAGCCCTGCCCGAGCAGCGCGTCCTGCTGCGCCTTCTGCCCCGAGCCCTGCGCCTCGGGGAGGATCTGGAGCATCCCGTTGCGGCTCGCGCCTGTCGAGTCGAGCGCGCCGCACTTGATCAGCGACTCGATCGCCTTCTTGTTCACCGCCCGGCAGTCCACCCGCTCGCAGAAGTCCCAGATCGAGCGGAATGAGCCGCCCGACTCGCGCGCCTCGATGATCGCGTCGACCGCCGCCGCGCCGACGTTCTTCACGGCGTCGAGGCCGAAGCGGATGTTGCCCTCGACGACCACGAAGTCGTGCCCCGACTCGTTGACGTCGGGCGGCAGCACCTCGATCCCCATGTCCTCGCAGCGGGAGACGAAGAACGGCACCTTGTCCTTGGTGGACATGACCGACGAGATCAGCGCCGCCATGTACTCGGCCGGGTAGTTGGCCTTGAGCCAGGCGGTGCGGTACGAGATCAGCCCGTAGCAGGCGGCGTGGGAGTTGTGAGAGACGATTCCATTGGCGATGAAATTCAACGGGCCGTTCGGCGCCATCTCGACGTCATAGGTCATGCCCTCGCCGCAGGGTTCGATGCTGACGATCGGGTCCCCGTTCTCGGCGTGTTCGACGGAGAGCTCGTGGCCAATCGTCTCCTTGAAGTCTTCCGGAGTAACCACGACGTAGGGCAGGTCTCCGTACTTCTCATCGAAGAACTCGCGGGTGCGGTCCATCCCGTCCATCTCCCAATAAATGCCGACGAAATAGAAGTCGCAGATCCGCCCGTTCGGGAGCACTTTGTGCATCTCAAAATTGAAGCCCTGTTCGATCAGCCATTCACACATGTCGCGTTCAGGCTGGCTTGCACACCACATGCCGTTGCTCGCGATCGAGCAGCGCCCATAGCCGGGACCTGAGTCGTAGCAATCGCGCACCGTTGTCGGGGACCGCTCGATCTGCAACTGTCGCCACTCTGGATCGTTGGCGTAGAGCCACTTGATGCGCTCGTGCATCGCCGCCGTGCCGGCGCGCGTGAGATATGGATGAAGGTCATGCATCCGCTTCATGTGCGCGACCTTCTCCCCCAGAGGCCTGCTCGCCTGATAGGCGCGCATCCGCTCCGCGGTACGACGATCCTGCTCCTTGCGCTCCGGCCGTTGAGCCAAAGCCGTCATCGTCTTGCGTCGGGCCTCTCGCTGACGCTCGGAGATCATGGGCAGAGTGATCAGTTCAGTCCCCACCTTCATCTCGCTGACCGGCATGTAGCCAGCGGTCGTCATTAGTCGGTGCTCAGCAGTCACTTTGATCTGGCGTCCGCTCGCGGTCTTGACATGAAGTAGCGGCTTCCGTCCGGTGCGGACGATTCTCGACACCTTGTGGGGGCGAATCTGACCGTCGGGCCACATGGCCAGGATCGCCTCGGGCTGAAGACGATAAGCCTCGGAGAGCCGGACGCGACGGTGGTCAGGAAGGATCACCCGCGTATCCCTGAACGCGCACTTGTTGAAGGAGTAGTCGGCGGCGGCCTCGTTGACCGCCCACAGGTCCTGGATCACGTTCTCGCTCGTGCCCGTGCCGCGGGCGCCCTCGAAGAAGGACTCCTTCATCGAGGCCATCTTGGCCCGGTCCTTCTTGCCGATCGCCTTGCGCAGATCGTCGGCCTGGGGACCGCTGAAGCCGGCGATCGACTTGGCGATCTGCATCGACTGCTCCTGGTAGAGGATCACCGAGTAGGTGGACTCCGTGATCGGGCGCAGCCGTTCGTCGATGTAGTTGCTGGCCTCGGGGTTGCGCTTGTTGCGCGCGTAGGTGTCGATGAAGCGCATCGCGCCCGGACGGTAGAGCGCGTTGAGCGCGACGAGGTCCTCGAACTCCGTCGGCCGCACCTTGCGAAGCGCCTCGCGCATGCCGTCGGACTCGAACTGGAACACGCCGACCGAGTCGCCCCGCGCGAGCATCTCATATGTCTTCACGTCGTCGAGCGGGAGCAGCGACATGTCGGGCCGCTCGCCGTCCGAGCGCTCGATGATGTCGAGCGCCGACTCGATCACGTCGAGGTTGCGCAGCCCGAGGAAGTCCATCTTCAGCAGGCCGATCTCCTCGATCGGCTTCATCGAGTACTGCGTGACGGTCTTGTACGAGCGCCCACCGTCCTCGTCGACCGCGCCGCGCTCCTCGGCGAGCTGCAGCGGCACGATGTCCGTGAGCGGCCGGTCCGCGATCACCACCGCCGCCGCGTGGATCGATGAGTTGCGCACCGTTCCCTCGAGGCCCTTGGCGAGATCGACGATCTCCTTGGCGACCGGATCCTCGGAGTACGCGCGCGCGAGCTCCTCGCCCGGCTTGAGGCAGTCCTCGAACGACGGCGGCCGGCCCATGATCGGGTCCGGGATCAGCTTGGCGAGGCGGTCGCCCGCGCCGTAGTCGTGCCCGAGCACGCGCGCGGCGTCGCGCGTGGCCGCGCGCGGGAACATGCGGCCGAAGGTGACGATCTGGGCCACCGAGTCCTGGCCGTACTTGTCGGCGACGTAGCGGATCACGCGGTCGCGACCCTTCACCGAGAAGTCGATGTCGATATCCGGCATCGACACGCGCTCGGCGTTGAGGAAGCGCTCGAACAGCAGGTCGTAGCGGAGCGGATCGACGTCCGTGATCCGCAGCGCGTAGGAGACGATCGAGCCGGCCGCCGAGCCGCGGCCCGGGCCGACGGCGATGCCGTTGTCCTTGGCGAACTTGACGAAGTCCCAGACGATCAGGAAGTAGGCGTTGAAGCCCATCCGGTCGATCACGTCGAGCTCCATGTCGAGCCGCTCGACGGCGTCGGACGGGAGCGGGTCCCCGTAGCGCTCGCGCAGACCGGCCATCGCCAGCTCGCGCAGGTAGGCGCCCTCCTGCTCCCCGTTGGGCGTCGGGTAGCGCGGGATGAGCATCTTGCCGAGCTCGATGTCGACGTTGCAGCGCTCGGCGATCTCCAGCGTCGAGGCGATCGCGTCCGGCCACTCGGAGAAGGCGTCGGCCATCTCCTGGTTGTCCTTCAAATAGAACTCGTTGGTGTCGAAGCTCAGCTTGGGCTCGGCCAGCGTGGACTTGGTCTGCACGCACAAGAGCGCCGCGTGGTGGTGGTAGTCCTCGCGCCGGAGGTAGTGGACGTCGGCGGTGCCCACGAGCGGGCGCCCCACCTCGCGCGCCACGCGCACGATCCCCTCGTTGGCCTTCGCCTGGTCGGCGATGCCGTTCTGCTGGACCTCGAAGTAGACGTTCTCTGGGCTGAAGACCTGCAGTAGGTCGTCCACGTGCGAACGCGCCTCGGCTGGGTTGTCCTCCACGATCCGGCGGCAGAAGCGCGACTGGAGGCAGCCCGTGAGCACGATGACGTCCTTCGAGTAGCGCGACAGCAGGTCCATGTCGACGTTGGCCTTGCCGCGCTTGTAGCCCTCGAGGAAGCCGGCCGAGCTCAGCTTGGTGAGGTTGCGGAAGCCCTCGTCCGTCGAGGCGAGAAGTGTGAGGTGGTTGCGCTCGTAGCGAACCGCCTCGGTGCGGATGTCGTCGACGAGGTAGGCCTCGACGCCGAGGATCGGCTTGATCCCGGCCTTCTTGCAGGCCTTGTAGAGCTCGATCGAGCCGTTCATCACCCCGTGGTCGGTGAGCCCGAGCGCCGGCTGGCCGAACTCCGCCGCGCGGTCGACGAGGCCCTGGATCTTGCAGGCGCCGTCGAGCAGCGAGTACTCGGAGTGGACGTGGAGGTGTACGGCCGGGCTGGTCGGCATCGAGAAGCGATCTTAGGGTCGCGGTCAGATGGCTTCGAAGCGCCCGAGACACGGATCTTCGGAGCTTGCGGGGTATCCGCGCCGGGGAATGAGTTCGTGGTTACCCACGATGCGATACGTGGTCCCCGGAACGATGCTTGGGGGCATGAGCCCCCAAGCAGCCGTCTTCAATGAGAACGAGGTACGCGCGGCCGCCGGACTGACGATGGTCACCGGCGCCGTGGCGTTCAGCTACGCGTACTTCGCCAAGAACTACCTGCCGCTCCAGGCGGTCACGGTCTTCTTCTTCGCCGAATTCCTGATCCGGCTGACCGCCGGCCTGCGCTACAGCCCGACGGGCATCGTGGCGCGCGGAATGACGCTCCGCCAGCCGCCCGACTGGGTGTCGGCGAAGCCCAAGCGCTTCGCCTGGACGCTCGGCCTCGGCATGTCGTTCGCGATGGTGATCATCACGAACAGCGGCATCCGCGGCTGGCTGCCGCGGTCGATCTGCCTCGTCTGCCTGACCCTGATGTGGATGGAGTCGGTGCTCGGGCTGTGCCTGGGCTGCAAGATCTACGGCCTGCTCCTGCGGCGCGGCTGGATCGGCCGCGATCCGGCGATCGAGGTGTGCGCCCAGGGCGAGTGCGAGCCGGCGCTCCGGCAGAGGGAGGCGTAATGGCCACCGCCCTCAGAACCGCCGACCGGGAGCTGTTCGACCCGGCCGGTCTGGCATACGCCGAGGCCGCGTTCCGCCAGGCACAGCCGTCGTTCGAGATGACGTCGATCCTCGACGAGCTGCGTGCGAGCGAGTACAGCCGCCTCGACGCCGCCGGCGCCGTCTACCTCGACTACGGCGGCGGCAGCCTCTACGCCGAGTCGCAGCTCGAGGAGCACCTCGGGGCGCTGCGCGACGGCGTCTACGGCAACCCGCACTCGATCAACCCGACCTCGTCGGCCTCGACCGGGCTGATCGATGGCGCTCGTGCCGCAGTGCTGAGGCATTTCAACGCGCCGGACGGGGAGTACGAGTGCATCTTCACCGCGAATGCCACCGGTGCGCTGCGGCTCGTGGGCGAGGCATATCCGTTCGGGCCCGACGGCCTCTTCCTCGCCACCCAGGACAACCACAACTCGGTGAACGGGATCCGGGAGTTCGCACGGGCGCAGGGCGCCGGCACGGAGTACGTGCCGCTCGCGGGGCCCGAGCTGCGAGTGGCCGAGGGCATGCTCGACCTGCATCTCCATGCCGCCGCTGCGGACGGCCACAAGCTGTTTGCCTACCCGGCGCAGTCGAACTTCTCGGGCGTCAAGCACTCGCTCGACTGGATCGCGCGCGCCCACGCCCTCGGCTGGGACGTGCTCGTGGACTGCGCCGCCTTCGCCCCCACGAGCCGGCTCGACCTCTCACTCTGGGAGCCCGACTTCGTGGCGATCTCGTTCTACAAGATGTTCGGCTACCCGACCGGCTTGGGCGCGCTGATCGCCCGGCGGCGGACGCTCGAGCGCCTTGAGCGGCCGTGGTTCAGCGGCGGTACCGTGCTCGCCGCCACCGTCCAGGGCGAGACCGTGGTCCCGCTGAGCGGCCACGCGCTGTTCGAGGACGGCACTGTCGACTACCTCGGCATCCCGGCCGTGGAGATCGGGCTGCGCCATCTCGAGCGGATCGGGATCGAGACGATCGCCGCGCGGGTGGAGCTGCTCGCAAGCTGGCTGCTTGCCGAGCTCGCGGAGCTTCGCCACTCGGACGGCAGCCCGGCGGCCTTGGTCTACGGCCCCGGGAGCTGGCACCGCCGCGGCGGGACGATCGCCTTCAACTTCCTCCACCCGGACGGGCGCGTGGTGGACGAGCGCTTCGTGGACGCCGTCGCCCCGGCTCACGGCATCTCCGTGCGCACGGGCTGCTTCTGCAACCCGGGCGCGGGCGAGGCGGCCTTCTCGCTCTCGACGGACACGCTGATGGCGGCCAGCTTCGAGGACGGGATGGTGCTCGACGACTACATCCGGCTCGTGGGCATGCCGACCGGCGGCGCCGTGCGCGTGTCGCTCGGGCTCGCGACGAACTTCGCGGACGTCTACCGCTTCATGATGTTCGCGACAGAGTTCCTCGACCTGGCCGACGTGCCGCGGGAGCTGCCGCCCAGGGAGGCTTGCTAGCTCAGGAGGTCGGCGGTGCTGACCACGGTGGCGAACTCGCCATGGAGACTCGCCGCCGTGGCCCGCGCCAGCTCGTCGGCGGTCACGAGCACGCCGTCTGGTGCCTCGCGGTCGAACGTGTGCGTCGCGTCGAGGGCGAACAGGCAGCCGTAGCCGAGGTTCCCCGCCATGCGCGCGGTCGTCTCGCAGCAGTGGTTGGTGGTGATGCCGGCGATCACGACGTCCTTGATGTCCGCCTTCTGGAGCCACTCGTGCAGATCGGGGGTGCCGTAGAAGGCCGAGTTGACCTCCTTCGTCACGAGCAGGTCGGGCTCGCCCTCCATCACGTCCTTCAGCGCGTTGCCCGGCTGCTCGGGCCGGAGCGGCGACCCGGGCGTTGTCGAGTTGTGCTGGACGAAGACCACCGGCCGCCTCGTCCGCCGCCACTCGGCGAGCAGCGCGCCGATGTTCTCCTCGCACGCGGGGTTGTTGCGCTTGCCCCAGTAGTCCGCATCCTCGAGACCGGTCTGGACATCGACGAGGACGAGCGCCGCGCGCTCGAGATCGGCGGGAATCGCTGACACGCCCTGAATGGTGTCAGCTACATCAAGCCGACCTGGCGGAGAATCCCGACCGAGTCCGAGTAGACGTCCTTGCGCTTCACGAGGCCGTCCTCGAACGGGATCACGTCCATGCCCACCCACTCGATCCGCTTGCCGCTCGGCGGCGCGACGAGATCGCCGCGCCGGAGCTCGCGGTTGTGCGTGGCGCTGGCCGTCCACTCCTGCACGACGAGGTCGTCGCGCACATAGAGGCGCCGCGTGGCGAACTCGATGTCGGGCCAGCCGGCGAAGATCGCGGCGATGTGCTCGCGCACCGCGGCGCCTTCCGCCCGCTCGCCCGCAGTGTGGTTCTCGAAGACCATGTCGGGCGCGTGCATGGCGACGATCGCATCCAGGTCGTGCCGGTTCCACGCATCGTTGTAGCGGTCGATCACCTCACGCAGCGGGTGCTCGCTCGCGACGCTCACGCCCACTCCATCGGCTCGTAGCCGCTGGTGGTCGGCGCCGAGACGATGAGCACCGACGCCGGCACCTCGCCGTCGTTGCGGACGGTGCGCCGGTGCTGCGGATCGATCCGCGCAAACGTCATCTCGGGCGCGGGATGGTCGACGCCGTCGATCACGAGCACCGCCGACCCCGACAGGACGACGAACAGCTCCTCCTGGTCGCGACCCGTCTCATCGTGTTCCGGGATGGTCTCGCCGGGCGGGATCTCCACCATGTTCGCGCCGAACGAGGCGATGTCGAGCGAACGCCGCACGAGCGCCCAGTTGCCGGTGCGCTCCAGGTCGTCGGCGTGAACGATCACGATCGTCTCCCGGTTGGGTGCCATCGAGGAGTATCCGTACCTACTGGAGGGTGGGGAGTCAAGCCGGACGCTGGGGTAACGTTGGCCTCGTGGACGAGGGTCTGCCTGAATCGTGGATGGTGCTCAGCCCCGGGACGCCCGTCTTCGCGTCCGACGGCACGCGCATCGGCGAGGTGAAGGAAGTCCTCGCCGACGCCGAGGAGGACATCTTCGAGGGCGTTATCTGCAAGACGCCGCACGGCGACCGCTTCGCCGACGGCGAGCTGATCGCATCGATCCACGAGCGCGGCGTCGACCTCAAGCTGGACGCGGCAGCCGCGGCCAACCTCCCGGAGCCCAAGCCGGCGCCCGGCGTGATGGAGGTCGGCGTGGACGATGTGTCCGAGGCGAGCGGCCCCTACAAGCGCGAGAACTGGTTCAAGCGCACCTGGGACCGCCTGAGCGGCAACTACTGAGCCGCCGCTACTTGCTCGGCAGCGACCGCGCGTAGCCCACGCCGCGGGCCACCCAGCGCTCGAGCTGCGCCTTCGTCTTCACGCCCTCGGGCGCCACACGCAGCCAGCCCTGCATCGCGCGCCCGCGCATCACGAACGGCTCGGCGTGCGGCTTCGAACTGAGCGCGTCGGTCTCGTCCGGATCGACCCGCAGCAGCAGCCCTCCCTGCCCGCTCGCGCTCACAGACATGTTGCCGTTGACGAGGAACGCGAGGCCGCCGAACATCTTCTTCTCGGTCAGGCCCGGCTCGCCGCCGACGAGCTCGCGAATCCGATTGGCCAGATCCTCGTCGTAAGCCACGCGCGGATTATGGCCGGTCGATCAAGAAGCGGATCACGTCGTGGCCCCGGTGCTTGGCTCGCCCGAGCCGCCGCGCGCCGATATTGAGCGCCACCTTCTGGGAGGCCTTGTTGTCCGGGTGGACGTCGACGTAGATCTTGTCGAGACCGTAGCGCTCGAAGCCGAGGTCCCGCACGGCGGTGGCGGCCTCGGTGGCGTAGCCCTTGCCCCAGTGCGCGCTCGCGAAGCGGTAGCCGAGCTCCACCTCGGGACCCTTCCCCTCGAGGGGAATCAGGCCGCAGTCGCCCATCAGCACGCCGCTCTCGGCATCGGTCACCGCCCAGAACGTGAAGCCGTGGTCACGCTGGTAGCCGAGCATCCGCTCGAGCCGCTCACGGCTCTCCTCCATGGTCGTCGTCGGGCCGATGCCCATGTAGCGCCAGACGAGCGACTCCGTGTAGATCGCGTGAACCGCGGGCAGGTCGTCCTCCCGGAAGGTCCGGATGACGAGCCGATCGGTCCGGGCTATCTCAGTCGTCGCCGTTGCCGTTGCCGTTGCCCGCGAGCTTGGCGACGGCCACGCCGCCGATCAGCACGAGCGCGATCGCTCCGGCGGCGCCGATCTTGGCCCGGTTCTCGCTGATCGCCTGCTTCTTGCGCTTGATGGCGCGCCGCGCCATCCACACGCCGAGCTGCGTGACCACCCAGCCGACCATCGCGTGTCTCTTCTCGTTCATTCGTTCTCCTTAGCCCGGTTGCGAATGGCGTACGCCATCCGGGATTGGAGGCTCCAGAGCTCGATGAAGCCCGGGCTTGCCTGCTGGGAGAAGAGGCCGCCGGACTCGCCGAACCCGGCCAGAGCTGGATCGTAGAGGGCATTGGGCGAAGAGCGCTTGACGGCCGTCGCCTTGCCCTTGTAGAGGCGCATCGTGATCTTGCCGGTCACCTGCTCGTTCACGGCGTCCATGTAGGCGTTGAGGTCGCTGAGCAGCGGCTCGTACCAGAGTCCGGCGTACACGAGGAACCCCCACTGGTGGTCGAGCGAAGGCTTGAAGTGGTTCTGGTGGATGGTGCCGACGAGCTGCTCGAGCTCCTTGTGCGCGGTGAGGATGATCTCGGCCGCGGGCACCTCGTAGATGTCGCGCACCTTGAGTCCGACGATGCGGTCCTCGAGGTGGTCCACGATCCCCACGCCGTGCTTTGCCCCCAGCTCGCCGGCGCGCTCGAGGAGCTCCACGAGCCCGAGCCGCTCGCCGTTCAGCGCGACGGGAACGCCCTTCTCGAACTCCACCTCCACGTCCTCAGGCTCGTCGGGCGCGTCCTGCGGCTTCGTGACGAGCTCGAACACGTCGTCGTGCGGCGGATCGTCGATGTCCTCGATCGGGCCGCCCTCGGACGAGCGGCCCCAGATGTTGTCGTCGATCGAGTAGGGCGTCGTCTCGGTGCCGCCCTTCACCGGGATGCCGTTGTCGCGCGCGTACTTGATCTCCTCCTCGCGCCCCATCTGCCAGCCGCGCACCGGCGCGATGATCTTGAGCCCGGGGTCGAGGGCGACCACGGTGGACTCGATCCGCACCTGGTCGTTGCCCTTGCCCGTGCAGCCATGGGCGACGGTGTCGCAGCCGGACTCGCGTGCCTTCTCGACGGCGAGCTTTGCGATCAGCGGGCGCCCGAGCGCGGTGAAGAGCGGATAGCCGCCGCCGTAGAGCGCGTTGGCCTTGATCGCCGGCAGCACGTAGTCGTTCGCGAACTCCTCGCGCGCGTCGACCACGAAGCAGTCGAGCGCGCCGAGGTCGAGCGCCTTGCCGCGCACCACATCGAAGTCCTCGCCCGGCTGGCCCAGGTTGACGGTGAGCGCGACCACCTCGGCCTCGTACTCGTCCTGAATCCACTTGAGCATCACGCTCGTGTCGAGCCCGCCCGAGTAGAGCAGCAGGACGCGCCCGACCTCGCCGGGAACGGCCTCGTAGGACGCGGTTTTCGTCAGTGCGCGACGTTCGACTTCCGCCATGGGCGGGACAACTTACAGGTCCGCCGTCGGCCGACCGCCGTCCGCCGGGCTTAGCTCGCGGCGCCTGCGGTCTGCACGCGGGCGGCCCTGAAGGCGGCCATAGCCTTGCGTGGCGAGATGGTGCCGAAGCTGTGGGCGAGCACGCCGATGGAGATCAGGAGGCCGCCGACGAGGTGGACGGCGCCGCAGGTGAACCAGAAGCTCGTGATGCTCGCGATGTCCACCGGCTGGTCGGTGAGCGCGGGGAAGCCGTACGCCAGCATCGCCACCCGCAGGCCGACGCTCGCGGGCGCGAACGGGATGATGCGCCCGGCGCTCTGCGCGGCCATCACGAGGATCGCGGTCTGGACCGTCACCGGCAGGCCAACGGCCTTCATGAGGCAGACCATCGCTACGAGCCGGACGAGGCGGCTGAGGGCCTGCGGGCCGCCGACGCCGACGATGAACCGCCGCGGCGTGCACATGATCGCGCAGCCCTGCTTGAGGTGGGCGCCGAGCCCGCGGGCGCGTGGCCGAAGCCAGCGCACGAGGAAGAAGCTGAGCACGCCGGCGACGGCGAGGCCGGCGGCGGTGATCAGCGGGTGGGTAATCACGAACGAGACGTCGAACTCCGGCAGGTCGGTCGGCGAGACGGGCACCGGCAGGAAGCCGTGCGTGAGCGCCCAGATCACGAGACCCGTGCTCAACACCATCTCGGGCAGCGTCTCCGGGCCGAAGGTGGCGATGAGCGTGGAGTACCTCGCCTCCGGCATCCGCTTGTGAATCAGGAAGAGCTTGAGGAAGTCCCCGCCGCGCGCGGGGATGACCGAGTTGACCCCGGCCCCCGCCATGTAGGCGCCCGCGACGTGCCGGGCCTTCAGCTCATCGGCGTCCGGGTAGGCGGCGCGCAGGATGTTGAACCAGCCGCGGGTGCGAATCAGCTGCGCCAGCTCGTAGAAAACGATCCCGACGAGCACCCACCACGGGTTCACGTCCACGGCTCTGTCCGCGATGAGGGACAACGCCTGCTGCGCAGAGTGAAGCAGCGATTCGACGCGGTCGATCAGAGCAATCCCATCCTCTCACTGGTCTACATCGCCCGCTAGAGCGAGAGCTAAAGCCTTAATCACTGCTTATTCACGCCAGGAACACCTCGCGTTAACGGTGCGAGCGGCTTACTTCCGGCGAACCTTCACCCACCAGTTGATGTTTTTCGTCCCGAGCTTGGTCTTGACGGTGGCCTGGAAGGTCAGCTTGATGTTCACCGAGCGGACCGGCCAGCGCACGACGTCCTTGTAGGTGCCGTTGAACGGGCACGGGTCGGGCTTGTTCGGGATGCAGCCTGCGGTCGAGACGACCTGGCCGTTGTAAAGGAAGTGGTACTGGACCGTGCCCTTGAGCCTCTTGCCGCTCGCCGTCTTGACCACGATCTTCACCGGCCAGGGCTTGCGCGCCTTGGGGCGGTGCGTGGGCACGGTCATCTTGGCCGTCCACTTGGCGCTCGCGTGCGCGCGCGAGCCGACAGCGCTCGGGACGAGCGAGAGTGCGAGCACGGAAACGACGACCAGCAGTGACGCCCCACGGACCATGCCATTCATCGTAGCCAGCGCTATCCCTCGGCGATGATCAGCACTACCAGGCCTGCGGCGAGGAGCGTCCCCACGATCGTGATTACGAGCGTCACCACGTCGTCGAGCTCGGCGAAGTCGCCCTGGCGCACGGCGCGGTCGACCCGGATGCGCCGGATGTGGCCGTAGACGATGCACACGAGGCCGATCGCGGCGAAGCCGGCGCCCATCACCGTGTAAGGCCAGATGTGCTTGGCCTTGGCGAGCTCCGGCACGACGCGCGCGGCTCCGAGCGCCGCCACCAGCGAGGTGATGCCCGTCCGCCACCACGCCAGATAGGTCCGCTCGTTGGCGAGGAGCGTGCGCCGCGTGTAGTCGCGCGGATCGATCGGCCGACCCGGATCGTAAGGACCGCCGCTCATCCCGTCAGTGCTGATACCCGCGCGAGCGCGTCCTCGATCTCCTCGCGCGTGACGGTGAGCGGGGGCAAGAAGCGAATGGTCGCAGGCCCGGTGGCGTTAACCACGAGGTGCTGCTCGGTGAGCAGCCGGGTGCACAGCTCCGGCGCGCCCTCGATGTCGAACGCCGCCATCAGGCCGCGCCCGCGCACGTTCGTCACCGGCAGCTGCTCGAGACCCGCGAGCAGCAGATCGCCCTTGGCGCGGACATCGTCGAGAAACGCGTCGTCTTGCACAACGTCGAGCACCGCGTGCGCCGCCGCGCAGGGCACCGGACCGCCGGCGAACGTGGAGCCGTGGTCGCCCCGCTGGAGGGTGTCCGCGTACTCGGGCGAAGTGATGCAGGCGCCGATCGGCAGCCCGCCGCCGAGGCCCTTGGCCACCGTCATCACGTCGGGCGTGACGCCGGCCTGCTCGTACGCCCACAGCGTGCCCGTGCGGCCCATGCCGCACTGCACCTCGTCGAACACGAGCAGCGCGCCGTGGCGGTCGCACGCTTCGCGCGCCGCCTCGATCACCTCGAGCGGGATCGGGTGGATGCCCGACTCGCCCTGCACCGGCTCGATGAACACGGCCGCGGTGCCCGAATCGACCGCCTCGGCGAGCCCTGTGGCGTCGTCGCGATGGACGACCTTGAAGCCGGGCACGAGCGGAGCAAACGGCGCCTGCTTCGTCTCCTGGGGCGTGGCCGACAGCGCGCCATACGTGCGGCCGTGGAAGCCGTCGGTGAGCACCACCACGTCGCCGCCCGCGCGGTGCCGCCGGCTGAGCTTGATCGCGCACTCGTTGGCCTCCGCGCCCGAGTTGCAGAAGAACACCTTGCCGCCGAGCGAGCTCTCCGCGAGCCGCTGCGCGAGCCTCATCCCGGGCTCCGTGTAGAAGAGGTTGCCGACGTGCACGAGCCGCCCGGCCTGCTCGCGGATCGCCTCAACGAGTGCCGGGTGGCAATGGCCGATCTGCACCACCGAGATGCCGGCCAGGAAGTCGAGGTACTCGGCGCCCTCCGCGTCCCACAGGCGGCAGCCCTCGCCTCGCACGAACTCCACGGGCTGGCGCGCGTACGTGCCCATCACCCAGTCCCGCTCGATTGCCTGGAGGTCCGTGAGGTTCAGGTGTGAGGCCAAATCTTCGTTCCTATTCCTTCGTCGGTGAACAACTCGAGCAGCAGCGAATGCGGCAGCCGCCCGTCGATGATGTGGGCGGCCCCCACCCCGTCCTCCACGGCGCTCACGCACGCCTCGAGCTTGGGCCGCATCCCGCCGCTCACGCTGTCGAGCCTGGCGCGTACGTCGTTGGCGGTGGCCTCGGAGATGCGGCTGCTCGGGTCGGAGGGGTCGCCCATCCAGCCCTCGACGTCGGTGAGGAAGATGACCTTGAACGCGTTCAGCGCGGCGGCGACAGCGGCGGCCGCGGCGTCGGCGTTCACGTTGTAGGAGTTGCCCTCGGAGTCGGCGCCGACGGATGCGACCACCGGGATGTAGTCCTCGGCGATGTGGTTGAGCACGTTCACGTCCACGTGCTCGATCTCGCCGACAAAGCCGATGTCGCGCTCACCGGTGGCAAGCTGCTTGCGCACACGGAAGAGCAGGCCGTCATCGCCGCAAAGCCCCACCGCCGGCTGCCCCTGGCGGTTGATCAGCAGCACGATGTCCTTGTTCTGCTTGCCGACGAGCACCATCTTCGCCACCTCGACGGTGTCGGCGTCGGATACGCGCAGCCCCTCGACGAACTCCACCTTCATCCCGAGCCGCTCCATGTAGCGCGTGATCTCGGGCCCGCCGCCGTGAACCACAATGGGGTTCATCCCCACGTACTTGAGGAGCACGACGTCGCGCGCGAACTCCTGCTGGAGCTGAGGGTCGGTCATCGCCGCGCCGCCGTACTTGATGACGATGGTGCGGCCGTGGAACTCCCTGATGTAGGGCAGCGCCTCGAGGATCGTCGCGATGTCGCGCTTGCCGTTCGTCATGACGTGTAGGCGGAGTTGAAGTGCACGTACTCCTGCGAGAGGTCGCTGAAGAAGACCTCGGTCTCCCCGCCCTCGCCGGGCAGCGTGAGCGCGTACTCGACCTCGGGACCGCTCACGAGCGGCTCGAGCTCGCGCAGGTCGTCGACGACGGAGTCGCCGGCGGACACCACCAGCCGGCCCTCGATCTCGAGGTCGGCGATGAAGCCGTTGCCGGACGGGTAAGCCATCCCGGCGGCTTGGAGGATGCGGCCGAAGTTGGGGTCCGCGCCGTGGAGCGCCGTCTTGACGAGCGGCGAGTTGGCCACCGCGCGGGCCACCGGCTCGACCACGTCCTGGGCGCCGCGCACCACGATCCTGCCGACGCGCTTGGCGCCCTCGCCGTCGGCCACCATGTCGAGGGCGAGCTGCCGCATCAGCGCATCCATCGCCTCCCCGAAGCGCAGCTCGTCCTCCGACTCGGGCTTCACCTGGACTCCTGACGCGCCGCTGGCGAGCACGAACACCGTGTCGCTCGTGGAGAGCTGGCCGTCGACGCTCACCCGGTCGAACGAGCGCTTCACGCAGACACCGGTGAGCAGGTCGATCGTCTCGACCGACATCGCGGCGTCCGTCTGCACGAAGCAGAACATCGTGGCGAAGCGCGGCGAGATCATCCCGGCGCCCTTCACCTGGGCCGACAGCTTCACCTTGCCCCCGCTCAGCTCGACCTCGAGGCAGGCGCGCTTGGGCGAGCGGTCGCTCGTGAGGATCGACTGGGAGAACTTGTCCGCGTCCTCGCCCAGCTTCTCGACCGCGGCACGCACGCCGGTGAGCAGCGGCTCGCGCGGCAGCTCGGTGCCGATCACGCCGGTCGACGCGACGCCCACCTGCCCCGGCTCGATGCCGAGCAGCTCGGCCGCCAGCACCTGCGTGGCCCGCGCGGTGTCGATCCCTCGCTGGCCGTCGCCGGTGTTCGAGCAGGCCGCGTTGGCCACCACGGCGCGCAGCCGGTCGAGGTCCGCCTCGCGCGAGACGATCACCGGCGCTCCCACACGCGCGTTGGTGGTGAAGCGCGCCGCGGAGACGGTGTCGGCCTGATCCGAGAAGAGCACGCCCACATCAAGCCCCTCGGGCTTGAGCCCAGCAGCAACCCCAGCGGCCCGGAACCCGGCAGGCAGCGCAGCAGCATCGAGCTCCCGGACATGCGCCGGAGCCTCCACCCAGCGCGATCGAAAGAACCCTGCGACCTGCGACCGGCGACCTGCGACCTCGCTCATATCAGTCCCGCCGTCTCGTCCAACCCGAGCATCAAGTTCAAGTCCTGTACCGCCTGTCCCGCGGCGCCCTTCCAGAGGTTGTCGATCGCGGCGAACACGAGCACCCGGCCGGTGGCGGGCTCGACTGTGGCGTGGATCCGGCACATGTTGGTGTCACGCACGTCGCGAACGCCGGGTGGCGAGTCGGTCAGCTCGACGAACGGCTCGCCGGCGTAGGCGTCCTCGAACAACCCGCGCAGGTCGTCGGCCGAGATGCCGTTGTCGGTGGACACGTAACAGCTCGCCAGCAGGCCCTGGTCGAGCGGGACGAGGTGCGGTGTGAAGGTGATCGGCGCGCCCTCGCCCAGCTCCTGCTCGAGCTCGGCGCGGTGGCGGTGGCCCTCGACCTTGTAGGCGTTCACGTTCTCGTCGACCGATACGAAGTGCGTCGTGCCCGTGGCCTCGCGGCCGGCGCCCGAGACGCCGGACTTGGCGTCCACGATCGCGTCGCGCATCACCTCGCGCAGCGGCGCGAGAGCGAGGATCGCGGCGGTGGGATAGCAGCCGGGCGCGGCCACCAGCTCGGCGTCGCGGATCGCATCGCGGTGCAGCTCGGTGAGCCCGTAGACGGCCTCCTCCAGCAGCTCGGGTGCGCCGTGCGGCTGGTAATAGCTCTCGTAGCGGCCCTGCTCCAAGCGGAAGTCCGCCGACAGGTCCACCACCTTGAGCCCGCGCTCGCGCAGGGCCTTCACCGCCGGGGCGGAGGCGCCGTGCGGGTACGCCACAAGCGCGGCGTCCGCCGCCTCGGCCACGGCGTCGGCGTCGAACTCGCGGATGGCGAGCGGCACGCGGTAGCGCGGGTAGAGCTCGTCGTGGCGCTTGTCCGCGTCGCTGCGCGCGGTGAGGAGCGTCAGCTCGAGCTCGGGGTGCCGCTGCACGATCGCCGCGCACAGCGCGCCGGCGAACCCGGCTGCACCACATACGGCGACCCTAGGCACGGAGCTTCCCTCCCAGCTCCTCGAGCGCGCGCTCGATTGCCGCCCGGCGTTCCGCCACCTCCTCGTCGGTGAGGGTGCGGTCGGGCGCGCGGAACTCGAGCCGCAGCGCGAGCGACTTCTTGCCCTCGCCCACCTGCGCGCCGCGGTACTCGTCGAAGATCGCCACCTTCTCGAGCAGCTCTCCCCCGCCCTGGGCAACGACGCCCTGCACGTCCGCCGCGAGCACGCCGTCGTCCACCACCACCGCGATGTCCTGGATCACGGCGGGGAACGGCGACAGCGGCACGTAGTGGCGCGCCTCGGGAATCGTCTCCAAGAGCAGGTCGAAGTCGATCTCGAACGCGGTAACGTCGCCCTCGAGGTCCCACCCGCGGGTGACGAGCGGGTGCACCTCGCCGATCCAGCCGACCTTGACCTCGTCCCCGGCAAACACCGACGCCGAGCGGCCCGGGTGGAGGAACGGGCGCTCGTCCGGCTCGACCCACCAGTCGGCGCCCGCGGTGTCGAGCAGCCCCTCGAGGACGCCCTTCAGCGCACGGAACCCGGACGGCGACAGCGCCGCGATGTGGTGATGCTCCATCGACGGAGTCGAGCCTCGCTGCGGAAGAGCGCCGTTTGTCGACAGCGGCCCGGACGAGCGGTACACGTGCGCGGACTCGAAGAAGCCGCGCCCGAGCCGCCCACGCGACGCGTTGTACGCAGCCACGTCGAGCAGCCCCGGCAGGAGCAGCGGGCGCAGGACGCTGTGGTCCTCGCTGAGTGGGTTGTCCAGCCGCAGCAGCGGAACATCGCCGATGCGGAGGTTCTCCATCGCCTCGGGCCTTGTGAAGGTCCAGCAGATCGCCTCGCTGAGGCCGCGGTCGCGCAGAGCGTCCTCGAGCGTGCGTCGCAGAATCTGCGAGGGCGTGAGCCGCCCCACGGCCTGCGGCCGCTCGGGCAGCGTGGCCGGCAGGCTGTCGAGCCCGTGTATGCGCGCGACCTCCTCGATCAGGTCGGCCTCGCGCTGCACGTCGCCGTCGCGCCAGTAGGGGATCGTCACGTCCCAGGTCCCGGCGGTCGACTCACTCAGCTCGAACCCCAGCCGCTCGAGGGTCGCGGTGACCTCCTCGACTGGAATCTCCACCCCAAGCAGCTTCTCGATCCGCGCGTAGCGCAGCGAGACAACCCGCGGCTCGAGCGGGCGCGGGTAGACGTCGACGGTCCCGGGCACGAACCGCGCGCCGCACAGCTCCACCATCAGGCGCGCGGCCAGGCGCTGCGCCGCCATCGCGAGCTCGGGGTGCAGCTGCTTCTCGAAGCGCGCGCTGGCCTCGCTACGCAGCTGGAGCTTCTTGGATGTCTCGAGGATGTTCTGACCAACCCAGGTGGCGGCCTCCATCAGGACGCGCGTGGTGCCGTCCGAGACCTCGGAGATCTGCCCGCCCATCACGCCGCCGATGCCGGACGGACCTTCGCCGTCGCAGACGAGCGTCATGCTCGAGTCGAACGTGCGCTCCACGTCGTCGAGCGTGGTCATCTTCTCGCCATCGCGCGCGCGCCGGACGTCGATCTTCGAGCCGCGCACCTTGTCGAGGTCGAACGAGTGCAGCGGCTGGCCGGTGGTGAGCATCACGTAGTTGGTGATGTCCACGACGTTCGAGATCGGGCGCTGCCCAGCAGCGGTGAGCCGCTGCTTGAGCCACAGCGGCGAGGGCCCGATCTTCACGTCCTCGAACACGCGCGCAGTGAAGCGCAGGCAGACATCGGGGTCGATGGTGATGCTCACGTGGTCGTCGGCGCTGTCAGAGCCCGAGGGCTCGGCATCCCGCGCAGTCGGATCCTCCGCGAGCGGTGCGCGGCTGAAGGCGTGGACCTCGCGCGCCACGCCGTACACCGCGAGCGCGTCCGGGCGGTTGGGGTTCACCTCGAGGTCGAGCACCTCGTCCTCGATCACGAGCGCCTCGGTGAGCGGCGTGCCAGGCGCAAGCGCGTCGGAGAGCACCATCGTCTCCGCGTGGTCGTGGCTGATCCCCACCTCGTCCTCCGCGAGGATCATCCCGCTCGACTTGACGCCTCTGAGCTTCGCCTCGCCGAGCGTCTGTCCGTCGGGCATCACGGCGCCCGGCTTGGCCACCGCAACCGTCTGGCCGGCCGCCACGTTGGGCGCGCCGCAGACGACCTGGCGCTCCTCGCCGGAGCCGTCGTCGACGATGCACAC
>DATBKS010000190.1:0-28962 GCA_036555755.1 Thermoleophilaceae bacterium
GAGCTCGTGATCTCAGAGGGCACGGTGAAGTTCCACGTGAACAACATCCTCCGCAAGCTGCACGCGGGGAACCGCGCGGAAGCGGCGTCGCGCTACTTGCGGCTTACGGGCGGGCGAGGAGGGTCCTGAGTTGGGCGGCGACGTGAGCGCGCTCCTCTCTCAGTCGGCGCCCTGTGATCCGCAGCACCACGTAGCCCCATAGCTGCAAGTCGATATCCCTGGCCCGGTCACGCTCGAACGCCTCGTGCGTGCCGTGGTAATCCCACGTATCGAGCTCGACGATCACCCGCTGCTGGTCCCACAGCATGTCGACCTCGTAGCCGCCGATGGAGGCATTGGACTCGGGGCGAGGGAGGTCTTCCTCTTCGATGAATTCCAGGAAGTCAATTTCAAGCTTCGAACGGGTCGTAGGCGCGCAGCGGTAATCGGCTAGTAGGGAGCGGAGTTGCCTGTGCCCGTGGCGGCCTGGGCTCCGTGCGAGGACGTCCTCGACGGCTCTGAGATCGAACAGGTTGCGACGCTCCGCGGTCTCGACGGCCTTGGCCAGGCGTCCTGGGGACACGACCTCCGCGAGGTCCAGCAGGGTCCGGGCGATGGTGGTGATTGGGATGTCTTCGTGGATGGTGCGGTCGCAGACGTGTAGCTCCGCCCGGTGACCGTCAATCCCGCGTCGCCGATGGCGCCCTGGGGCGGTTACGTCGACAATGGCCCGCTCGCTCGGTAGCAGCGCCCACCACGCCGCCGCGCTCCGGTGACTCACCACCGCTTCCGGTCCACAAGCGATTACTGCGGCAGTAAGGCGACCTTTCCAGGCGATCGCGCGGTGCCCGAGGGAGTAGACGCCTTTATGGATGCGATGCAATCGCCCGCTCTGCAGCCAGTGCTGGATCGTCTCCCGACTGAACCCGATCTCGAGCAGTTGCCACAGCGCCACCACCCCGCCCTGGCGCCCGGCGAGATCCGCCAGCGCCCGGTGACGTGTGGTCACTTCCCCGCGACTATGGATGGAAAGTGACCACACGTGTCCCACGAGGCCAGGATGGGGCCTCGGGGCGCACGTTTCCGCACGCGCTGGCGAAAACTTCGCTACGCGTCTGTAACTAAGCGAGCGCTGTGCCGCGGGAGCGGCCGCGTATCAGCTGGCGCTCGATCATCGCGAAGCGGTCTGCGGCGTCGGCGCCTACGCAGCTCAGCCCGAAACGGCGGCCGACTCGCTCGAGCAGGTCGAACAGCCGCTCCGCGTACTCGCGCTCCACCAACAGCGTCGCGCGCGCGCTCGACTCCTCGAGCAGGAACACGGGCAGGCCGTCGAGCGTCAACGCGGAGAAGCTCGGTCGCGGCAATGAGATCGTCTCGAGGTCCCAGGCTCCGAGGGCCGCGATCACGGACGGCGCCGCGGGACCCAGCAGCGCGAGCGCCGCCAGCTCCTCGGTCTCGTCGGTCAACAGCGCGCCCGGCGTCCGCGTCACCGCCTCGTGCAACTGCTCGCTCAGCGAGAACAGCCGGCCCGGCTCGCACAGAGCGAACACCCGGTCAGGCGAGGCCGAGCACCAGCGCACGTCGCCGGCGGTGACCACCTCGTTCGGCTCGAGCTGGGAATCGGCCAGCAGGCAGACGATCTGGTCGAGCGCCTCCGGGTAGCCGCGCAGCTCCAGCTTGCCGAGCTCCGACCGGTCCACCAGCCCCACGCTGCGGGCGCAAACGGCGAGCTCCCCGCCCGGGGAGCCGAAATGCGCAGCCACTCGCCAGCCGTCGCGGCGCCGCATCACGGCGCCTGCGCGGCGCAGCACGTCCTCCAGCGGGCTGCGGTAGAGCGACATTGGTGGCACCGTACGCGAGTAACGGGGAATGCGACTCTCCCGGGAGTTAGGTCTTGCCCTATCTAACGGGCAGTTCAGGCCCCGATGGCCGCCACAATGGAGGGGTGCGCGCTCAGGCCGCGAGGCAACCTGCTCGAAAGGTAGGGGAAGTCAGGCGCGATGGGGGTCGCGGTCCCGGCACGGGTCCAGCACCATCCGCACAGCCCCGCGCACGTTCGCGGCGGGTCTTCCTTGAGAGGAGAGGCGAGGAGAGTTGGCAAACGTGAGCACCGCGCTTCCTGCGGGTGGAGCGCCAGACGCCGGCGAGCCGCGGAACGCCTATGAGCGCGTCCAGCGGCTGATCGTCACCGACCGCTGCGTGATGCTCGATGGCGGTACCGCCACCGAGCTCGACGAGGTGGCCGAGGACCGACCCGAGCTCGAGGAGCGCCTCTGGGGAACGAGTGCACTCGTCAACCAGCCGGACGCCGTCGGGCGCGTGCACCGCAGCTACGTGGACGTGGGCTGCGACGTCATCTCCACCGACACCTGGGGCCTGCCGAGCGCCCTGCGCAGCGACCGCCCCGCGCTCTGGGATTCCACCCGCCCCATCCACTGGATGGACATCGCGCGCAAGGGTGTCCGCCTCGCCCGACGCTCCGTCGAAGAGGGCGGCCGGAGCGGCGAGTGCGCGGTGGCCTTCAGCATCAACGGCGACGTCGACACTCCCGAGGGCCACGAGACCGTCCGCCTCCTCGCGCGCGTATTCGAGGAGGAGCCGCCCGACCTGATCTTGCTCGAGACCCTTTCGCTCGTGCGCAGCTCCACCTACTCGACGGTCGAGAGCCTGCTGGCCACCGGCCTCCCCGTCTGGCTCAGCTTCCGCCGCTGCCGCGAAGGCGTCTGCGGCGTGTACGGCGAGCACTGGGGCGGCCCAGAGGGCGACGCCTTCGGCCGCGCGGCCCGCCGCTTCGAGGAGATGGGCGTCGGCGCCCTGCTGCTCAACTGCATCCCGCCCGACCATGTGCGCGGCATGCTCTCCTGGCTGCGCGACTTCACGGACATGCCGCTCGGCGTGTACCCCAACCTCGGCTACTTCACCAACGCCGGCTGGCGCTTCGAGACAGCCATCACGGGCGAGAAGTACGCGGAGATGGCGCTCGAGTGGCGCGAGGAGGGCGCGCAGATCATCGGCGGCTGTTGCGGCGTCGGGCCCGAGCACATCGGTGCCGCCCGCGCGGCGCTCGCCGAGACCAAGCCCGGCCACGACCGCCCCGAGCTCGACGACGAGAACGGCCTGAACGGCAACGGCGTCCACGCCCCGCCGCAGGGCTGGACCGACGCTCGCGGCCACAACCTCTTCCCGCTCGAGTTCCCGGACATCCTCATCGAGGAAGGCGTCTTCGTCCCGACCCAGGGCAGCTTCCTCGTGTGGAAGTACCTCTTCGAGGAGCAGATCGGAAGCCACGGTCGCTGCCTCGACATCGGCTCGGGCAGTGGCCTGCTCGCCGTGCAGCTCGCGCTCAACGGCGCGGCCCACGTGCACGCGATGGATATCGACAAGAAGGCGGTCAACAACACGCTCACCAACGCCTTCCGCAACGGCGTGGCCGACCGCGTGAGCGCCGCCGCCGTGGACCTCTACCCGTGGCTGCCGGAGGAGCGTTACGACGTGATCGTCGCGAGCCTCTACCAGATGCCGGTGGATCCGTTCGAGCAGGTCGTGACCCATCGCCCGCTCGACTACTGGGGCCGCAATCTGATCGACCACCTGATCGAGATGCTGCCCCAGGCGCTCGCCGATGACGGCGTGGCCTACATCATGCAACTCTCGATCATCGGGCAGGAACGCACCGCCGAGCTGCTAGACAAGGTCGGGTTCCAGGCGCGCGTAGTCGACTACACCTTCTTCCCCTTCCACGATCTGTTCAAGGAGAAGCAGGAGCAGATCGAGCGCGTGGAGCAGCTATCAGACGCGTACCACCTCAACCTCGGCAACGAGGAAGTGATGGTCTCTTATCTACTTGAGGTCACCCGCAAGGGTTCGGAAAGCGAGGGCCTACCCACATGACGGATGCCATGGGCGATTTCCTGTTCACCTCCGAGTCGGTCACCGAGGGCCACCCGGACAAGATCGCCGACCAGATCTCCGACGGCGTGCTAGACGCCGTCATGGCCGACGACCCGCAGGGCCGCGTGGCGTGCGAGACGCTCGTGAACACGGGGCTCGTGGTCGTGTCGGGCGAGATCTCGACCAGCGTGTATGTGGACGTGCCGAAGCTGGCGCGCGACACGATCAAGCGCATCGGCTACGACAACGCGAGCTACGGCTTCGACTGCCACACGTGCGCGGTGATCACGGCGATCGACGAGCAGTCGCCCGACATCGCGCAGGGCGTGGACCAGGCATACGAGCGCCGCACCGCCGGCGGCGAGGACGAGCTCGACGTGGCCGGCGCGGGCGACCAGGGCATGATGTTCGGCTACGCCACGCGCGAGACGCCGGAGCTCATGCCGATGCCGATCTCGCTCGCACACAAGCTCGCGCAGCGGCTGTCCGAGGTGCGCAAAAGCGAGGTCCTCCCCTACCTCCGGCCCGACGGCAAGACGCAGGTGACCGTCCGCTACGAGGACGGGCGCCCGGCGGCGATCGAGAAGATCCTGATCTCGACACAGCACAAGCCGGGCATCGACTCGGAGACCCTGATCAAGCCCGATCTCTGGGAGCACGTGCTGAAGCCGGTGCTGCCGGAGGGCATGTACGACGAGCGGAAGCTGCGCGACGAGCTGCTCGTGAACCCGACGGGCAAGTTCGAGATCGGCGGACCGATGGGCGACTGCGGACTGACCGGGCGCAAGATCATCGTCGACACCTACGGCGGCGCCGCCCGTCATGGCGGCGGTGCGTTCTCGGGCAAGGACCCGTCGAAGGTGGACCGCAGCGCCGCCTACGCCGCCCGCTACGTGGCGAAGAACGTCGTGGCCGCGGGGCTCGCGGACCGCTGCGAGGTGCAGGTGGCCTACGCGATCGGCGTGGCCCACCCGGTGTCCGTGATGGTCGAGACCTTCGGCACCGAGAAGATCGGCCGCGGCCAGATCGTGGCGCTCATCGGCGAGCACTTCGATCTCCGTCCGGGCGCCTTCCGCGAGTACCTCGACCTGCATCGCCCGATCTACCAGAAGACCGCTGCCTACGGCCACTTCGGCCGCGAGGACAGCGACTTCACCTGGGAGCGGACCGACCGCGCCGACGCCCTCCGCGACGCCGCCGGCCTCTCGCAGGCCGAGGCTGAGCCGGTGGGCGCGTGAGCATCACGGTCGTCGGCTCGATCGCGTACGACAGGGTCAAGACGCCGTTCGGCGAGCGCGAGCGCATGCTCGGCGGCGCGGCCACGCACTTCGCGCTGGCGGCGTCGTTCTTCGCCGGGGTGAACGTCGTCGGGCCCGTGGGCGAGGACTTCCACGAGCCCGACTTCGAGGTGCTGGCCACGCGCGGCACGCGCATCGACGACGTCGAGCGCGTGCCCGGCGGGAAGACGTTCTTCTGGCACGGCGAGTACGGCTGGGACCTCAACTCGCGCGAGACGCTCGCCACCGAGCTCGGCGTGTTCGAGCACTTCGAGCCCAAGCTGTCCGACCGCTCGCGCGATGCCGACGTGCTCTTCCTCGCGAACATCCAGCCGGACCTCCAGCGCGCCGTGCGCGAGCAGTGCAAGGAGGCTCGCTTCAGCGCGCTCGACTCGATGAACCTCTGGATCGACATCGCGCGCGACTCGCTCGTCGGCGTGATCGAGCTCGTGGACTGCGTGATCCTGAACGACGCCGAATTGCGCCAGCTCACGGAGAAGCCCAGCCTCCTCACGGCGGCGCGCGAGGTGCTCTCGTGGGGACCGAACATCGTGGTGGCGAAGCAGGGCGAGTACGGCGCCGCTCTGATCACCGCGGACTCGTTCTTCGCCCTGCCCGCGTACCCGCTCGAGACCGTGGTCGATCCCACCGGGGCGGGCGACACCTTCGCCGGCGGGTTCGTCGGCTACGTGGCGCAGAAGCTCGACGACGGCCTCGACGACCAGACGCTCCGGCAGGCGATGGCCTACGGCACGGCGCTCGCCTCGTTCAACGTAGAGGAGTTCGGCGCCGAGCGCGTGACGCGCCTTGGTGCGGACGAGGTGCACGAGCGAGTGGCTGCCCTGCGCCGCATCACCCACTTCGAGGAGGCGCCGGTGGAGCTGACGACATGACGAGCTTTGGCGGCAACGGGGACCGCCGAAGGCGCCCCCTCCGCGGGATACGGAGATAGGCGCACTGCCGTTCGCCCGGCCCGGTGAGACCTCTCCTCATGCACCGGGTCGGGCGGCGGCGGGCCGTCTCAGGCGGCTGCGGCGGCTAGCAGCGCGGCAGGAGCCGGGTCCACCAGCTCGATGCGCAGCTGCGGGTGCTCGCGCGCGAGGCGCGCGAGACAGCGCTGACCGACGAGCGGCCGGCTGATCACGAGCTCGTCGTAGACACCGTTGCAGAGTTCCGCCTTGACGTGTCGCTTGGCGAGGCCCTTGCGGCAGGCGAACGTCACGCTCACGTCGGCGGGCAGACCGGCGACCACTCCGCGGATCCACTCTGACGACTGCTGGCCGTGCTCGTGGATCAGCTCGGCGGGATCGACCCCCGCGAGCCTCGCCCAGTGGATCAGGCGCGCCGGCGACCAGACGCACATCAGCGTGAGCGCCGCGTGCTCCTCGGCTGCCCGTGCGGCCGCGCGCTCGACGGTGGCTTCCTCGCCCATGCCGGGTCGGCCTACTGCCAGGATGTTGAAGCTCATCCCCGTTTCCCCCGTCAACACCGTATAGGCGAACACGGCGGGAGTCCACCCCCAACCGATGCTCGGTGCGCGACCGCCCGGATCGGGTAGCCAGAGGGAATGAGCCACGGAGAGGGCGCGGTCGCCGAACGGACCAGCAGGCGCAGCGTGGAGCGCACCCGCCGCAGCACCGCCGCGAGCCGCAAGACGGTGATGATCGCGCTGGCCTCAAACGCCACTGTGGGAGTGGTCAAGCTGTTCGGCGGCCTGGTGAGCGGCTCGACGGCGATGCTCGCCGAGGCGGCCCATTCAGTGGCCGATACGACAAACCAGGCGTTCCTGCTCGTCTCGATCGCGCTCGGTCAGCGCGAGCCGAGCCCGGACCAGCCCTTCGGCTACGCGCAGATGCGCTTTCTCTGGACCTTCGTCGCGGCCGTGGGCATGTTCCTCGCCGGTGCGGTGTTCGCGATCGGGTACGGCATCTATGAGCTGCTGTCGGGCGAGGGGACGACGGGCTTCGTCGTCGCCTACATCACGCTGGCGATCTCGTTTGTCGCGGAGGGCATCTCGTGGCTGAGGGCGCTGCGCCAGGTTCGCGTCGAGGCGCGTGAGGCGGAGTTGCCGCTCGTCAGGTACGTGCGGGGCAGCCGCGATCCGAACGTGAAGATGGTCCTGTTCGAGGACACCGCGGCGCTCGCGGGCATCTTCATCGCGTTCGCCGGGATCGCGATCGACCAGATCACGGGCTCGTCTGTCTTCGACCCCGCGGCCTCGATCGCGATTGGCCTGCTGCTTGTCGGCGTGGCCGCTTGGATGGGACACGACGTCTCACACCTGCTGATCGGGGCCGCGGCCCGCCCGGAGGAGCGCGACGAGCTCGAGCGAGCCATCGAGGAGTTCGACGAGGTCGACAAGGTGGTCGAGCTGCTCACGATGGCGCTCGGGCCGAACGCCCTGCTCGTGGCCGCCCGCATCGATCTCGCCGACGGCCTCGAACCGGATCGCGTCGAAGCGGTCTCGGATGAGATCGACCAGCGGCTGCGCGACGTAGTGCCCGATGTCACAGAGGTGTTTCTGGACGCCACGCGCGCCTAAGGCCATTTTCACGCCCCGTATACACGGAGTCGAACTTCTGGCCCCAAAGTTCAGCTTCCTGTCCGTGTTCATCCCCGACCGTCACGGGAACACTGCACCAATGGACTCACGCGCCGTCTTTCTAACCGGCTCGTCCGGCTTCGTCGGAATGGAGCTGCTCGCGCGCTACCTGGCGAACAGCGAGCGCACGATCTATGCGCTGATTCGGGCGCGCGATGACGAAGAGGCAGCCCAGCGGCTGCGCCACGCGGCGCGGACCGTGCTGCCCGACGCCGACCGCCATGCGGAGCGCCTCGTGGCCGTCCGCGGCGACGTCACGCAGCCCGATCTCGGCCTCGACGCCGCATGCCGCGAGCGCCTCGCCGACGAGGTCTCGGAGGTGGTCCACTCGGCCGCTTCCGTCTCGTTCAACCTGCCGCTCGACAAGGCGCGGGCAATCAACCTCGACGGCACGCGCCGGCTTCTCGACTTTGCCGAGCTGTGCCGCGGGCTCGATCGCTTCGCCCACGTGTCCACCGCCTACGTGGCCGGCAAGCACCGCGGCCACTTCTCCGAGGGCGACCTCGACCGCGGCCAGCGCTTCAACAACACCTACGAACAGTCCAAGTGGGAGGCCGAGCATGAGGTGCGCTCGCGCTTCGACCGCCTCCCGGTGACGGTCTTCCGGCCGAGCATCGTGGTGGGCGAGGCCGACAGCGGCTGGACCCCGGCGTTCAACGTCGTGTACGGGCCGCTGCGCGCCTACTCGCGCGGGTCCCTGACCGCGATCCCCGGGCGCCGCCGCGCCCCCGCCGACGTCGTGCCGGTGAACTACGTGGCGGACGCGATCTATGAGCTCTCGTCGCGGCCCGAGGCAGTCGGGCGCACCTACGCGCTCGCCGCAGGCCCAGACGCGAGCAGCATCGGCGACCTGATCGACATGTCGGCCAAGGCGTTCGGCCGCCGCCGCGCCATCGCGCTCCGGCCGAGCTTGTACAAGCGCACCGTTCACCCGCTGATGCTGCGGCGCGGCGGCGAGAAGCGGCGGCGGACGCTCAGGCGCACCGAGGTCTACTTCCCCTACTTCGACGTGCGCGCCAAGTTCGACACGAGCGCAGCCACCGAGGCGCTCGCGCCCGCGGGCATCGAGGTACCGCCGCTCGGGGGCTACTTCGACAATCTTGTGCACTTCGCCGAGGCGGCGGACTGGGGCCGCCGCCCGCTGTCGCGGGTGCAGGCACGCAAGACGGTCGACTCACGGCCACCGACCGAGCGCCCGCTGCCGCGCCTGCAGCCGCTGCGGGCCTAAGGCGTCAGCGTTCGGGCCGTTGCCGACTTCGGCACGTCGGCCTGGTCGCGCAGCGTTCCCAGCGCGCGGTCGCCAATCGTGTTCGTGATCCCGTGCCAGTAGTGCTCGTTCTTGAAGTGATGCAGGCGGTGGTTGCGCCAGATCGAGCGGTAGTAACGCGAGCGTGGCCGGTAGGCGGTGTGGATGAGGAAGTGGGTCCACTCGTAGATCGCCACCAGCACCTGCCCCGTGAGAACGGCAGTGAGCAGCGCGCCGTAGGGAACGTCGCCACCCGTTGCCACGATCACGACGCCGGCAAGGGCCGGTACGAGCGGCACGGCGAGGAACATCAGCGCCATCGCCTCTGACGGCGCCAGCAGGATCATGTAGAGGTCGTTCGGCTGCTCGTGGTGCTCGCGGTGCGCGCGGGCGGTGGGTAGCTCCGTGCGGGCGCCGCGGAACTTGAACGGCTTGAGGTGCAGCAGGTACACGTGGATCGCCCACTCGCCGAACGGGTAGACGACGAGCATCACGGCCACCGCCACGAGGTCGCGCCACGACCAGTCGCCCACGAGCAGGCGGACGACGAGGGTCACCGTGATCGCTCCTGCGATCAGCTTGGGCGAACGCTTCGCCCTGAACTCCCCCCACGCCTGCCCAAGCGTCTTGACCTCACGGCCATAACGCGCCCCGCTCATGGGGAGAAGGTTAAACGTCCCTCAGCGCCGAGGCTTCCGATGGAGCGTGATCGAGGTCGTCGACTGCCCCGGCGGCTTGACTCGCACCTGGAGCGAGAGCGACTTCGTGCGCTTGCGCAGGATCGCGCGCGCCTTGCGCCCAAGCTTCACCTTCACGCGCGCGACACCGCCCTTGCCGGCCCTCGCCTTGCCGCGGCCGAGCAGCTTCACGAGGCTCGTGCTCGCGTGTGCCTTCAGGGTCGCCTTCACTGTGACCCCCACCGAGGTCGATGGCGGCAGGTGGCTGATCACCAGCGAGATCGACTTGGCGCCGCGCCGGATCTTCCCGATCTTGACGAAGGAGCGCCGGAACTTGAACGGCTGGAGCGGCTGCAGCGGCGGGGGCGACACGGGAGGCACGACGGGAATCGCCGGGATGGAGAAGGTGGTCTCCGGCGTCATCACCTCGTCGAAGTTGCCACCGTCCTGCCCAGCAAAGGCGCGCAAGTGGTAGGTGCCGGGATCGATGTCGACGATGTCGACCACCCTGCTCACCGGCCCGCTGTTGGCAGCGATCTCATCCTTGCCATCGATCGCCGGCGACATTTCCTCCGTGATCGGGCCGTGATCGTCGATCGCCACGCCGTAAGACCCAGCGACCTTGCCCGGGTTGACGGTGACCGGAATCACCACCGCGTGGTCGCCCACCACCAACGGCGTGCCCAGGCTGATCTGCGGGAGAACATCGACACCGAGCGCGTCCGTCGTGAAGGTCTGGTCGCCGCTGTCGATGGTGCCGGCGGCAGTCTTGAGAGTCACCTTGTAGTGGTAGAGCGTGCCGGGCCTCAGCGGGCCGATCTGCTCGTCTCCATTGGTGTTGTCTGGATCCAGGCCGAACTCGACATGGGTCCCGTAGGCGGTCGTGGTCCCGTAGTCGATCTGCTCGTCGGCCGCCTCACCGTGGAGATTCACCGGGATATGTAACGTCCGGAACGTCGGGCCGCCCGTTTCCGTCGTTAGCGACCCGAACTCCGGAGGCGCGCAAGCTCCCCCTCCACTTTCCGTGAACGACGCGGTGGTAGGCGTAGGGTCGAGGTTGTTGGCGGGATCCCGCGCCGCGGTCTGGAAGGTGTGGACCGCGTTGCACAAGCCGTTGAAGGCGCGATCGGAACTGCAGCCCGACAGAGGCTGAGCATCCAGCTTGCACTGGTACTGGTCGAAGAAGCTGCGCTCGCTCGACAGAGCGCGGAATTCGGCGACTGGGTTCGCGTTCGGGTCAGCCGGGCCCGTAGCCAGCGCGGTTTCAGGCGGATCGTGATCGATGGTGAACAGCTCATCGGCCGGTGTCGGATCCGGTATGCCGCTGACGACCGAGCGGACCACGAAGCGGTGGGTGCCGCTCGTGACCGAATCGAGAGAGACCGGCGAGCTGCACGCGGAGAACGCGGCGCCGTCGAGCGAACATTGGAAGGCGGCTCCGGCCATGTCCGACGTGAAAGCAAAGCTCGCGTTCTCGCGCGGGCCGCTCCTGCTCGTGCCGCCGCCGAACTTGGCGTCTCGGAAGGAGAAGCCCCGAGAGACAACGGTGTCAGGCTCCGGGAAGGACGTGCTCGGGCTGCCCTGATACGCGCGGATGTAGAACGTGCCCTGGGCGGCATCGAAGCCGGCAAGCTCGACGTGGTAGACGTGGCCGGACGTGGCCATGAAGGAGACCTGGCTGCTGTGATGTGTGTCGTCGCCGATGCAGGCGTCGTCGTTGGCGCTGACCTTCGTCAGGGAGCCAAGCGCCGAGCCATCCCAGACCTCGAGCACCGTGTCGAAGTCAGTGCCGAGATCGCAGGTCTCGATCGTGTAGGTGTCCGTCGTACTGGCCGTGAAGTTGAACCAGACCGAGCTCGTGCAACGGGCACCCGAGTTGATGTTGGGGCAGTCTTCCTCGATAGCCGACCCCTCGTCCACGTCCGTCTCGCCCGCCTCCCAGGTGGCATCGATGTTGGTGCCGTGGAGCTGGTCGCTCGGAGCCAAGGAGATCGCGTTCGCGAAGTTGTCGTTGGCGGGCGGCGCGGCGTGAGCTATCGCCGGCCCTGACGCGAAGGCGAGGGCGACAACGAGCGCAACGAGAACGCGAGTCCTTCCAGTCAGAACTCGAACATAACCCGAGCAGCGGGTCTAGAGCAAGCGTCAGTCCGGCGGCTGGTAGCGCGCCACGCTGAAGGCCAGCAGCATCGGGATGATCAGCCCGTAACAGATCAGCATCAGCGTGACGAGGACGAGCTGGGTGCCGCGGGTGCCGTCGCGGACGAAGACGTAGAACAGCATCCCCGTGATCACCACGTACGCGGCGAACGCCCACTTGGCCACGAGCCAGAAGGAGCTCCAGGAGAACTCGCGCAGGCGCGCGAGCGCGAACACGTTCCAGGCGATCAGTCCGATCGCGCCGACGAGCACGATGATCGGCAGCGTTGTGGGCGCGGCCTGCGGCAGGTGCGAGGCCATGAAGATGCCGCCGACGATGATCAGGACCATCGCCGCCATCGACACCTCGGCCACGGGCGGGAGCGAGTCCTGGTCGGGCATGTCCGGGCGGTCGGCCGCGAGGTCGCTCATGCCGACGCGATCCTGGTCATGATGATCAGCGTCGCCACCTGCATCGCGCCGATCACGCCCGCGGTGTAGTAGAAGCGCTTCATCAGCCGCCCGATCAGCTCGCCGTTCGGGCGCCTCTTCTTCAGCTCGAACAGCACGGCGAGGTTGGCGGGCTCGAGGATCCCGAGCGCGATCACGGACATCACGCCGACGACCGCGTAGGAAGCCACGATCCACTCGTGCCGGAAGTAGCCCGAGTCGGTGAAGCCAAGGTGGTGGCCGAGCTGCCAGCCGGAGGCCATCGTGCACAGCACGAGCGTGGGCATCAGCACCAGCATCTTCGGCATGAAGCGGGAGGAGAACTCCATCCGCGCCGAGATCGGGAGGCGGCCGATTATCGGGCCGACCACGAAGCCCACGAACAGGTCGATCGCGGTCCAGAGGCCACCGGCGGCGACGTGGAAGAAGTCGAGTCCCCAGCCCCAGTCGGCCGCGATCGTGGCCACCAGCAGGGCGAGCGTGAGCCCAACGAACGGCAGCGCCTTGAGCGGGACGATCTCGAGCTGCGTGCGATCGAACGCTTCCGCCGGCGGCGTTGCCAGCGGGACCGAGGCCTCGTGAGTCATGTCGGCCATAGCGCGAGCGTTCCCTCACCGCAAAACCTACACTCGCGCCGTGACCGACCCCAACAGGCTGGCCGACGAGATCGAGGAGCGGCTGCGCGCCGAGGGCACGCCCGAGCGCGCTGAGAAGGAGAAGGCGTATCTGAAGAGCTCGCTCGACTTCCTCGGCGCGACGGTCTGGCAGAGCCGGCGCGAGGCGAAGCCGGTCGCGAAGGAGCTCGAGTCGCACGACGACCTCGTGGCACTCGTCCAGGCGCTGTGGGCGAAGCCCGTTCACGAGCGCCGCGCGGTGGCGGCGTTCCTGCTCGAGGCGCACGTGGACCTGCTCAGTCCGTCCGACCTGCCGTTGATCGAACGGCTCGTGCGCGAGTCCAAGACCTGGGCGCTCGTCGACGTCCTCGCGGGCGACGTACTCGGCAAGCTGCTGCTGCAGCACCCCGAGGCCGCCCCGCAGCTCGACGCCTGGGCCGCCGACGACGACTTCTGGGTCCGCCGCTCCGCTCTGCTCTCCCAGCTCGAGCCGCTGAAGGAGGGCGCGCCCTTCGACCAGTTCTTCGGTTACGCCGACTCGATGCTCGACGAGAAGGAGTTCTTCATCCGCAAGGCGATCGGCTGGGTGCTGCGAGACAGCTCGAAGAAGCGCCCGGACGAGGTGTTCGAGTGGCTGCTCCCACGCGCCGAGCGCGCCTCGGGCGTGACGATGCGCGAGGCCGTGAAGTACCTGTCGCCCGAGCAGCGCGCGGCGCTAGGCCGCGCCGCCTAGCCGCACCGGCAGCGCCTTGAGCTGGTTGATGAAGGGCGACTCGACCGTGGTCGGCCGCCCGGCGATCTCCATCGCCGGGTAGCGCTTCAGCGTCTCCTCGAACAGGATGCGGAGCTCGAGCCGCGCGAGCGCGGTGCCGAGGCAGAAGTGCCTGCCGCCGGCGCCGAACGCCTGGTGCTCGGGATTGCGCCGGACGTCGAAGCGGTTGGGATCCTCGTAGCGCGTCTCGTCGCGGCCGGACGAGACGTACCACATCACCACCTTCTCGCCCTCCTTGATCGCCTGCCCGTTGAGCTCGGTGTCGGCGGTGGCAGTGCGCGCGAAGTGGGCGAACGCCGGGAACATCCGCAGCGCCTCCTCCACGGCGCTCGGGATGAGCGAAGGATCGTCGAGCAGGAGCTGGCGCTCCGCCGGGTTCTCCATCAGCGCGCGCATCCCGCTCGAGTAGGTGGCCTTCGTGCTGTCGTTGCCGGCGGCCACGAGCAGGAAGAAGCCCATCACGATCTCGTGCTCCTCGAGCTTCTGGCCGTCGATCTCTGCGTGCACGAGCACGCTCAGGAGGTCGTCGGTGGGCTGCTCGCGGCGGGCGGCGATCAGCTTGTTGCAGCGCTCGAAGATCTCGGGCACGTCGCGCTCGATCGCGCCCTCGACGCCACCCGGGTTGAGGTCCGGATCGCTCGCGCCGAGCGTGGAGTTCATGAGGCGCGCCCAGATCGCGTCGTCCTCCTCGGGGATGCCCATGAAGCTGCCGATCACCCGCGAGACCACGGGCTGCGCCACCTCGTTCACGAGCTCGCACTCGTCGCGGCCATCGAGGCGGTCGAGCACATCAGTGACGATCTTGCGGATCTCGTCCTCGTGGTCGGCGATCCGCTTGGGAGTGAAGCCCGCCTGGAAGAGCGCCTTCAGCCGGTCGTGCTTGGGCGGGTCCATCCCGATGAACATGGCGCGGACGAGCTCGATCGGGAAGACCGCGCTCACCGCCGTGATGCCGTCGCGCTCAGACGAGTAGGTGCTCCAGTCGCGGCTGACGGTGTGGATGTCGTCCGACGTCGTTACGTCCCACCAGCCCGGCGAGCCGGGGAACTCGGTGGCGCCGGTGGTCCAGTGCACAGGACACTGGCCGCGCATCTCCTTGAACAGCTCGTGGGGCGGCCCGTCCTCCCACTGCTCGCGATCCCCGACTCGCACCTCGTCAAGTCTCTTGCTGCTCACCGATGTCATCGGGACCTCCGTTCGGGCACGCCGTTGGCATGTGACACTAACGCGGTGAACGTGTCGGGTGATCTGAAGCTCGACGTACAGCGGCACGGCAGCGGTCCGCTCGTCGTGCTGGTGCACGGCAGCGTGGTGGGAGCGAGCGTGACCTGGCGCAAGCAGGAGCCGCTCGCCGAGCACTGGACGCTGTGCACGCCCAACCGCCCGGGCTTCGGCGCGAGCCCGCCACTCGAGCGCGGCGACTTCGAGGCCGAGGCCCCGCTGATCGCCGAGCTGCTCGGTGACGGCGCCCATCTCGTCGGCCATTCGTACGGCGCGGTAATCGCACTCTTTACCGCCGCTTTGCGGCCGGAGGCGGTGTGGTCTTTGACGGTCTCCGAGCCCGGCTCGCTCGGCGTCGCGGCCGGCAACCCTGCGGTGGACGCCGTGATCGCCGACGGCACCGAGCTGTTCCGCCGCGGGCCGGACATGGACCCGCGCGACCTGCTGCTCTTCTTCCGCAGCGGCGTGGGTTCAGCCCACCACACCCCCGACGAGCTGTCTGGCGACCTGCTCGCCGGCGCGAAGCTCCTGATGCGCGAGCGCCCGCCGTGGGAAGTCGACCCACCGCTCGACGCTCTCGGGCGCGCACCGTTCCCCAAGCTCGTGATCTCGGGCGGGCACTCCGAGGTGTTCGAGGCCGTGTGCAACGCCGTCGCCGACGGGATCGGCGGCGAGCGCGCCGTGATTCCGGGGCGCGGGCACTCGATCCCCGCCACCGGCGAGCCCTACAACGAGTGCCTGCACGCCTTCCTGAGCGCGGCGGAGACGTTGCGTCGGGTCGGGGACCGGTCGGGTGGGAGCGTTCCGCTCGCCGACGCCGCCCGCGCTGTCCGAAAAGACCGCGACGCTAGTTGAACGCGATGTAGAAGTCGTCGTCCTCCCCACTCGGGGTTGCACCGCCGACGTGGATTGCGACGGTCACGGTGGTGCCGTTGGGACAGTCGCCGCCGCCCGTGCCGACGTCGGTGGTCGCGAACGCCGTGTCCTGAGATTCGATGTCCACATTGGCCACCGCGTTCTTCACCGCGAACGGGAGCGTGAAGCAGAACTTCCCCGTGCCGTTGCCGTGGCTCACCTGGGCATCGGTCACGCCCAGCGTCTTCGCCTCGTCGACGTCCGCCGAGCTCCCCAGCACGTGCGCGTAGGCGAGCGCGCTGCCGGGTGCGCCCGGATCGCCCTTCACGCCCTGCGGTCCCTGCGCTCCGGTCTTGGCCTTCAGCCTCGCGCGGAGCTTCTTGCTCAGGTCGCGGAGCTGGAGCGTGCCGTCGTGGACGTCCCCGCTGTTGACCACCCCCTTGCCGATCTCCTTGCTCGAGGTGATCTTGGTCATCGCGACCGAGGTGCCGGCAGTTGCCAGCACCAGCGCGAGGATCGAGATCGCCAGGGCCGGGCTTGGACGGCGAAAGCCACTGCGTCTCATCGAGCTGCCTCCTATGAGGGTGGGTGTGCCCGCGATCCTCTCCGGCGCGGGCAGGCGAGGCAAGCCGCGGCGCAGGGGTACGATGCCCGGCCATGGGCGGGGCCATCGAGCGCACCCTCGAACTGATCGAGCCGTCGCGCCGGCCGGCCGAGCCCGTCGTCCGGGATGGCTATATCGATCTGCTGGGCGAGGAGCGGGCGTCGGGGTCGGGACCTTCGCAGCGGCTGATGGAGAGCGCTGGGCTGGCGCGCATCTACGAGCGACTGTGGCGGCCGGTACTCGGGCGGCTCTTGTTGGGCGCGATGGGGCCCGGCACGCGCGATGAGCACCAGATCGCGGTGGAGATGCTCGAGCTCGCCGAGAGCGAGCGCGGGCTCGACGTGGCGTGCGGCCCGGGCAACTTCACACGCGCGTTTGCGGCGGAGGACGTCGAGCTCGTGGTCGGGCTCGACGCGTCGGCGGCGATGCTCGCCCGCGCCGTCCACGAGACGCGAGCGGACAACGTGGCGTACGTCCGAGGCGATGCGTCCGCGCTGCCGTTCCGCTCCGGCTCGTTCGACGGCGTGTGCTGCTTCGCCGCGCTGTACCTGATCGAGAGGCCGTTCAAGGCGATCGAGGAGATCGTCCGCGTGCTGGCGCCTGGCGGCCGCGTGGCGCTCCTCTCGAGCGTCAACCGCGGCCTGCTGCCCGCGGGTCTGACCAACGCCGTGGCCCAGCCCCTCACCGGCATCCGCGTCTTCGGCCGCGACGACATCACTCAGGCGCTGCAGGAGCACGGCATGGAGAAGGTGGCGCAGCGCGTCTCGGGCCTTGCCCAGTTCGTGTCCGCGCGGAAGCCGGTCGACTAGAGCGCGGCGCGGCGGCGTTCGAGCTCCGCGCACTCCACGGCGTTCGAGGTGAGCTCGATCGCGCGCGTATATGCATGGGCGGCGCCGTCGGCGTCTCCGCTCCGCCGCAGCAGCTCGGCGTGGGCGGCGTGGAGCGGCTGGTAGTTCTCGAGCGCCGAGTCCGAGAGGAGCGGCTCGAGCACGGCCAGGCCCGCGGCAGGTCCCGAGGCGAAGGCCACGGCCACCGCGCGGTTTACCTCGACCACCGGCGACGGCTCGAGCCGCCCGAGCGCCTCGTAAAGCGCGGCGATCTGCCCCCACTCCACTTCCTCGGCGCTCGGCGCCTCCACGTGCACGGCCGAGATCGCGGCCTGGAGCTGGTACGGCCCGGGCCGCCGCAGCGGCAGAGCGCGTTCCAGCGCCCGCAGGCCCTCGCGGATCCGGCCGCGATCCCACAGCGAGCGGTCCTGCTCATTCAGCGGCACGTAGCGGCCGCCCGCGTCCACCCGCGCCGCGCGGCGCGCGTCGTGCAACAGCATCAATGCGAGCAGGCCCCACACCTCGGCGTCGTCCGGCATCAGCTTCGCGAGCAGTCGCCCGAGCCGGATCGCCTCGCTGCACAGCTCGCCGCGGACGAGCCGGTCGCCCTCGCTCGCCTCGTAGCCCTCGTTGAAAATCAAGTAGACGACCATCAGCACGCCGCGCAGACGGTCGGGCAGCACGTCGTCCGTGGGCACGCGGTACGGAATGTGGGCGTCCGCGATCTTCCGCTTGGCCCGCGACAGCCGCTGCCCCATCGTCGGCTCCGCCACCAGGAACGCACGCGCGATCTCGCCCGTGGAGAGTCCGCCCAGCATCCGAAGCGTCAGCGCCACGCGCGCGGGTAGGGCCAGCGCCGGGTGGCAGCAGGTGAAGATGAGGCGCAGGCGGTCGTCCTCCACCGCGCTCTCCTCCACGGCGTCCGGGCGGTGCTCCTGCGCGTCCAGCCGGGCCAGCTCGGCGAGCCGGTCGGCGCGGTCCGCCAGCGAGCGTGTGCGGCGCAGGCGGTCGATCGCCCTGCGCCGTGCAGCCGTCGTCAGCCAGGCACCGGGGTTGGACGGCACGCCGTCGCGCGGCCAGGTGGCCACCGCTGAGGCAAACGCGTCCTGCACGGCGTCCTCCGCGAGCTGGAAGTCGCCGACGTGGCGGATCAGGGTGGCCAGAACCGCCGCACGCTCCTCACGGAACGCAAGCTCGACGGCGGCGGCCGGGTCCTCTGACACCGGCCGCCGCTCGTCTTGCATGGTCACTGCTCGGCGTGGGCCTGTGCGGCCTCGGCCATCGCCTCGGACAGGTCCAGCACGGGCCGCACCTCGGTGGACCCGTAGTGGATGTTCGGCATGCGCGAGGCATGTTCGAGCGCCGTGTCGAGGTCCGGGCATTCGAGCAGGTAGTAGCCCGCCAGGAACTCCTTCGTCTCGGCGAACGGGCCGTCGATGATCTGGGTCTCGCCGTCGCGAACGCGCACGGTGGTCGCGGAGTCCACGCCCTGGAGCGCGTCGCCGCCCACGTGCACGCCCGCCTCCATCAGCGACTGCGTGTATTCGTACCAGCGAGAGGTCTGCTCGGGGTCGGTCCCGGCGGGCGGGCCGTCCACCGGCGTGTAGATCAACAGCATGTACTGGGGCATCCTCGCCTCCTGTTCTCGGATTGCCGCCCCTTGAAGAGCGGCCTCACCAAGTCCGACGCACGAGGATGCCCGATTTCGACAGCTTCTGTAAATCAGGCGTTTACGGGCTCGCCCGCCAGCGCCTTGCCGAGGTTGTCGAGCAGCGTCTGAGTGCCCTCCTCGCGCTTGGCCGGCTCGTCCAGCCCGTCGAGGAACGCGCCCTGCTCCGTGTACGTCAGGTGCGTGCCGCCGTCGACCGCCTCGAGCTCCACGGTGGAGAGCGAGACCGAGATGCGCTGATCGTTCATGTGCATGTCGTAGGCGTAGACGATGCGCTCGTCCTGGACGATGTCCTGGTAGGTCCCGTCATAGCTGAAGGTCGAGCCATGGACCTCGCCCTGCCACGACTCGCGGCCGCCGACGCGGAAGTCGAACTCGCGGAAGTTGTCGCTGTCCAGGCCGCTGCCGAACCACTGACACTTCGCCTCCTGACTCGCCCAGGCAGCGAACACGCGCGCAGGCGGCGCGTCGTAGGTGCGCTCGATGACAAAGGTCGAATGGGTGACGGATCGTTCGGTCATTTCTTGCTCCGTTTCTGGGGTTCGTCGGGGTGTTCGGCGAGGAAGTCGCCGAGCCGGTCGAGGCGTCGTTCCCAGAGCGTCCGCCTCTCGCTTATCCACTGCTCGGCCGACTGCAGCGCCGCGGGCTCGATCTGGCAGGTGCGCACCCGGCCCAGCTTCTCGGTGCGGACGAGGCCGCTGGCCTCGAGCACCTGAAGGTGCTGGACCACCGCCTGCAGCGACATCGGGAGCGGCTCAGCCAGCTCGCTGACCGAGGCCGGTCCGCGGCTGAGCCGCTCCACCATGACCCGGCGGCTGGGATCCGCAAGGGCCTGGAACACGCGGTCGAGAGGCGGTGTCTGTTGGTCAAGCATCTGCTTGAGCATACGGATCGGCGTAGCAAAAGTCAAGCCGTCACTTGACTATGGCGGAGCCGCTCGAAACGCAGGCGCCCCCGGGATCCGAGGACCCCGAGGGCGCGATGCGAGTGACCTGTCTGCGTGGTCAGCGCAGGTTGACGGTGTGGCTCACCGCCGTGACTCCCGCCGTGTCGGCGAGCGAGACGCGCAGCGTGTAGCGGCCGCTGAGCGCCTTCTTCGAGCGCAGGGAGGCCTTGGCCTTGCCGCCCCGCACCACCCCGCGTGCCGTCGCGAGGACCTTGCCGTTCCGCACGATGCGGAAGCGCATAGCCGCGCGGCCGTGGGTCTTGCCGTGGTTCACGCACGACACCACGACCCTGTGCTGCGACGTGCGGTGCGTCGTGCAGCTCACACGTGCACTGCGGGTCTTGTTGCTGTGGTGGTGATGATGCTCGCCACCACCGCTACTGCCGTGACCACCGTTACCGGGGGCACCCGGACTGCCGTGTCCATGGTCGTCGCCGCCGACCGGGAGGCCGGTCGTCTCGTCGAGGAACAGCTTCGCTGAACGCGGGGCCTTCGGGTTGAAATCGAACATGTTCCCGAGGGTCCCGGCCTTCGCATCAAACGACTGGTCGCCGATGCGGCCGAGCTGCCAGTTGTCCTCGACGAAGCGGATGATCGAGCTCTGGTCCGTGATCGAGCTGTCGACGAAGTTCGACTTCGCCCACGGGGAGATCACGAGCAGCGGTAGCCGCGGGCCGTAGCCACAGCGGTCCGGATAGGCCGACTGATCCTTCACGTTGCCGCACACTCCGGGCCCGTTGAGCGCGTCACTGGGCGCGGCCGACGGGCTGACGATCGGGCTCATCTGATGGTCGTACCAACCGTCCGAGTCGTCGTAGGCGAGCACGACCGCAGTGCTGCTCCACTGCGGCGACTTCTCGAGCTCGTTGATCGTGTGCACGATGAAGCGCTGCTCATCGAGCGGGTCCGAGTAGCCGGCGTGGCCATCCTCGTAAGCCGGCGCCTTCAGGAACGATACGGCCGGCAGGTTGTTGTTGCCGACGGCGGTGTCGAAGTCCTTCAGGTCGTACTGGTGGTTGGCCTGATCGGTCTTGCCGATCATCGACGGCGAGCTCGGCAGCATGTGATGCGGGTTCGCGGTCGAGGCGTAGTACATGAACGGCTCGTGGTGCGGCGAGTAGTCCGCCACCGTCGCGCCACCGACGTTCGTGCTCGAGGCGCCGCAGACGGCCTTGCCGCCGTTCGTGCCGGTCGGGTCGAACCCACCGTTGAACCAGCCCCACGTGAGGTGGTGCGCGTTCAGCAGGTCGCCGATGTTCTTGCCGGACATCGTCACCGTGTTGCCGCTGCCGCAATCGTCGAGCGTCGGATCCGGATCGCCGATCACGCTGCCGTTCTCCACGCTGCCGGCGATCGCCGCCGGCGTCGCGCCGTGCGTCTGGCCGCTGATCAGGTTCAGCGCGCCGGGCGTGGAGGGGCCGAACACCGTGTCGTAGGAGTTGTCGCTCAGCGAGAAGTGCTGGGCGTAGTTCCACAGTCCCGTGACGGTGTTGCCGTCGTAGTAGTCCATCACCAGGTTCGGCTTGGACTGGTCGGGAGCGACACAGTTGGAGTTGTTCGTGAACTCCACGGCCTTGTCCATAAGGCCGCCGTCGGCCGCCTTCTGCTCGTCGCCGTACTTGTGGTCCTGGTCACAGGTCAGCGCCTCCGAGCGGTCGAGCCGCTGCGGGTTGGCCGCGTTCGGATTGAAGTTGAGAAGCGTGTTGTTCAGTCCGTTGACGTCCGGCGTGTTCGGCGCCGCGGTGAACGTCGGCTCACCCGGCGGGTTCGTCGCGTTCGGGTAGGTGCCGAAGTAGTGATCGAACGAGATGTTCTCGCCGAAGATCACGACGAGATGCTGGATCGGCGTGGTCGCCGGAGGAGGGCCAGGCGAGTCTGCGCTGGCGGTGGTGAGCACGACGGCTACCGCCGCAACCGCAAGCAGGCCGGCACCGGCGAAGAGCTTGGGCTTTCGCAAGGGTGGGCTCCTTGAGTTGGGCGGCTAAGGCTCGGCGGCGTCCCCGGCCGCCCTCGTCGGCGACGCGAACAGGAGACTGTTTGTCGGCGTTCGTTGATATGTCAACGCGCTGTCACCGATTTGTGTCGATCGTGTGTCAACGCTGTGGTCACGGTTCCGTAACACCCTGAACGTTCCGCGGCGCTTTGATCCCGGCCGTGCTCGCGCGGCGCCTACTCCTCCTGCTGCCCTTGTTTCTGATCGCGGGATGCGGGGGTCACGACAAGAGCTCTTCAACCGCGCAGGTCGCCCAGCAGCGCAGCGCCGGGTCGATCCTCGCCGGCTCGGACGAAGTGCCGGGCGCCGCGCCCGCGCCGGACCTCGTGCCGCTGCCCGCGACGGCCTTCCGCCGCCCCGTCGCGCGCTACCGCGTTTACGTGGGCGGGCGACTGCGGCTGATGGCCGGCGACGTCGAACGGCTCCGCGCTGCGCTCGCCGCCGGCGACCGGCCCGCCGCCCGCGCCGCCTGGCGCTCCGCCTACTCGCACTACCTCGAGGTGGGCGCCGCCTATGGCGCGTTCGGCTCGCTCGACCAGGACATCGACGGCACGCCCGCCGGACTGCGCGGCGGCGTCCGCAACCGCCACTTCGCCGGTCTACACCGGATCGAGCGCGGGCTCTGGACCGGGCAGCCGCTCGCCGGTCTCGTCGGCTGGGCGAACCGCCTCGCCGCGGACGTGAAGCGGCTGGAGCGGCTCGTCCCCAGGATCACGATCAGCCCGCTCGACTACGCCACCCGCGCGCACGAGATCCTCGAGGACGCGCAGATCGAGCAGCTCACCGGCGAGTCGGTGCCGTGGAGCGGCGAGGGCGTGCGCGGCACGGCCGCCGCGCTGAGCGGGACCGCGAAGGTGATCGGCACGCTCAGCCCGCTGCTCGCCGGCCGCGGCGGCGCGCTCGAGCCGGTGGAGTTCGGCGAGGCGAGGCTGCGGCGGGCGCTCGACCAGATCCGCCGCGCCCACGGCGGCCAGTGGCCGACGCTCGCGCAACTGCGTCCGCGTGAGCGCGAGTTGCTCGACGGCGACCTCGGCGGGCTGCTCGAGGAGCTTTCGTCCGTGCCGGGCGCGCTCGAGACGACGCAGCTCCAACCGACCAAGGCGATCCCCGGGAGCACGAAATGAGCAGGCTCAGCCGCCGCCGCTTCCTGCTCGGCTCCGCCGCCACCGTCGGCGGCGGGCTGGCCGCGGCGGGCAGCGTCGCGCTTGCCGGAGGAGCCAGCACCGACACCGACGCGCCGCGACCCGACGAGCTCGCGGAGCGTCTCCCGTTCGACGGCGCCCACCAGGCCGGGATCCTCGACCAGCGTCAGGGCAACGCCGTGTTCGCCTCGCTCGACAGCGTCGCGCCCGACCGCGCCACGCTGAGCCAGGCGCTCAGCACGCTCAGCTCACGCGCGCGCGAGTTGACGAAGGGCGGCCGCTTCCCCACGCTCGAGTACGACGCGCCGCCGGCGGACTCGGGCACGCTCGGCACGAATGTCCTCCCGGATTCGCTGACCGTGACGATCGGCTTCGGCGCGTCGCTCTTCGACCACCGCTACGGCCTCGGGAAGAACCGGCCGCAGCGCCTGACCACGATGCCCACCTTCCCCAACGACGACCTCGACCCGGCCCAGTCGCACGGCGACCTGCTGCTCCAGCTCTGCGCACACGAGAAGGACACGGTGGTGCACGCGCTGCGCGAGCTGGTGCGCCCCGTGCGCGGCGCGCTCCAGCTGCGCTGGACGATCGACGGCTTCACCGGCGCGCCGCGCGGGCCGTCGCCGAAGAGCACGCAGCGCAACCTGTTCGGCTTCCGGGACGGCACCGCCAACCCGGACGTGCGCGATCGCAAGCTGATGAACCAGCTGGTGTGGGTCCAGCCCGGGGCGGGCGAGCCGGCCTGGGCCACGGGCGGCACCTACCACGTGGTGCGCATCATCCGGATGCACGTGGAGTTCTGGGACCGCGTCGGGCTCCAGGAGCAGGAGACGATGATCGGCCGCAGCCGCGACAGCGGCGCGCCGCTCGGCGGCACGAACGAGTTCCAGGATCCGCGCTTCGACCTCGACCCGAGGGGCAACCGGATCCCGCTCGACGCCCACATCCGCAAGGCCAACCCGCGCACCAACGCCACCGCGGACCAGCGCATCCTGCGCCGTGGCTTCAGCTACCACCGCGGCTTCGACGAGGCCGGGCAGCTCGACCAGGGGCTCGTGTTCGTCGCGTTCAACCAGGACATCGAGCGCCAGTTCGCGACGATCCAGAAGCGCCTGAAGGACGAGCCGATGGTCGACTACGTGACGCCCGTCGGCGGGGGCTACTTCTTCGCCCCGCGCGGCGCGCACGGCGGAAGCGACTGGGTGGGCTCCGGGCTGTTCGCCGCTTGACCCGCTGACGGGCGGTCGGAGAGGGTTGGCGCGCCAGCCCACCCCACAGCAAGGAGAGCCCATGCCACGCCCTCGCGTTTCGCCTGCGTTCGTCGTCGCGACGATCGCGCTCGTCGCATCCGTCGGCGGAGTCGGCTACGCCGCCACGAGCCCCACGCACCACGCAGCGGCCGCGAAGAAGAAGAGCAGGACGCTCACCAAGACCCAGATCAACAAGCTGATCGCGAGCTACTTCAAGAAGCACCGGACCCAGCTCACCGGCAAGAGCGGGCCGCAGGGGCTTGCGGGCGCGCCCGGTCAGAACGGCGGTGCCGGACCGCAAGGCCCGGGGGCAATCCCGCTGAACGTCGATATGACCTCGAACCAAAGCACGCAGACCGTCGCGACCCCCGGGCCATGGACCTTCACGCTCGACTGCAACGAGAGCGGTAACAACGCGACCCTGATCTTCAAAGGTCCGGGGACGTTCAGCGGAGTCGAAATCGTCGACAACGGTACGGCGCAGACCTTTACCGCAGCGCCCCAGTCGATCGGCAGCGGAATCATCATCGTCCTTCCTGACGGGGACCGTCAGAGCTCCGACCTCTTCCTCCATTCGGGCTCGACGATCTATGAGGTCAAGTTCCTGCTGATCGGCACGATGGGCAAGCCCGACCGGTGCAGCATCATCGGGGACGCGATTCCCGTGTCATGAGTTGGCGGGCGTGGAGTGGCGCGCTTACACTCGCGCCATGTCCTCGCCCTATACGCACGTAGAAACCGCCCCAACCGCTGTCGTAGTCGAGCGCAACTTCCTGCGCCAGGTCTTCGCCTGGATGCTCCTGGCGCTCGCGATCACGACCGGGATCGCGATCTGGTTCCATGCGACCACCGGCGTCGTCGACTACTTCAACGACCACCCCGGCATCTTCTGGGTCTGCCTGATCGCCCAGCTCGGGATGGTGTTCGGGCTCTCGTTCGGGATCAACCGCATCTCTGCGCAGGCAGCGGCGATCCTGTTCTGCCTCTACGCGGCGCTCACCGGGCTGACGTTCTCGATCCTGCTCGAGGTCTACACGACGAGCTCGATCGTGGGCGCGTTCGCCGGCGCGGCCGGAGTGTTCGGCGGGATGGCGATCTACGGCTACACCACCGAGCGCGACCTCTCCGGCTGGGGCGCCATCCTGTTCGGCGCGCTGATCGGCCTGATCGTGGCGTCGATCGCGTTCATCTTCGTGGGCGGCAGCACGTTCAACCTGATCCTCGGCTTCGCCGGCGTGATCATCTTCGCCGGGCTCACCGCCTACGACATGCAGAAGCTCAAGGAGATGTCGGGGGCCGAGGGGTTGACGGAGGACCACGAGCAGAAGCTCGCGATCTTCGGAGCGCTCGCGCTCTACCTCGACTTCATCAACATCTTCCTGTCGCTGCTGCGCATCTTCGGTCGCAACTAGACGGCGGCGGTAGCGTTCGGCTCATGACGACTCGAGCCGACTTCACAGATGAGGAGTGGACGCGCCTCGGGCGCGCGCCGCTCGTAGCTGGCATGGCGATCTCGCTGGCGGACCCGGGCGGTCCGATCGAGGCGGTCAAGGAGGTCTCGGCCTCGCTCAAGACCATTCTCGACGCCGCGCAGTCAGGCGGTCACGGCGAGTTGGTCGATGCCGTGGCCAAGGACACCGCTGAGCGGGCGAAGCATCACGAGAACCCGCTGCACGACTTCAAGCCCAAGGGCGCCCTGGCCGGCGAGGAGATCGTGGACGAGCTCCGCGCGGTCAACGCTCTCGTGAGCGAGAAGGCCACGCTGGAGGAGGCCGACGAGTTCCGCAAGTGGCTCATGAGCGCCGCCCAGCGCGCCGCCGAGGCGGCGAAGGAGGGTGGCTTCATGGGCTTCCACGCGGTGCGCGTGAGCGAGGGCGAGCAGAAGATGCTCGACAAGCTCGGCGAGGTGCTGTCGGCTCCCTAGCTCTTGCGCTTGGGCAGCGTCCCGGCGATCAGCTTCGCGATGATCCCGTAGCCGGGCGTCTTCATGTGGATGTCGAGCGACTGGCAGAAGAACGTGAGCTGGCAGGCCTTCGCCACCGGCACCGGCACCGTGCCGTAGGGCGCGAGCGTGGTCGTGGTGAACGGCCCAAACGCGCCGGTCGCCTTGGTCACGTTGACGAACTTGCCGCCGCCGCTCTTGTATGCCTTCTGCAGACCCGGGTTGATGTACTTGGCGAACGCGGTCAACGAGATCGTGGCCAGGTTCATCGCGTTCGATCCGAAGACGTCTGAGCGCACCCACGCGCCGAGCGCGACATCCGGGTAGGTCGTGCCGACGATGCGCAGCGACTTACCGCCCGCGCGCCGCAGCTGCCGCACGATGCTCTTCAGGTTCGTCTCCGCGCCCTTCATGTTGTTCGCCACGCATGTCAGCGGGTCGGCCTGCGGGAGGCAGACGTCGACGTCGTTGCCGCCGATCGACACCGTCACGAGCCCCATCTGCTTGCGGTGCTTCTTGATGAACGACACCGCGGCCTGCACCTGCGTCTGGGTCGGGTAGTTCGCCGCACCCGGCGCGAGCCCGCGCGGATCGCAGCCCTTCTGCTGGAGCATCGAGGTGGTCGTCGCGCCGCCGCAGCCCTGGTTGACGAGGGTGAAGCTGTAGCCCTTCTTGCGGGCGAGCGGCACGAGCTGGTCCGCGAAGCCGTTGTGCGTCGTCGTCTTGACATCGCCCTGGTAGCCGACTGCATACGAGTCGCCCAGGGACAGGTAGTACTGCTTCTTCGGCTTGGCGGCCTGCGCAGCGGGCACCGCGACGAGCGACACGACGGCTGCGACCAGCAGCACACGAATGCGACGCGACATGTACTTCCCCTCCTCAGTGACGAAACAGCCGCATCGCAACGACGGACCAACCGCGCGACGTGGGCTCCAGAGGCGACGAGGTTACAACCCGAAGCTGAAGACGCTCAGGTGAGGAGCTGCACGATCGCCGCGACTCCCACCACCGCCACCAGGCCGCGCAGCGCCGCCGGCGGCAGCCGCCGGCCGTAGCGCGCGCCGATCTGACCGCCGAGCAGCGAGCCGCCCGCGATCAGGGCCGCGGCTCCCCAGTCCACGTGCGCGGCGACGATGAAGACCACCGCGGCGCAGCCGTTGACGAGGCCCGTCAGGACGTTCTTGAGGCCATTGAGGCGCTGAAGGGTCTCGTCGAGCAGCAGTCCGAGGACTGCCAGCAACATGATCCCCTGGGCGGCGCCGAAGTAGCCGCCGTAGACGCCCGCGACGCCCGCCGCGAGCACCGCCGGCGCGCCGCCGTGAACCGACGGCTCGCCGCGACGATGACCGATCCAGTCCGACAGCCGCGGCTGGACCAGCACCCCCACCACCGCCAGCGCGACGAACACGGGGACGATCACCTCGAAGGTCTTCGCCGGAAGCACGATCAGCAAGACCGCCCCGAGCACGCCGCCGAGCACCGATCCAACACCGAGCCGGCGGATCCGCTCGCGCTGTCCTTTCAGCTCGCGCCGATAGCCAATCGCGCCCGACACCGAGCCGAACACGAGCCCCACGTTGTTCGACACGTTCGCGGTCACAGGCGCGTAGCCGAACGCCAGCAGGGTTGGGAACGTGATGAGGCTCCCACTCCCCACCACCGTGTTCACCGCGCCGGCCGCCGCACCCGCCGCTGCGATTCCAAGCGCCTGTCCCGGACTCAAGAGTCGCGCAGCCCGCCAATGCCGAGCGAAGGGTCGCCGCGTTCAGGCGCCGGGGCGCCGTTCTCCTCGGGCGCGCTCAGATCTTCGAGCATCTCGGCGGGGGGCACGAAGAACAGGTTGCCCGTCACGGCGGTGGAGAAATCCAGGATGCGGTCTGTGTTCCCGGGCGGATCGCCGAGGAACATGTTGGCCAGCATCAGCTCGATCAGCTCCGCCGTGCGCGCGTAGGCGATGTAGTAGGTGCCGAACTCGGCGGCGCCGACGCGGCCGAACGGCATGTTGAAGCGCATTACCTTGCGTTCCTCGCCGTCGGGTCCCTCGATCACGTTGAGCGCGAGGTGCGAGTCCGCGGGCTTCACGTCGTCGGGCAACTCGAGGTCGCTCAGCTTGGTGCGGCCGATGATCAGCTCCTGCTCCTCGGTGGACAGCGCGTCCCACGTTCCGAGGTCGTGCACGTACTTCTGGACGATCACGTAGCTCCCGCCCGCGAAGGCCGCGTCCTCGTCGCCGATCAGCACCGCCTCCACGGCGACGGCGCCCTCCGGGTTCTCCGTGCCGTCGACGAAGCCGAGCACGTCGCGGTCGTCGAAGGAGCGGAAGCCGTGCACCTCGTCGACCACCTCCGCGGTGCCGCGTAGCCGCTCGGTCAGCCGCTGGGCGAGCTCGAAGCAGAGATCAAAACGGTGCGCACGGATGTGGAACAGGAGGTCGCCCGGCGTGGCGGGAGCCGTGTGGCGCGGGCCGGTGAGCTCGCGGAACGGGTGGAGGTCCGCTGGGCGCGGCCCGCCGCCGGTCAGTCGATCCCAGAGCGCGGCACCGATCCCGACCACGAGCGACAGTTCCCCCTCCGGCACTCGGAATCCCACCGAGCGCTTGATCCCGGCTGCGTCCGCCAGCACGTCCCGGATCTCCGCCTCGGAGCCCGGGACGGCCGTGAGCACAAGGAAGATGGCCGCTTCCGTTGGGTGGCTGAGAATCGGCTGCGGCTCAGGAACCGGCACGGTCCCCGGCAACATACGTATTCCGCGATCCGGTTGCGACTACGCTCACACGGTGGCAAGCGGCTCGACTCCTAGTCCCAGGCTGTCGGCATCTCAATTGGCCGTTCTCGCCGGGCTTGGTGAGGAGCGCACTGCGGACGTCGGC
>DATBKS010000191.1:0-10048 GCA_036555755.1 Thermoleophilaceae bacterium
GTTCTGGGAGAGCTTCCGCAGCCGCCCCGCAATGTCGAAGCCCGCGGACGCCGTGCTGCTCAACTCGTGGTGCATGGCCGCCTGCTACTCCGCCGACGAGGACGGCACCGTGCAGCTGCCGTTCGACGTCGACACGGGCGAGCTGATCCCCGAGGTGTGGGAACGCTGGCTCGCGTGGGATCCGGTGCGCATGGTGCCGAAGTACGCCGACGCCCTCCGCGGCATGCACGCGATCTACATCGACTCGGGCAAGCACGACGAGTGGTACCTCGACCTTGGCGCCGAGGCCTTCCGCCGCGCACTGGCGGACATCGGGGTGACCGACGTGTTCTTCGAGATCTTCGACGCCGGCCACATGGGCATCGAGTACCGCTATCCGATCTCGCTGAAGTACCTCGCCGAGCGCCTCTCGCCCGGCACCTAGTTGCCTCTTTTCCTACCGCTGTGATAGGACTTAGGCCGCCCTAACGATTAGGGTGCCCTAATTCCTTTTCACGGAGGTTCAGGAACAGTGCTGCCGACGTTCGTAATCGCTTTGCGCGAAGGCGTGGAGGCCTCGTTGATCGTCGGGATCATCGCCGCCTTCCTGGTCAAGGAAGGCCGCCGCGATGCGCTCTCGAAGATGTGGTTCGGCGTCGGGATAGCGGTCGGCATCTGTCTCGCGATCGCGGTCTTCCTGCAGATCGCCGACAACAACCTCCCCCAGAAGCAGCAGGAGGGGCTCGAGACCGTCGTCGGGCTGATCGCGGTCACGGCCGTCACCTACATGATCTTCTGGATGCGCCGCAACGCGCGCGGCCTGAAGAAGGAGCTTCAGGAGGGCGCCGCAAAGGCGCTCGCTGCCGGCTCCACCGGCGCGCTCGTCGGCATGGCGTTCCTGGCCGTGCTGCGTGAGGGCTTCGAGACCGCGGTGTTCCTGCTCGCGGTCTTCCAGGACACGTCGAACACCACCGCCGCCGGTGGCGGCGCGGTGCTCGGCCTCGCGGCCGCCGTGGTGATCGGCTACCTCCTCTACCGCGGCGGCGTGAGCATCAACCTCTCGCGCTTCTTCCGCGTCACCGGCTTCGTCCTCGCGCTCGTGGCCGCCGGGCTCGTGGCCACCGCCATCCACACGGCGCACGAGGCGGGCTGGATCAACAGCTTCCAGAACCAGGCGCTCGACCTCACCTGGCTCGTCGGCCCTGGCACCGTCCGCGGCGCGCTCCTCACCGGCATGCTCGGCCTGCAGCCGCAGCCGACCGTCGGCGAGGTGGCCGGCTGGCTGATCTACGCGGTTCCGGTCGGCCTCTACGTGGCGTGGCCCGACAGCTGGCGCCCGTGGCGCCGCACCCGCGGCGCCCGCGCCGCGAAGGCAGCCGCGGCGGGCATGGCGCTGCTCGTGATCGGCGCGATCGTGGTCGGTTGCGGCAGCAGCTCGGGATCCGGGTCGGGCTCGGGCGGCGGTTCCGGCAACTCGAAGGAGGTGAACGTGTCGCTGACGGACGATGGCTGCACCCCGGCGCAGCTGAAGGTCGAGTCCGGTCCGACCACCTTCAACGTAAAAAACGAGGGTGCCGAAGCCGTTACTGAGTTCGAGATCCTCAAAGGCTCGAACATCCTTGGCGAGGTGGAAAACGTGGCATCTGGCCTGAATCGCAGCTTCTCGCTGACTCTCCAGCCGGGCACCTACATCACCAACTGCCCCGGCGGCAAGAGCACGCCGAAGGGCACGCTGACCGTCACGGGCGCAGCGGTTGCTGCGTCAGAAGATCCGCAGCTCACGGCGGCGGTGGCTTCCTACCGCAAATACCTCGAGCAGCAGACCGGCGAGCTGGTTGATCGCACCAAGTCGTTCACGGCCGAGGTGCGCGACGGTGACGTCAACAAGTCGAAGGAGCTCTACCCCGGGGCACGGGCCCCGTACGAGCGCATCGAGCCGGTGGCCGAGAGCTTCGGCTCGCTCGACCCCAAGATCGACGCACGAGCGGGCGACGTCCCGGCGTCGAAGTGGACCGGTTTCCACCCCATCGAGCGCTCGCTGTGGGTGAAGGACACCGCGAAGGGCCAGGGTGCGCTGGCGGCGCAGCTGTTCGACGACGTCACTCTCCTCCAGCAGAAGGTCCGCACCGTGAAGCTCGAGCCGTCGCAGATCGCCAATGGCGCGGTGGAGCTGCTCGGCGAGGTGTCGAAGTCGAAGATCACCGGCGAGGAGGAGCGCTACTCGCACATCGATCTCGTCGACTTCGAGGCCAACGTCGCCGGCGCGCGCGCCGCTTTCGACTCGGTCAAGCCGATCGTGCAGGACCGCAACGCGAAGCTGGCAACCGAGATCGAGCAGCGCTTCGGCGCGGTGGCCACGGCGCTCAACGGCTACCGCCGTGGCGACGGCTTCGTCTCCTACACGGACCTGACCCGCGCGGACAAGCGCAAGCTGTCCCGGGCGATCGACGCCCTGGCCGAGCCCCTATCGCAGGTCCCCGCGCAAGTGGTGGGATGAGCGGAATCACCAGGCGACGGCTGCTCGGCACGGCAGCCGGCGCCACTGCGGCGGGCGCGTTCGGCGCCGGCTACCTCGTGCGGGGGTCAGACGGCGAGGCCCAGGCCGCCGCGGAAGCGGTTCCGTTCTACGGCGAACATCAGGCAGGCATCGCGACACCAGCGCAGGACCGGCTGGTGTTCGCGTCGTTTGACGTGACGGTGAACAGCCGCAGTGAGCTCCAGGCCCTGCTGCGCGAGTGGACCGACGCCGCCGCCCACATGACGCTCGGCGCGCCGGCCGGACCGAACAACCACTCGCTGCCGGCGCCGCCCGACGACACCGGCGAGGCGCTCGGCCTGCCGCCATCGCGGCTGACAGTGACGTTCGGGCTCGGGCCGACGCTGTTCGACACCGGCCGCGGCTTCGGCATCTCGGAGCAGCAGCCCGACAAGCTGCGCAAGCTGCCGCCGCTGCCCGGCGACGAGCTCGATCCGGACCGCTCTGGCGGCGACCTGTGCGTGCAGGCCTGTGCCGACGACCCACAGGTCGCGTTCCACGCGGTACGCAACCTCGCGCGGCTCGGGCGCGGGTCGGTGGTGATGCGCTGGTGCCAGCTCGGCTTCGGCCGCACCTCCACCACGAGCCGCTCGCAGTCCACCCCGCGCAACTTGATGGGGTTCAAGGACGGCACGAACAACATCCGCGCGGAGGACACGGCGCTGATGAACCAGCACGTCTGGGTCGGCCAGTCCGACTCGCCCGCCTGGATGCGCGGCGGGAGCTATCTCGTCGCGCGCCGCATCCGGATGCTGATCGAGGTCTGGGATCGCGCCTCGCTCGGCGACCAGCAGGACACGATCGGGCGCATCAAGGAGAGCGGCGCGCCGCTCGGCGGCCAGGTGGAGAACGACCCGGTGAAGCTGTCGAAGGTCCCGGTCGACGCGCACATCCGCCTGGCGGCGCCGTCGGAGAACGGTGGCGAGCGGATCCTCCGCCGCGGCTACTCCTTCACCGACGGCATGGACGAGGATCTCGGCCAGCTCGACGCCGGCCTCTTCTTCATCTGCTTCCAGCGCGATCCCGAGCGGCAGTTCGTCGCGATCCAGCGCCGGCTCGGGTCGAGCGACGCGCTCAACGAATACATCAAGCACACGGGCAGCGCAGTCTTTGCCGTGCCGCCGGGCGTGAGGCCGGGCGGCTACGTGGGCGAGGGACTGTTCGCCTGAGGGTCCACGCGGGCGACGATCTCGGAGAAGTCGTCCTCGAGGACCGTGTCGAGTGGTGTGCCGTCGAGCTTCGTGATCGTCAGGCCGAGGCTTTTGAGATGAGCGACGCATCCGGCCGGGTCGCCCAGCCCGTTGTAGTCCTTGGGGTGGAGATCGATCACGAGCACGGTGTTGGCCAGCTGGTCGGCTGACTTGAATGCCGGGACCAGCGTCTTCTCGTAGCCCTCGACATCGATCTTCAGCAGGCAGCGGCTTCCGTTCGCGTACTGGTCGAGCAGGCCGAGCAACGGAATCGTGTCGACGGTCTCCCCCGCGTCGCTCACGTGACCCATCACCGACTCGCCGAAGTCGAAGCTGATCTTCTCGTCCGCGCCGCTCACCGCAGCCTGGAAGACCGTCAGCCGGTCCTCAAGCTTGTTCAGCTTCTGCGACTGGCGCAGGCAGTCAATCGCGATCGGGTTCGGGTCGACGCAGACGGCCGTGATGTCAGGGTTCCTGAGCAGCACGGACAACGCGATCCCGCCGACGTTCGAGCCGACGTCGATCATCACGTCGCGGTCGCGGGACAGCCCGAGCATCACGTCCTGAAGCTCGCGGTCGTAGGTCTCGTACTTGACCCCGCGGGCCCATGCCCACGAGTGGTCGACCGCGTTGCAGCAGATCGTGCCGCCGTGGAACTTCTGGCGGACCGTGTAGTTCTTCAGCAGGCGCTTGGCCACCGTGCGGAGCGTCTTCGAGGGGAAGAGTCGCTCAGCGACAGTTGTGACCGCACGCCCCTGCGTGATCGTTGCGGGCTCTGACATGACCGGGGCTCAGGGGACCGTCGAATCATCGTAACCCGAATGTCCGGAATCGGACAATTTCTAAGCAAGTCCTTACGCGCACGCGGCCGGATGCACGCCTGCGTAGGATCGCGACGATGAGGATCGCCGTCTCGCGGGCGCCCGGCGCCGAGCGCGTCGTTACCCATGACCGCTTGGGGCGCGAACTGGCTCGATCCGGACCGGTTGCCGGTGCGAGTGCTGCTGGTCGGCCTGATGTTCGCCAGCCTGCTGATGTCCGTCGCGGTCAGCGACACCAAGCGATGAGTTCGTACTGCGCTTGCGGTCATGTCATCTGATCTGAAAGGAGAAGAGATGCGATACGACCAGTTTGTGAAGAGGTTGGAGCTGCCGCCGGGGTTCGAGGGCCCGGCGCGGCTGACGTACGAGGACGTCGTGGCCGAGGCACTCACACGCGAGCACCTCCAGGACGACGTGCGCGGCATCAACGCAAGCATCGAGCTGATCCACGACACGCGCGGCGGAACGTGGCCGACCGAGCCCGTCACCGAGGCGTTCAACTACGTCGACCTCGTCTGGCACGAGTGCGAGTTCCGCGACGGAAACTCGTTCGGGTACGCGCTCTACGACGACGGCGGCACCTACCTCGGCTGCTGCTACCTCTATCCGATGGGGACACGCACCAAGCTCAGCGAGGAACTGCTCGACCACGACGTCGACGTCAGCTGGTGGGTCACGCCCGACGCCTACGAGCGCGGCTTCTACGAGAAGCTGTACGCCGCGTTGCAGAACTGGGTCGCGAACGAGTTTCCCTTCAACCGGCCCTACTACTCGAACGCCGCGATGCCGGCCACCTAGGTGTCACAGGCCGGGCGCCTGTCCTGTCTTGGGGTGTAGAGCGAACCCCAAACCCGACAGGAAGGACATTCAAAATGAGCTTGCACATGGTGGAAGCCAAGATCAAGGCCGAGAGCGTCAGCGACGTTCAGGCGGCGGCGGAGAAGATGTTCGCGGCCGTCAATGAGGAGCAGCCAGAAGGGATCCGCTACGCGTCCTGCCTGCTCCCCGACGGCGAGACGTTCGTCGCGTTTCTGCAGCTCGACGAAGGCGTGGAGAACCCACTCCCGGGCTTCGCCGAGTTCCGGGAGTTTCTGGAGGGCGTCGAGGCTTCGCGCGCCGAGCCCGCCAACGTCCAGCCACTGACGGTCGTCGGCTCGTACCGTTTGTTCTGAGCAATGACCGAGCGCGAGGAACTACTGGACGAGCTGCGGCCGGTCGCGTTCCCGATCGCCTACCGCATGCTCGGCAGCGTCTCCGAGGCCGAGGACGTCGTGCAGGAGGCGCTGCTGCGCGTGCATCAGGCGCTTGATCGTGGCGAGCAGATCGCGTCGCCGCGCGCGTTCGTCGCCACGATCACCACCCGGCTGGCGATCAACGAGCTGCGCTCGGCGCGTGTGCGACGCGAGCACTACGTAGGCGAGTGGCTGCCGGAGCCGATCATCACGGACGGCCACGACGACCCGGCCCGGCACGCAGAGACGGCCGACTCGCTGTCGCTGGCGATGCTGGTGCTGCTTGAGAGCCTCTCGCCCGAGCAGCGAGCAGTCTTGCTGCTTCGCGATGTGTTCGATTACGGCTATCCGGAGATCGCGAAGATCGTCGGCAAGAACGAGGACAACGTGCGCCAGCTCGCCACCCGCGCCAGGCGCCACGTGGAGCAGCGCCGGCCCCGCTTCCAGACCACGCGCGAACAGCAGGACGAGCTGGCGGACCGGTTCTTCAAGGCCACCCAGCAGGGCGACCTCACCGGGCTCGAGACGCTGCTCGCCCACGACGTGGAGCTGACCGGCGACGGCGGCGGCAAGGTTCCGGCGCTCGCCGAGACCGTCCGCGGCCGCGACCGCGTCGCGGGCGTGCTGGGCAACTTCGGCATCACGCGCCTACCCGGCGTGTCGGTGCGCCGGGTCGAGGTCAACGGCGGGCCGGGAGCGCTCTATCTCGACGCGCAGGAGCGCCTGATCGCCGTGATGGCGCTCGAGATCGCCGACGGCCAGATCAGGAACATCAACTCGATCGTCAACCCCGACAAGCTGAGGCGCCTCGGGCCACTCGCCGACTTCGCTGCCCTGGTGAGGTCCGCGACTTGAGCTCCGGCGCCTCGGGCGCGGCACTGACGTTCCGGCTGGCGAGCCCAGCCGATGCCGTGGCGGTCGCGCGGCTCCACGCCGACAGCTGGCGGCGCCACTATCGCGGCGCGTTCGCCGACGCGTACCTGGACGGTGACGTCTACGACGAGCGCATCGCGGTCTGGACCGAGCGGCTACGGGAGCCCGACGAGCGCCGCTGCACGATCCTCGCCGAGGACGGCGCCCCGGTCGGATTCGCGAACACGTACTTCGACGACGACCCCGAGTGGGGCGCGCTGGTGGACAACCTGCACGTCGCCCACGGGCACCAGCGCCGCGGCATCGGCGCCCGGCTGCTGGCGCTGACGGCCAAGGCGCTCCTCGAGCGGCCGGAGCCGACCGGGCTCTACCTCTGGGTGCTGGAGCAGAACCGCGATGGCCAGGCGTTCTACGAAACGCGCGGCGGGAAGTGCGTGGGGCGACGCCCGGTCCCTCCCCCGGGCGGAGTCGCCACTCGACTCACCGGATCGCCGATCGGGCTCCGCTACGCGTGGGCCGAGCCCGACCAGTTGCTCTTCTAAGAGCGCGGCGGCCGATGAGATCTGCGCGGCGGTCCGGTCCTATCAAACGAGGACAAGCAAACCGCGAGGAGAACGACTTGCCGGCCACCTACACCTTCGACGTTTTTTCCACCCTCGATGCCTTCGGCAGCCCGCGCCCAGGCAGCTGGGGCGGCTACTGGGGCAAGCAAGGCCCCGAGTGGCTGGAGCACCGCCGCGCCTCATACGGCGAGCCGCAGCGGATGGTCTTCGGGGCCGATACGTATCGGCTGTTGGCGCGCTTTCTGGGCTCAGGCACCGAGGAGCCCGAGGTGAATGACACATGGATCACCCGGATGAGGAGCATGCCGGCAACGGTCGTGTCGAACACACTGGAAGGACCGCTCGACTGGCCGGACGCGACCCTCGTGAGCGGGGACGCCGTCGATGTCGTCGCCCGGCTCAAGGAGGAGTCCGAGGTGCCGCTGCGCTCGCACGGCAGCCTGTCGATGAACCGGGCGCTGATGGCCGCCGGCCTGGTCGACCAAATCCAAGTGACGCTCTTCCCTGTGATCACTGGACAGACCGGAGGCAAGCCGATCTTCCAGGGCGCAGCCGACTTCGACCTCGAGCTGGTCGACAGCCGGACACTTGACGGCAGCATCCAAGAGCTGATCTACCGACCCACCCTCCATTGACCCAGCGCGACGCTCCGGGGTAGCGTTGCCGCGGATCGTCCAACCCCTTCGAGAAGAGGTCCACATGAGTGAATCGCTAAAGGGAAGCTGCTTGTGCGGCGGCGTTGAGTACGAGGTCCAGGATCCCGAGGGGCTGGGTTACTGCCACTGCACTCGCTGCCAACGGTGGACGGGCTCGAGCCTTGCGGGGGTGGTCGTGGCCGAGGAGAACTTCAAGTTCACCAAGGGCGAAGACCTGGTCACGCGCTATGAGAGCGAGTTCGCGCCTCGCAACTTCTGCAGCAGGTGCGGATCGAGCCTTTACGACGACCTCGGTGGGAAGTACTTCGTGGCCGCGGGACTCATGCGCGACCTCGATCTCGATCCGAGCTTCCACCTCCAGGTCGCGTACAAGGCCAGCTGGCACGAGATCGGCGACGACGCGCCGCAGTACGCCGAGGCCCCGCCGGCCTGACGCCGGGATCGCGAGGTAGCGAAAAGAGAGGCGCCGACCGGAATCGAACCGGTGTGAACGGCTTTGCAGGCCGCTGCGTAACCACTCCGCCACGGCGCCGGAGCGGGTCAAGCGTAGCTAGACACAGCGCGGACGGAAGGACGGGTTGGCGGGCCCGCTGCGTCCCAGCGCGTTGAGCACCCAGGAGACGGTCGCCGGGTCGTCCGGGATCGTCAGGTGCTCGCTGATGTCGAGCGGGCACTTGTTCTGCAGCACCACGTTCGTCACCTGGCTCGAGGGTCCGGCCAGCGCCTGCGACTGGTACGGCGTCACGACCTCGTCGTAGCGCGTTGAGATGACGGTGTACGAGGGGCCGGGCTGGATGTCACCGCCCGCGTTCAGGTTCGTGATGAACGCCGACCCTGCCGCCTGCTGCGCGCACGCGGGACAGAGCGGCCCCGCCGGTCCGGCGAGCGGATTGGTAGTGCCGTGGTTCGACGGCGCGATGCCGATCAGGTCGTCGACCTTGGACGCGCCCCCGTCGAACTTCATCCAGTAGCGCGGCATCATGCCGCCCTGGCTGTGGCCGACGAGGTCGACCTTGGCTGCGCCCGTCTGGGCGAGCACCTGGTCGATGAACGCGCCGAGCTGGCCGGCCGACGTCGGGATGTCGCCGGTGGCGTTGTTGCCATAGCTGAGCGAGAAGACGCAGTAGCCCGCGGCGCTGATCTGCGGCGCGACCGCCGTCCACATCGACGCGTTCTCGAACGTGCCGGGCACCAGCACGACGGGATAGGGATGCGCCGCGGTGGGCTTGCACGTGGCAGCGGAAGCCGTTCCCGGCAGCGCCAGCACGGCGGCGGCAACCAGCGCGAGCACGACCGAACGCATGCCTCTCGATACCCGGGCGCCGGGCCCTTTAGGCGTCTTAGCGGGGGCTATACTGCGTCGCTCTCGCGGATGTAGCTCAGTTGGCTAGAGCGTCTGCTTGCCATGCAGAAGGTCGTGGGTTCGAGTCCCATCATCCGCTTCACTGGTCTGCCTTTGTAGTGCCGTTTTCCGCACTAAGCGGGACACATTCATCTGTCAACGAGACTTGTGTCGAGTGGGACCCTATGAGACGCCGTGGAAGTCGTCGCCTCTTTTCACCCATTCATCGTCACGGCTGCGAGCGATTGGACCGGGGCGGCTTTCGGCTTTGCGGGGATAATCGTCGGCGGTCTGATCACGCTCGCCATCGCCTGGCAGACGCGGATCGCGGCTGAACGCAGTTGGATGCGGGACAGTCGGCGACAGATCTACGACCGGTTCTTGACGAAGGCCCAGCAGCTTCACGTTGCGTGCGAGGCCTGCTACGCGGCAGAACGTGACGCTGCCTCAGTAAAAGCAGTTCAAGGCGCACACTCTGACTTCTTTCAGGTCTACGCGGTGGTGCAAACCGTCGGCCAGCACCCGGTCGTCGAGGCGAGCCGGAAGCATGGGTATCGACTCGACGAGCTGAAGAAGGAGGCGCTTGGGGAGGAAGGGGTCCTACACCCGCCCGCCTTCGGCTTTGTCTCGAAGCGTGTGAGGGCAGCGCGTCACGACACGGTCGACGCAATGCGTGCTGAGCTTGGCCTGGGGACGAAGAGCGTGCGCCCGCCCCCTAATTACCACGGGTTTGAGGATGTCGACCTTCCGGACGGGATCTTGCTCAAGGAGCCCAGCCCCGACGGTGGCGACGTAGGGATGACAGCGAGCAGGTGAGCGGTGCGTTCACGCGCCATCGTGGGCTCGCCCCCGGCCG
>DATBKS010000192.1:0-2902 GCA_036555755.1 Thermoleophilaceae bacterium
TCCTTCGTGAAGGAGACCATCCCGGCGGAGGAGATGATGCGTCCCGAGGACATAGGCGAGGCTGTCCGCTTCCTGCTGCGGCTATCGCCCGCCTGCGTCGTCCCGGAGATCATCTTCCAGCGGCCCGGCGAGACGGTCTAGCGACCTCAGGTCACTAGCCGCTCAGTACGTACCCCAGCCACCCCCGTCGTAGTAGCCGGGGCCCGGGTCGTAGCCGTACGGGCTCGGGCTGTAGTCGCCGCCGCCGTTGCCATACGGGTCGGTGTAGCCGCCGCCGTCGCCGTAGGGGTCGGTGCCGCCGCTGTTGCCGTACGGGTCGGTGCTGCTGCCGCCGCCGTTGCCGTACGGGTCACTGGTCTGCGCATCCGCTCCCTGGACCGAGACTCCGAACGAGCCGCCGTCGTCGGACAGCGAGGTAGGCACGGCGTTGGCGCTCGAGCCGCCGAGCTGCAGCGGAGCGGATGTCCAAGCCGAGTCCGAGATCGAGCCGGTGTGGCCGTTCATCGTCGCCGTTGCGCTGGTGAACGTGACGTCGCCGAAGTTGGCGAGCGAAACGGGCGTGCAGCCGCTGTCGCTGCTACAGGCCGACGGCGCCTCGGCGATCCACTCGGCGGAGGACACGTCGATGTTCTCGGTGCTCAGGTTCTTGGTCACCGACTGGTTCGTGGTCTCGTTGGTCAGGTTGACTTTCACGTTGTTGCCATCGACCTCGACCCAGGCGGAGATGTGATCTCCGGCATTGACGTCCACGTCGAGGTTCACGGGCGCGGCGGGGATCAGCTCGTACCAGGCGTGGGCCTCACCCTGGCCGCCGCCGCTGCAGTCCACCTCGGTCCCGACCTGCTCGAGGCCGGTCGACTCGCTCCCACTGCCGCCACCCAGCCCGACCCAGAAGGCGGCGGAGCCGTCGCCAGTCGAGCAGTCCGCTGAGGGCTGCACCCAGCTCCCGGAGACGCGGGAGAACTTCTGCTCGGCCGAATCGGTCGAGTTCCCGGCGGCCTCGTAGCCGGCCCAGTTCGAGCTGGTGAGGACCTGCCCGTCGGTGGTGTCGGCCTGCGCGGAGGCCCCGGTACTCAGTGCAAGCGCGGCGGTCAGCGCCGCCGCGCAGTAAGGCAATTTGGTTCGCATTCGAAGTCCCTTTTCTCTTAGAACGAATTTGTCCACGGCGGTTGCCGTGAAGGGACCGTGGTGCGAACCCCTAAGGGATCTCTGCGCTTCTTCTTAGAGCTTCGTAAGAGCGCGGCTCAGACTGGGGGAGTCGTTTTGGCGCGCATCTGGGTATACCTCGGGCGACCGTCCAGCGGGGGAGAAAGGGAATCGGTGCTCAATGCTGAGGCTTGACCTGAGCGCGATCGACTACGGGATCGTGGCCATCTACTTCTTGGTCGTGCTGGGGATCGGGTTCGTCGCCCGCCTCACGATCAAGACCGACCTCGACTTCTTCCTGTCGGGTCGCTCGTTGCCCGCATGGATCACGGGACTCGCGTTCATCGCGGCCAACCTGGGCGCGCTGGAGATCCTGGGCCAGGCGGCCAACGGCGCGCAATACGGCGTTGCGGCGGTGCACTACTACTGGATCGGCGCGGTGCCGGCGATGGTCTTCCTCGGCATCGTGATGATGCCCTTCTACTACGGGGCGAAGGTGCGCTCGGTGCCCGAGTACCTGCGGCTGCGGTTCGGCGAGGCCGCGCACGCGTTCAACGCCGCCACGTTCGCGATCGCCACCGTCCTGATCTCCGGAGTCAACCTGTTTGCGCTCGCGCTGATCATCCACCTGATGATCGGGTGGTCGGTCACGACAGCGATCCTCGCCGCTGCCGCGATCGTCCTCATCTACATCACGCTCGGCGGCCTCACCTCGGCGATCTACAACGAGGTGCTCCAGTTCTTCATCATCTGCGCGAGCCTGATCCCGCTGACGATCGTCGCGCTGCACTCCGTTGGCGGCGTCGACGGCCTCAAGGACAAGGTGCGCAACTTCAAGCCGCTCGGCGAGCCCGGGCTGCACGCGTGGCAGGGGGTGGGCATCCACCACGTCACCAACCCGCTCGCCTCCGACTGGGTGGGGATCGTGTTCGGCCTCGGCTTCGTGCTGAGCTTCGGCTACTGGACGACGAACTTCGCCGAGGTGCAGCGCGCGCTGTCGGCGCGCAACATGTCGGCCGCTCGGCGCACGCCGCTGATCGGCGCGTATCCCAAGATCTTCCTGCCGGCGATCATCATCCTGCCCGGCCTGATCGCGACCGTCAGCGTCAAGGGTCTCGGCGGCGAGAGCCTGAGCCTCCAGTACAACACCGCGATCCCGCACCTGATCGGCAACTTCCTGCCGGAGGGGATGCTCGGCATTGCGGTCACCGGCCTGCTGGCGGCGTTCATGGCGGGCGTGGCGGCCAACGTGACGTCCTTCAACACGGTCGTCACCTACGACCTGATCCAGGCCTACTTCAGGAAGGACCGCGACCCGCAGTACTACCTGCGGATGGGCCGGATCGTGACGATCGTCGGGATCTTGATTTCGGTGGGCACGGCGTTCATCGCCAAGGGCTACTCGAACATCATGAATTACATCCAGACGCTGTTCTCGATCTTCAACGCGCCGCTCTTCGCCACGTTCATCATCGCCATGTTCTGGCGCCGCGCGACGCCCTGGGGAGGCTTCTGGAGCCTGGTCGCCGGCACCGCTGCGGCCTACGGCGTCAACCGCATGGACGCCTACGACTACGTCTTCAGCTTCGACTCCGCGCTGAGCGCGAGCTTCTGGCAGGCGATCATCGCCTTCCTCGCCTGTGCTGTGGTGCTGGTCGTCGTGTCGCTGTTCACGCAGCCGAAGCCGGCGGAGGAGCTGCGCGGGCTGGTGTGGGGCCTGAAGCGAGAGCCGGACCCGGACGTGCGCGAGGACCCG
>DATBKS010000193.1:0-22088 GCA_036555755.1 Thermoleophilaceae bacterium
GGAGGAAAAACGGGCTGCTGATGCGCTCGGTGTTGTCGAGGATCAGCGCCCCCTGGCCCATGTAGCTCAGGATGCAGGCCGGGAACACCACGAGCAGCCACCCCCGCCTGATCGGCGAGCGGCCGAAGTGCCCCATGTCCGCGTACAGCGCCTCCGTGCCGGTCACCGCCAGCACCACCGCGGCGAGTGCGAAGAACGCGCTCGTGAAGTGGTCGACGAAGTATCCGATCGCGTAGCTCGGCGAGAGCGCCTTGAGGATCTCTGCGTGCATGCTGATGCCGCGGATTCCGAGCGCTCCGATCACCACAAACCACGCGAGCATCACCGGTCCGAACAGCCGCCCGACCGCGGCCGTCCCCTGCCGCTGGATCAGGAACAGCGCGACGATGATCGCAGCGGTGATCGGTACGACCAGGTGCCCGAGCGATGGCTGGGCGACCTTCAGGCCCTCCACGGCCGACAGCACCGAGATCGCCGGCGTGATCATGCTGTCGCCGAGGAAGAGCGACGCGCCGAAGATCCCGAGGCCGGCCAGGATCACCTTCGTGCGGCGAGCTCCCTTGGTCGCGCCCCGGCGGATCAGGGTGATCAGCGCCAGGATGCCGCCCTCGCCGTCGTTGTCGGCGCGCATCACGAACGCCACGTACGTGACGGTCACGATGATCGTCACCGACCAGAAGATCAGCGAGATGATCCCGAAGATGCTGTCCCGTGTCGCCGCGATCGGGTGCGGGTCGGTCGGGTTGAAGACGGTCTGCACGGTGTAGATCGGGCTCGTGCCGAGGTCTCCGAACACGACCCCGAGCGCACCCAGGATGAGCGCAGCGCGTGCGGGCGAGGGCTTGCGCGCCGTCTGCTCGCTGGTAGGCACGGACGGCAGTCTCCCATCGGGTTGCTCCCGGCTCCCGGCGGCCTGTGTTAGGGCTACCTAATTAGGGCACCCTAATATCTGCTACGGTCCCGCCCCGATGGCAGACGACGTGGCATTCGACCTCCAGCCCGCGCGGGCGGTTCTCGCCGATCCGCAGCTTTGCAACGAGGCTCTGCTCGGCTGCATCACCGACGTCTTCGGCGAGCGCGACTCCGACTGGGTCTCCGGCTGGCTCGACGACACCTCGCGTGCCTTGTTCGGCGCCGGCACGCTGCCCCTCGCCGAGCGGGCCGAGAAGCTGCACGACCTCCTGGCGGGGCCGCTCGCCCTCGTGCCCGACACGCACGACTACCGGGCCCTGCTCGTGGAACACGCCGAGCGCCGGCGGCGGGCGCACCCCGTGCTCACCGTCGCGATCGGGTACGAGCTCGCTCGCCGGGCCGGGCTCCACGTGTACCTCGGCACCGCGCGCGGGTCATGGTGGGTCGTGCTCGTGGAGAACCACGCGTTCGTGCTCGTCGGGTGCGGCTGCGAGCCGCCGGAGGGGCACGTCCGGGTGCAGCTGCGCTGCCCGCACCAGCTCGCGTGGGCGCTGCTGGCCCAGCTTGCGCAGCTCGGCCCGCCGGAACTGGCGAGCCGCGCGGAGTCCCTGCTCGAGGTGCTGCCCGTGTGCGGCGAGACGGCCGAGGGCTAGGCACCCGCCCGGGTCAGGATCTCCGCGACCACCGCGTCCTTCGCGTCCGCGTAGTCCTGCACTTGCCTCCAGCCGCGCGCCGCCAGCTCGCGCTTCGTTCGCTCGTAGAGCTCGCGATCGGCGTCGTTCGAGCGCAGCCGGTCGCGGAAGCGCAGCATTCGCGCCGTCTCGGAGCAGCCGGCTGAGAACACGTGCAGGTTCACGTCGCTGGCCGCGCCCTTGAAGAAGCGGTGCTCGAACCACTCGGGCTCGCGGATCCGGAACGCGTAGCCGGCGGCCTCCAGGTCCGGTGCGTAGGCCGTTTCGTCGGAGGAGTCCGGCACCTCGAGCGCGATGTCGATGACCGGCTTGGCCGCGAGCCCGGGCACCGAGGTCGAGCCGACGTGCTCGATTCGCACGACGCGCTCGCCGAGCGCCTCGCGGATTCGCGCGGCCTCGTGGGCGTACCGGTCAGGCCAGGCAGGGTCGTAGTCGCGGAGCTCGATCGCCGCGGTGTTCTTGACTACGAGCAGCGCGCCCGCTCCGGTGGGCGCCAGCGCCTCGCTAACTCGCTCGTCCGCATGCACGAGCGCCCGGAACTCCGCCACCTGGTCGGCGTGCGACAGCACGTTGTCGACCACGAGCAGGCCGCCACGACGGAGGACCCGCACGAGCTCAGGCCAGTAACGGACGTACGCCGGGCGCTCGGCGTCGAGGAACACGAAGTCCAGCGAAGCGTCGCCGGTCGTGCGCAGCGTCTCCCCCGCGTCCTCGGTGCGCAGTTCCACACGCCCCGCGAGCCCGGCGCGCTGCAGGTTCTCCGCCGCCATCGCGGTGCGCCCCGGGTCGATGTCCACGGACACCATCCTCCCGCCCGTGGCCCACATGGCATCAGCGAGCCACACCGTCGAGTAGCCATTCGACGTGCCGATCTCGAGTACGTCCCGCGCGCCCGTGGCGCGGATCAGCAGCGCGAGCAGCCGCGCGGTGTCCGGCTCGACGTTCCGCAGCCGCTCGAGCCGGTCCCCCTTGTCAGCGTCGTGCTCGCGGCCCTCGCGATAGAGACGCTCGAGGAAGGTGGTGAGACGCTCGTCCATTCGAGCGGGAGTGTTTCAGCCCGCCGCCGTTCTGCTCCGCGCGCAGCACGGCGATCTCGCCGGGCGCGTTCTCGAGCAGCCATGCGATGTCCTCTGGGCCGAAGCCCGAGCTCGTGGCGGTGGCCGCGGGAACCACGATCCGGTCGAAGCGCTCCTCGTCGAGTAGCTGTCGCAGCGCGTGCCGTGGCGAGCGGCCGGTCTCGATGCGCGAGTCGACGGGCACGCTCAGGCGGGCCGCGCGCTGCTCGATCGTCTCGAGCAGCGGCATAGCGCGTTCGCACTCCAGCGGCAGCGGCGCCGAGAGCGGCAGGTTGTAGGGCACGGTCGCGAGATACGCGGGGACCAGCGTCGCGTGCTCGGCGCGAGCCAGGCGCAGCGTTGCGTCGAGCGCGGAGCGCGACACCGTGTCACCGAGCAGCGGGAAGAGGATCCGCTCGGCTGGCGGGGTGATGCGATGGGGCAACTTCTCGGGGTCCCGCCAACGGATCACGAGGACAACGAGAGCGGCCACCAGCGCCGCTGCGGCCACGACAATTAGAAAGGTCATTCCTCGCCTCCATCCAGGTGTTCTGGGCGCTTGGTCCGGTCGGCGACGATCCGGATGTCAACGCCGGGCATCACTTCGAGCAGCTTCTCGGGCAGCGACACGCCGAAGCGCCGCAGCCCCTTCGTCGAGCGCGGCACGCCGATCAGCACGTAGGTGGTCCCGCGCCGAGCGCCCACGCGCGCCGCTGTCTCGGCAACGTCGTGGCCCTCCTCCACGAGCAGGTGGGCGCCGAGCGCCGCCGCGAGCTTGCGGAGCGCCTCGAGCTGCTCCTGGTTGTTGTTTCGGTTTCCAGGCTTGCGGACGTAAAGCAGGTCGAGCTCGGCACCGAGGCGCTGCGCCGAGCGCCACGCGCGGCGCGCGAGTCGCTGCGACGACGGTCGCGCGCTCACGAGCGCCATCAGCCGCTCCCCGACGGCCTGCGGCACGGCCGACGACACGCGGTCCTCGGGCCGGCCCGTGGGAACGGCGACGACCCGCTTCGCCTCCACGTCCTCGGCCACCTGCCGCAGCGCGAGCTCGCGCAGCGAGTCGAGGTTCTCGACCTTGAAGAAGTTGTTGAGCGCCGTCTCGACGCGCTCCGGCGGATACACCTTGCCATCGCGTAGGCGCTGAAGCAGGGCCTGTGGTGTCAGGTCCATGAGCACGACTTCGTCGGCGGATGTGAGCACGCTGTCGGGGAACGTCTCGCGTACCGTCACGCCCGTGAGTTCGGCCACCTGGTCGTTGAGGCTCTCGAGGTGCTGCACGTTGACCGTGGAGAACACGTCGATCCCCGCGTCAAGGACGTCCTCGATGTCCTCGTAGCGCTTTTGGTGCTCGACGCCGGGCGGGTTCGTGTGGGCGAGCTCGTCTATCAAGCAGAGCTCGGGCGCGCGTCTCAGGATGGCGGGCAGGTCCATCTCCTCTACCGTGGTGTCGCGGTAGGTGACGCGCCGGCGTGGCAGCATCTCGAGGCCGTCCGCCTGCGCCACGGTCTCAACGCGGCCGTGCGGTTCGAGGTAGCCGATCACGACGTCTCTCCCCGCTTCTGCCTCGGTGCGCGCCTCCTGAAGCATGCGGTAGGTCTTGCCGACGCCGGCCGCCATCCCGAGGAAGATCTTGTAGTGGCCGCGTTGCGTCTCCATGGCTCGTCCCACGCGATCACCATTTGGCCTCCACGGTGGGTAGGTCAAGGTGATCGCGTGCGTCAATGATGGCGTCCCGCAGCTCCTCCGCGCTGCCGAGGCCCCAGAGCGGCAGCTCCGGGTCGGTGAGAAGGAGGAGCACCCGTGCCATGCCCTGGGGCCGAACGGGTTCGGGCTGCCGCAGCCGTTCGAGCAGCCCCGTGAGCTCGTGGCGGACCTCGCCGACCTTCTGGCGCGGGAGGGGCACCTGCGACCCGAAGAGGGGCTGCGGGTTCTCGGCGCGCGTCAGCAGGTCCACGATCGAGTCGGCGACCACCCCGCGGGTGTGCTTGGCGGTGATCTGACCCGCCCTCAACGCGAGCTCGCGGCTGTCGGTCGAAGCAGCGCCGCGCGCCAGCTGCCGGGTCAGGCGGTCCTTCACCCACCAGACGCGCATGCGGAGCCCGAAAGTCCGCAACCGCCCAAGGCCGAACTCCGCCGGAGCGAAGTCACCGATGCCTCGGACAGCGTCCATCGCTCAAGCCCCCAGGATCCCGTGGACCACCAGGTCGATCAGCTTGATGCCGATGAACGGCGCGATGATGCCGCCCAGGCCATAGATCAAGAGGTTGCGCCGCAGGAGCACCGTCGCACCCACCGGGCGGTACTTCACACCCTTAAGCGCGAGCGGCACCAGCAGCGGGATCACGATCGCGTTGAAGATGATCGCCGAGATGATCGCCGAACGCGGCGTGCCCAGGTTCATCAAGTTGAGCTTGTCGAGCGGCCCGTTGTGACCCGGCGCGGCATAAGTGGCGACGAAAATCGCAGGAAGAATCGCGAAGTACTTGGCCACGTCGTTCGCGATCGAGAAGGTCGTGAGCGCGCCGCGCGTGATCAGCAGCTGCTTGCCCACCTCGACGATCTCGATGAGCTTCGTCGGGTTCGAGTCGAGGTCGACCATGTTGCCCGCCTCGCGCGCAGCCTGGGTGCCGGTGTTCATCGCCACGCCAACGTCGGCCTGAGCGAGCGCGGGAGCGTCGTTGGTGCCATCGCCCGTCATCGCCACGAGGCGACCGTCCTCCTGCTCCTTCTTGATGAGGCTGAGCTTGGCTTCAGGAGTCGCCTCGGCGAGGAAGTCGTCGACGCCTGACTCCTCGGCGATCTTGGCCGCCGTGAGGCGGTTGTCGCCCGTGATCATCACGGTCCGGATGCCCATCGCGCGGAGCTGGTCGAAGCGCTCGCGCATGCCCTCCTTGACCGTGTCCTTGAGATAGATCACGCCGAGCACGTGGCTGTCGCGCGCCACCGCCAGTGGCGTGCCGCCCTCGCGGCCGATGCGGTCGAGCTCGGCGTTCAGCTCCGGCGGAGCGTGACCGCCCTCCTCGGACACCCAGTTGAGGATCGCGTCGCCGGCTCCCTTGCGCAGGCGGGTCCCGTTCATGTCCACCCCGCTCATGCGGGTCTCGGCGGTGAACGGGACAAAGTGGGCGTCCGTCTGAGAGTGCAGCTCGTGCTCGCGCAGACCGAAGCGCTCCTTGGCGAGGACGACGATCGACCGGCCCTCGGGCGTCTCGTCGGCCAGCGAAGAAAGCTGCGCGGCCTCGGCCAGCTCCTCCTCCCTCACTCCCGGCATCGGGATGAAGGCCGCAGCCTGGCGGTTGCCGAGCGTGATCGTGCCGGTCTTGTCGAGCAGCAGCACGTCCACGTCCCCCGATGCCTCCACTGCGCGGCCCGAGAGCGCGAGCACGTTACGGCGCACCAGGCGGTCCATGCCCGCGATGCCGATGGCGGACAGCAGCGCGCCGATCGTGGTGGGGATGAGCGCGACGAGCAGCGCGATCAGCGTGGTCACCGAGATCGCGGTGTTCGTGTACAGCGCGTACGGGCGCAGCGTCACGATTACGATCAGGAACACGATCGTCAGCGCGGCGAGCAGGATGCCGAGCGCGATCTCGTTCGGTGTCTTGCGCCGCGAGGCGCCCTCCACTAGGGCGATCATGCGGTCGAGGAAGCTCTGCCCCGGTTCCTGCGTGATCTCCACGACGATGCGGTCGGACAGCACGCGCGTGCCGCCTGTGACGGCCGAGCGGTCACCGCCCGCCTCACGGATCACCGGGGCCGACTCGCCCGTGATAGCGGACTCGTCCACCGAGGCGATGCCCTCGGTCACCGTGCCGTCGCCGGGGATCAGCTCGCCCGTCGCCACCACCACGACGTCGCCCTTTACGAGCGCGCTTGCCGGCTTGGTGGAGCCGTCCTGCATGCGCGCCGTCGTCTCCGTGCGCATTGCTCGCAGGCTGGCGGCTTGCGCGCGCCCGCGGCCCTCCGCGAGTGCCTCGGCCAGGTTCGCGAACACCACCGTCAGCCACAGCCAGAATGCGACGGTGAACGTGAACCACGCAGGCTCGTGACCACCGCCCAACGGCTTGCCGCCGAACAGCTGGATCAGCCAGGCGATCGTGGTGATGACCGCGCCGATCTCGACGACGAACATCACTGCGTTGTGGACCTGAACGCGGGGGTCGAGTTTCTTGAAGGAGTCGATCGTCGCCGGAATCAGGATTGTGCGATCGAGCAGGGACTTTGATTTGCGTTCACTCATCGCTTCAGCGCATCCAGCGCGAGGTTCAGCTCCAGTACGTTCACGCCCGGCTCGCCGAAGATCCCGAGCGAGCGGCCGGCCGTCTTCTCCTTAATCAGCTTCTGCACCGTGGCGAGCGGCAGTTGGCGAACGGCCGCGATGCGGTGCGCCTGTATGGCAGCGTTGGCCTGCGAGATATGCGGGTCGACGCCGGAGGCGGAACTCGTCACCGCGTCGATCGGCACCTGCGTAGCGGTCAGGCCCCGGTTGAAGGGCCGCTCGAGCTGCAAGTAGCTCTCCAGGTTGGCCTTGAAGGTGTCGCGCGCGTCGGCGCTGTTCGGCCCCAGGTTGGTGAACGCCGAGGCGTCGGCGGCGTAGGAGGTAGACGTGGACGGGCGCGGCTGGAAGTAACGCTTGAGCGGCACCATGACCGGGTTGCCGTCCTTGTCTGTCTGCGGCTTGCCGTTCTTCGTCGCCTGGATGCGGAAGTCCTGGCCGATCAGCTTCGAGCCGACGACCTTGCCGTGCGACTTGACCTTCGACCCATCCGACTTGCCGGGGAAGATCACCTGCGAGACGCCCGTCGTGGCCAGCGGGTAGGCGAGGCCGAACACCAGGGTCAACGCAACGATCGCGATCACGGATGTCTTGACTTCGCGCAACATCAGAACACCCGGGTGGTCAGCGCTTGTACGATCGGGCCGAGCAGGAGCGCGGGGAAGAACGTGAGCGCGCCGACGAGGATCACCACGCCGATCAGCAGCACCACGAACGTGGGCGTGTCGGTGCGCATCGTGCCCGGGCCGGCCGGCGCGACCTTCTTGCCTGACAGCGCGCCGGCGATCGCCAGCACGAGGATGATCGGGAGGAAGCGGAGGAAGATCATCGTGAGCCCGCCCATGAGGGTGGCGAGCTTCACGCCGTGGGCCCCGAGGTTGCCGGGGTTGGGCTGGATGTAGCCGGTGTAGCCGGCAAACGCCGAGCCGTTGTTGTTGCCCTGGGACAGGTAGGCGTAGAGGTTTTCGGAGAAGCCTTGTGGCCCCTTGGCGGCGATCGACTCGCGCCCAGCCGGACTCGCAATCGCCGAGCCCGAAGTCATCAGCACACCGAGGGGCGTGGCCAGCGAGGCGATCGCGATCAGTTTGATCTCGCGCGCGCCGATCTTCTTCCCTAAGTACTCAGGCGTCCGACCGACCATCAGCCCCCCGATGAACACGGCCAAGAGGACGAACACGAGCATCGAGTAGAGACCGGTGCCCACACCGCCGAACACCACCTCGCTCATACCGAGGTTGGACATCGGCACCGCGCTGCCGAGCCCGGTGTACGACTCCATCGAGGAGTTCACCGAGCCGTTCGACGTCACGGTGGTGGTCACATTCCAGAGCGCCGAGTCGGTGATGCCGAAGCGCTGCTCCTTGCCCTCCATGTTGCCCCCGGCCGAACCGGTCATGTGGCGCGTGGTCACGCCGGCCAGGTGCTGCGCGGGAGTGCCGTGCTGCTCTGCGTGGTAGGCGATACCGATCCCACCAACCCACAGCACGGCCATCGCGGCGAAGATCGCCCAGCCCTGCCGGCGGCTGCCGACCATACGCCCGTACGTCGACGTAAGCGCGGCGGGGATGAGGATGATGAAGAGCGTCTCGACAAGGTTGGAGAGGGCGGTCGCGTTCTCGAAGGGGTAGGACGAGTTGGTGTTGAAGAAACCACCGCCGTTTGTGCCGAGCTGCTTGATCGCGATCTGCGATGCGGCCGGGCCGAGCGCGAGCGTCTGGGTCCCACCGACGACCGTGTGGAAGGTCGTGTAGGCGGACAGGTTCTGGATCACGCCCTGTGAGACGAGGATGAGCGCGCCGATGAACGAGAGCGGCAGCAGCACGTAGAGCAGCGTGCGAATGAGGTCGTGCCAGAAGTTGCCGAGGCTCGCGCCGCTGCGGGCGCGGATGCCGCGGATCATCGCGATCAGCACCGCGATGCCCACGGCCGCCGACACAAAGTTCTGCACCGTCAGCCCCACCATCTGGCTGAAGTAGGTGAGCGTCGTCTCGCCGCCGTAGAACTGCCAGTTCGTGTTCGTGACGAACGACGAGACGGTGTTGAAGGTCACGTCCCACGTCCCCGAATGGAAGTTCTGGTGATTCCACGGATGGAGCGTCTGCGTCCGCAGGATCACGTACATCGCGATCCAGAACAGCCCAGAGAAGACGAGCAGCGAGCGTGCGTAGCGCTTCCAGTCCTGTCCCTCGCTCGGGTTCACGCCGAGCAGGCGGTAGAGGAAGCGCTCGAACGGGCCGAACACGCGCTCGAGCAGGATGGGCTTGGCGCCGCCGTCGTAGACGCGCGCCATGTATCCGCCAAGCAGCGGCGTGAGCGCGACCGTCACGGCGACGAACACGACGATCTGAACCCAGCCCTGGATCACCTAGAACTTCTCCCCGCGCACAAGCGCGTAGATCAGGTAGACGAAGACCACCGCGGATACCGCGAGGCCGAAGATGTCGGCCCCGCTCATATCCGCTCGATCAGTCGGACTGCGCCGATGAGAATTGCGAAGGCGGCAAGCCCGATTGCTATGGCTACAAAGTCCATGGCTTGATGATTGCCAGCTGCGCGTTGCGGCCGTGTAGAGATTCCGGTTCTCCGCGTGTCAATCGTGTGACAGTTGAAAGGACCTTTTTCCGCTCCGCCGCTAGAACGACGAACGCCAAGAGCTGAATCCAGCCCTCGGCGCTCATCGTGATGGGGGTTCGGTACGAGTTAGTGGGCGTCCAGCGCGCGGGCCGCGGCTGACAGCCGGTCCGAGAGCTCGGTGGCCGAGCGCTCGGCGGTCCAGCCCGGTGAGTACATCGGGCTGGTGCCGTCAGTGAGCAGCTGATGGATCATTGCGACCCCACGGACTCCCACCGGCGACGAATCCTCGAGCCGGTGAGACAGCTCGATCATCTGAGGCCGTGCCTCGGCGACGGCTCGGCGGTCGAGCGGAGCCGTCGGGCTGAAGACGTTGGGCCGCGACACGCGGTCGGCGGCACGCATCAGCGAGCTTGCGAGCTTGCGACGGTTCTTCGTGCCCGTCAGCTGGCGGGCCCGGAGGCGGAGTGCGGCGTCGCTCTCCGGAAGTGCGCCCTCTACGAGCCGGCGGTCCAGCGACCAGCGGCGCGCGAGGACTTCGATCTTCAGTGCTAGCTGCCCGTTACCGCGCCCAGTCTTGAGACTGTCGTGAACAACGGTGGTGGACATTCATTTCTCCAGGTAGTAGGTGAACTGCAACTTACGAATCAAGTTTGGGGGCCCCGGTGGCGCAGCTCCGTGCCAACCTGAGCTCTCTGCATCACAGTTGTGTGACGGCATGGGCTCGAGCGCTTCGAGAGCGGTGCCGGCCTCCTCGGCGAGCGATCGCGGCTCCACGCCGAGCCGCGGTAGGTCGACCTCGGGCCGGTAGATCGGGCCGCCGTGGTCGCTGACGAGTCGGCGAGCGAGCGCCACACCGCGCGGATCCACGGCTGCGTCGGCCCGCAGTCGCTGGGCCAGCATGAGCAGCAGCGGCGCCTGCTCGGTGATCGCATGGCGGTCGAGCCGCGGCGATTCGTACGGCAGCGCGTCCTCCTCAGCCATCTCTACGAGGCCTGCGAGCGCGCTCGCGATCGACCGCCTCGTGCCCTTCGAGCAGAGCTGTCGCGCGCGGAGCGCCAGGGCCGGATCCCTCACTGCGTCCACTCCGCCGGCCAGCTGCTTATCGAGCAGCGCGCGCCTCATGCGGACGCTCAGGTGGAGAGTAAGCGGGGATTCCGGAAAGTGCACATCTCCAGAATTCCCCGGCGCGCGTTACGCCGCCGTGAGGATTATGCGGTTCGGCATAACAATGCCGTTACACCTGCATCCGGTAGCCGACGCCCGGATCGGTGTGAATCAGGTCCTTCCCGATCCGCGAGCGCAGACGGGCGATGGTCGTGCGGAGGACTTGTGTGTCGTCGGCGTAGCCCGCTCCCCACACCTCGGTGAGCAACGCCCGGTGAGTCATCAGACGCCCTCGGTTCGCGGCCAGCACGCGCAATAGCTCGAACTCGGTCTTCGACAGATGGATCTCCGCGCCATCGCGCATGACCCGGTGGGCGGCGAGGTCGATCGACAGGTCGCCCAGCTCGAGCACCGGCGGCTGAAGGCCGCTCGGCGCGCGGCGGAGCGCTGCCCGGAGCCGCGCGATGAGCTCCGCGGGGCTGAACGGCTTGGTCACGTAGTCGTCCGCGCCTGCCTCGAGCGCGCGCACCTTCTGCTGCTCCTCGCCAAGGGCGGACAGCACGAGGATCGGCATCTCGCTCCACTCGCGCAGGCGGCGGCAGACCTCCACGCCGTCGATGTCGGGGAGCATCAGGTCGATGATCGCGGCCTCGGGCGGGCGCACCGCCGCCTCGTCCAGCGCCTCCTCGCCGTTGGCGGTCACGATCACCTCGAAGCCGGCGTCGCGGAGCACGACCTTGAGTGCGCGGACGATCTGGAGCTCGTCGTCGCAGATCAGAATCCGCTCGCCCGCCATTACGCCTCCGCCTGAGCGGGCCGCTGGTCCGGCATCGGGAGGTCGATGATGAAGGTCGCGCCCTGCCCGGGCAGCGACTGGGCGCGCAGCCTCCCCCCGTTTGCCTCCACGAAGCCGCGGGCGATTGCGAGCCCGAGGCCGGAGCCACCCGGTGGCGCCCCCTCCATCCGGTAGAACGGCTCGAAGATGTGGAGCAGTTCGTCCTGCGGGATGCCGGGGCCGCTGTCGCTCACGCGCAGCAGGATCCTGCGACCGGTGGACGAGACGCGTACAGCCACCGGCTGGCCGTCGGAGTAGCGGGCGGCGTTCTCGAGGAGGTTGCCCAGCGCTCGCTCCACCTGGGCCGAGTCGCCCTGAAGCAGCGGCAAATCGGACTCGACCTGCACGTCGAGGGGCGCCTGGATTCCCTGCGACGCCGCGTCGACCACCTCCTCGAGCGAGTACCAGTCGCTACGCGGCTCGAGCGTGCCTGCCTCGAGCCGCGAGAGGTCGAGCAGGTTCTCGATCAGTCGCGACAGCCGGTCCGACTCGCTGGCAATCACCGCCGCCATCTCCGCGCGTTCCTCATCGGTAACCGTCTTCGAACCCACGCCCGCCGCTGCGGTCCGGATCGCGGTGAGAGGCGAGCGCAGGTCGTGCGACACGGCCCTGAGCAGAGCAGTCTTCATCACGTCCGTACGCCGGAGTGCTTTCGTCTCCACCACCTGCTCCTCGAGGCGCTGCCTGCGCAGCGCAGCACTTACAAGAGCCGACAGCGATGGCGCGATGCGCCGTTCGATCTCGTCGATCTCGCTGGGCGGCGTCGAGCGCGGCACGAGCAGTGTGCCGACGCGATCGTTCGCGCTCACGAGGGGAATGGCGACCCGCCGCTCGTCTCCGTCCACCCAGCCGAGCCTGAGGTCCGCCGACTCGACGTTGATCGCCTGCGCGATCCTCTCCCCCGCCTCGGGAAACGCCTCGTCCGCCTCGTGGCCGCCGAGGATGAGGCGCGCGAGGTCCGCAGACATGTCTGCCTCTGCCCTCCGCCGTTCTGCCTCGATGGCGCGAGCCCGGGCTGCATCTGCGAGCGTGCTCACCACCACAGCGGCTGCGAAGTACACACTCAACGCCACCCAGTTCTGCGGGTCCGCGATCGTGAACCGCCCGGTGGGTGGGATGTGGAAGAAGTTGAAGGCGGCGGCGCTCGCGACCGATGTGAGCACCCCGAGCCAGAGCCCCCAGTAGCTCGACACGAGCAGCACTGCGAGCAGGTACAGCGGGCCGGTCGAAACTGCGGGGACGTGCTTTCGCAGCGGGTAGATGACGATCGTCGTGGCCGCCACGGCCAGCGCGGCCACCAGCACCCCAATCCACTTTGAGCGGACAGTCGTCTGCATTTCTGCGATTAGTTTGACGCCGCGCTCCGGTCAGATTGAGCGACCCCCGACTCAGGAGAAGAACATGCCCGACCTGATCCTCGATATCTCGATGTCCCTCGACGGTTTCGTCGCCGGCCCGAACGCCGACCTTGAAAACCCGCTCGGCGTCGGCGGCATGCAGCTGCACGAGTGGGTTCTCGGCACCAAGGCGTGGCGCGAGTCGCACGGGTACGAGGGCGGCGAGGATGGTGCCGACGATGACCTGACCCGCCAGCTCATCGAGCAGGCGAGCGCGACGGTGATGGGCCGCAAGATGTACAGCGGCGGCTCCGGCCCCTGGGAGGACGACCCGAATGCCAACGGCTGGTGGGGCGAGGATCCGCCCTTCCACCACGACGTCTTCGTGCTCACGCACGAGCCGCGCGAGCCCCTCGCGCTGAGCGACACCACGTTCCACTTCGTCACCGACGGGATCGAGAGCGCGCTCGACCAAGCCAAGCAGGCCGCCGGCAACGGCGACATCCGCCTCGGCGGCGGCGCCGACGTGGCTCAGCAGTACCTGGCGGCCGGACTGCTCGACAAGGTGCAACTGCACGTTGCGCCGCTGCTGCTCGGCGCCGGGGTACGGCTATTCGGCGACGGTCCCGGCGGGCGCCTGGAGCTCACGAGCGTGGTCCAGTCGCCCACCGGCGTCGTGCATCTCGACTACGAGCCGAGGAGCTAGACCCCGAGCTCCTCCGAAGCCATCCGCGCGCCCTCGATGCGCGCGGAGATCTTCTGCATCGCCACGTCGCGAGCGAAGTCCGGCGAACCGTGCTTCGGCTTGACGTCGCGGCTGAACGGGGAGAACCCGCAGTCGTCCGTCGCCCCCAGCCGCTCGACCGGGATGTGCTTGGCCGCCGTCACGAGATCGTTCTTGACCTGCTCCGGGGTCTCAACTTCCGGGTTGAGCGGATCGATCACGCCGATGAAGCACACCTGCGGCACGCCGTTCGCGTCCTCGCGGCTGTACTGGCCACAGAGCCGGTAGACCTCCTCCTTGTCCTCCTCGCTCGCGCATTGGATGAGGAAGTAGCCGGCGTTGATCTCGAACATGTGCGAGAGGAGCTTCTCGTACGGCACCTCCTTGCTGTGCACCGAGTCGCAGTCGCCGCCCGGGCACGTGTGGATGCCGATGTTCTTGCGCTCCTCAGGCGTGAAGCGGTCGAGCACGCGGTTGTTCAGGTCGATGAACTCCTGGAGCATGTTCTTGCCGGTCCAGGGGTTGCGCTCGTCGTTCTTGTTGGCGAGCCGGCCTTCCGTGAAGTCCACCGACACGCGCACGGCACCCGCGTCGAAGCACCTGCGGATGTCCTTCTCGCACTCATCGCAGAGGTCGTCGAGGAACTGCTCGCGCGAGTAGCCCTCGATCTCGCCCTCCAGCGGGTAGAGCAGCATCAGCATCGACGGCGCGATCACCGCCTGCTTCACCGGCTTGCTTGCGATCTGCTTGTTCTTCTCGACGAACTCCGAGGCGAACGTCTTGTACTTGAACGGCCCGCCGGTCAGCCGCGGCAGCTGGCGGTGATGGCCGTCATCGAAGATCGCGAAGAACTGGCCGTCGCCGGCGAGGTTGTCGGCGAGGCCAGTCCCAGCGAGCGTGTCGGTGATGGGATACGTGGCGAAGCTCGATTCGCGCTGCTCGCCATCCGTGACGACGGGCTCGCCGGTCTGCTCCAGACGTTTGATCGAGTCCTCGGCCGCCGCGTCCTGCTCGGCCTGGAGTTCCTCGAAGGTGATCTTGCCCTCGTCGTAGTCCGCGTACGCCTCCTGCAACTTCATGGGACGCGGAAGTGATCCGACGAGTTCGGTCGGGATCGGCATGAATCCTCCCTCTCTAGGCACGGTCGGGAGGGCGACCGGCCACACATCGCGGCGGATTCCGGGGTTCCCCCGCGATGTGTAAGACCGATCGTTCTCCCTCCTACGCCCGCAAAGCTATAGCCCCCCGCTGGGCGAGTCAAGAAACTCTTATGCAGGCTGGCGCGCTACTTCTCAGGTTTGCTGCAGATGCTCGGCGAGAAGCAGCTTTCCGACCTGCTGGGCGCGCCTGGCGGCGTCCTTGTCGCCCTCCCCGGCGGCCACGATCGAGCCCTTCATCAGGATGTGCCACTTGCGCGCGAAATTCTCCGCATCCGCGATCCCGGCCTGTCTCGCCAGGTCTTCGAGGATCCCCCGGATGCCGGCCAGGTATGAGGTGCTGGCGCGCCTCAGCGGGTCGCTCAGGTCACCGTGCTCGAGCATCACGTTGATGAACGCGCAGCCCTCGAAATCCGCGGTCTTGAACCATTCCGTGAACACGTCGAAGATCGCGAGCAGCTGCTCGCCCGGGTCGGAAGCGCGTTGCTGGATCTCGGCGTGAAGCCAGTTGCGGGTCCACTTCTGGTCGCGCTGCTCGAGGAAGGCGAGCACGAGCTCCTGCTTGGAGCCGAAGTGCCGGTAGAGCGTCTGGCGCGCGACGCCCGAGCGCTCGATGATGGCGTCGACGCCGACCGCCTGGATGCCCTTGTGCGAGAACAGGTCGTAGGCCGCGTCGAGGATGCGCTCGCGCGCTGCGCTGCCTGTGTCCATGGTCGTTTGGCTTGTGGCCATCCCCTGCGAATGTACACCCGCGAACGGCGACAGGAAATAGTCCGTCCGCGGATTGACAGACAGAACGGTCGGTCTTTTAGCTGCGGCTGCGCACGACCACACGCGCGCCGCGCGACGGAATCATCGTCACGTTGCGATGGACGGCATGCTCCGGCTCGGGCTCGTCCGCCTCTATGTCGAGCCGGCGGACCATCGCCTCGAGCACCACGCGCTGCTCCGCCATGGCCAGCGACGCGCCGAGGCAGCGCCGGATTCCGCCGCCGAACGGAATCCACTCGTAGGTACCCGGCTTACGGCCGAGCCAGCGCTCGGGCTTGAACGCGTACGGCTCGGGATAGAGGTCCTCGCGGTGGTGGATGAGCAGGATGCTCATGGTCACCGGCGTCTTCGCCGGGACGGCGTACTCCCCCAGCCTCCAAGGCACGCTCACGCGGCGGCCGATGATCGGGATCACCGGGCGCGAGCGCATGCCCTCGACGATCGTCGCCTCGATTACGGGCTCGGGGTCGCCCCCGTTACGGACCGCCTCGCGCAGGCGCTCGTGGGCGTCGGGCGTCCGCACGAGCCGCTCCCAGGTCCAGGCAAGCGAGTTGGCGGTGGTCTCGTGGCCGGCGAGCACGAGCGTGAGTAGCTCGTCGCGCAGCTCGTGATCGGTCAGCGCCTCGCCCTCCTCGGTGCGCGCCTGCAGGAGCAGCGAGAGGATGTCGCGCCGCTCCTCGAGGTCGGTCGCGCGGCGGCGGGACGCGATCACCTGATAGGTCGGGCGATCGAGGATCGCGAGGCCCACCTTGGTCAGCCCGACGGGTTCGTCGCTGTTCAGGTTCGTCAGCTCGGCGAGCTGCGCCAGCGGCCAGGTGGACGCAGCCACCAGGTACTTGGTGGCCATCCGCAGCCCGTGCTCGGGAGTGCCGCGCTCGGGCTTCCCTTCGATGCCGAAGATCCCAGCCATGATCACGTCGAGGGTGATCGCCTGCATGCGCGGCGCCAGCGCGAACGGCTCGTTCAGCGGCCAGCGGTCGATCTCGCGCTCGGCGGCGTCGCTGATCATCTGCATGTAGCGCTCGATCGCCTCACCGTGGAAGGGCGGCAGCAGCAGCTTGCGCTGGCGCATGTGGCGCGGGCCGATCGAGGTGAGCACCGAGTTCGGGCCGACGATCGGCCGCAGCGGCGACTCCCCGGTAAGCGACGGCGCGAGCTCGGGCTTGGCGGTGAAGAGCGAGCGCACGTGGTCCGGGTGGCTCGTGATCACCGGCCGGCCGGCGATCGTGCCGCGCATGCGGAACACCTCCCCCAGCTCCCGCCGCGCCTTGAACACGAACTGGATCTGGCGCTGGCTGAAGCGCACCACCTGCAGCATGAGCGGCAGGTTCACGCTGGGCGGCAGCGGGAACCCGGCAACTTCCTCAGGATCGAGCGGACCGGCGGGAGAGGGCGGCGCCTCTCCGACCAGCCCATCGTCCTGCGGAACGATTGCTTCGGCGGCCTCCATTGACACGCCTCATTGTTACATAGATCGGTGTCACATAGCGCCGGTGGCGCTTATGCGAACACAGCCAGCGGCAGGACGGCGCTGACGATGTACTGCCCGGCGTCCACGATCTCGGCGATCTTCAGGTCGACGCACAGGCTCGCCAGGACGTAGGCGTCCTCCGGCGAGAGCGGCCAGTTCGACGTGAGGTGGTCGATCATCGCCCTCAGCGCGTCCTGCGAGGCGACGAACAGGTCCGGCCCCACCCCCGTGGTCCCGTAGAAGGCGCCGCCGTCCACTCGCGGCGTGAGCGGCCCCGGGTGGGAGAACTGCGCGGCCGGGATCGTGCGTCCCTTCTCGAGCATGAAGCGGAAGGTGCCGGCCATCGGCGCCTCGATGCCGGTCACGCACACCTCGCCGTCGCCCTGTGCGCCGTGGGCGTCACCGCAGCTGAACAGCGCGCCCTGCACCTGTACCGGCAGGTAGAGCGTCGAGCCCTGCACGAGCTGGCGGGTATCCATGTTGCCGCCGAACGTGCCGGGCGGCATCACTGCCTGCGCCTGCGCGCCCGCCGGGCAGTTGCCCATCGTGCCGAAGAACGGCTCGATCGGGATAGACGCTACGTCGTCGAGCTTGGTCACCCCGCCGGCACCCTCGGACAGGTCGAAGATCCGCAGGTACGGCTTGGTGAAGTCGTCCAGCAGGCCGAGCCCGGGCAGGATCGCCACCCAGCCCCACCCCTGGGTCTCGATCGAGACCATCTCCAAGGCCAGCGTGTCCCCCGGCTCCGCGCCCTCCACGTAGATCGGGCCGACGAGCGGATAGAGCCGGTCCATGTCGAGCCCGCCGAGCACGTCGACGGTCGAGTCGGGCGTGATCTGCCCGTCGCTCACCTCGCGGGTGCGGACGTCGGCGGTGTCGCCGCTCGCTATCCGCAGCGTGGGCTCGTTGCCCTCGTCCCACAGGTAGTGGACCTGGTCTTCCGGGACCGTGTGCGCGGCCATGCCACGCGCGATCCTCTCACACGGTCGTGGCTGCTGCCTGCTGCGCCTGGCGCTGCACCGCGTCGGCCAGGTGGTGCGCCGCTTCGAGGAAGAAGCTGAGCTTGCCCGCGTCCTCGACGTGCCCCGGCAGCCAGACCACGAGCACGCCCGCCCGCAGCTCGAAGCCGGGCGCCAGCGGGTGCGTGGCGAGCCAGTCGACGAGGGACGGCGAGAACAGCTCGCGCAGCGCCATCTCGTCCTGGTCGGACTCGCGCAGGAGGTCGTAGCGCTCGTTGAAGGCGATGCTCTCGAGCTCCACCTTGTGCGAGCGGTCGCGGCGCAGCCAGTCGTCGCCGTGGAGCAGCCCGCGCTTGCGGCAGAGGTACACGCCCGGGTACGAAGGCATGTTGGCGGCCAGGTCCATGATGCAGACCGTGAAGTGGTACGGCTCGCGGCGCTCGACGTTCCCGTTCGAGTTGCGCCGCTCCACCTCGTACGTGTACATGCCGAGCTGCGCGCCTCCGCCGCTCATCGCGTACTCGAGGTGGCGGCGGTCGCCGGCGGCGAGGAGCGGCGTGATCCCCACGACGCCGAGCTCGCCGAGGTAGCTCATGCCGAGCGACGGCGCGAGCGAGACGAAGAACTCGAGCTCCGACTTCTTGTCGGCGTAGCGGTAGGCGAAGATCACGACGCCCGCGATCGTGACGAGGGAGCCGATCACCGCCACGCGCGCGTCGTGCCACATGGCGGCGAGCAGCACGCTGCCGCCGATTCCCACGAACAGTGTCCAGAAGGCGGTGCGCCCGAGCAGCGCGCCGCGGAAGTGCGTGCGCCGGCCAGCCCGAGGGCTGGAGGGGGCCGGCGCGACGGTCGCCATACGAGGGACCTGCCTGCTAGAAGGCGACCGCTGGGACTGCCCGCTCCGCCGCATCCTCGATCTCGAAGAAGTGGCGCGGCGAGTAACCGCCGGCGAGCAGGCTGTTTGGGAAGACCTGGATGCGCGTGTTGAACTCGCGCACGTTGGCGTTGTAGATTCGGCGGGCGGCCTGGATCTCGTCCTCGATCTGGGCGAGCTCGGCCTGAAGCCGCTGGAAGTTCTCGGATGCGCGCAGTTGCGGGTACTGCTCGGCCACGGCGCGGATGCCGCCGAGCACGCGCGTGAGGTTCGCCTCCGCGGTCGCCTGGGCGTCGGGGTCGTGAGCGGTCAGCGCGGCGGCGCGCGCCTTCGTCACCTCTTCGAGCACGCTCGACTCGTGGGTGGCGTAGCCCTTGACGGTGTCGACGAGGTTCGGAATGAGGTCGTGGCGGCGCTTGAGCTGCACGTCCACCCCGCTCCAGGACTCGTCGACCTGGTTACGCGCGCGCACGAAGCTGTTGAGCGTGAGGATCGCCCAGATAACTGCGAGGGCACCAAGGCCGAGGACCGCGTACACGACGGTGTCCATTCCTCGGCCTGTTTCGGCTTATGAGCGCTCTTACTTGAGTGCTGCGGCCTGCGGATTCCTCGCCGGCTGGGGCGCGGACCGCTCACGCAACCGCAACGCCAGTACTGCCGCGAGCAGCGTCACGCCGGCGGCCACGAGCGTTCCCACTGCGAGGGCGTCGCCGTAGGCGGCGGGAGTGTTCTGCGAGCCGAGCTCGCTGAAGAAGGCCGTGCCCGCGATCGTCACACCGAGGGCGTTACCCACCTGCTGCGCTGTGCTCAGCACACCGGACGCGGAGCCCGCGTTCTCGGAGGGGATCCGCTTGAGCACGGCGGTGACGGCGGTGGGCATGAACAGGCCGTTGCCCGTGCCGATGAAGACGAACGCGAGCATCAGCCCGGCCGCGGGGAGCGCCGCGCCGGTGCCCGCCACGACGAAGGCGGCGAGCGCTAGCCCGCCCGACGCGATTGCCGCGCCGAGCGCGAGCAGCCGGTCATGCGATACGCGGGTGATCCGCCCGCTGCCCAGCGACGCGGCCACGAAGATCACCGCCAGCGGTGTGAAAAGGAGTCCCGCCGCCATCGGGCCATAGCCGAGGCCGTCCTGGAAGTAGACGCCGACCAGCAGGAAGAACGAGGTGACCATCCAGAACAAGAGCACCAGGCCGACGCCGACGCGGAAGCTGCGCTCCTGGAACAGGCTCAGCTCGACGAGCGGAGATCCGCCGCGCGCGCTCACGCGCCGCTCGTAACGGAACCACAGCGCCGCCGCGGGGATCGCGGCCGCGAACGCCACGGGCACCCACCAGGGCCAGCCTGCTTCGCGTCCTTCCACCAGCGGGAAGACCACGAGGCCGAGCACGAGCGACCCGAGGGCCACGCCACCGAGGTCGAGCTGGCGCGCGTTCGGGGAGCGCGACTCGGGCAGCAGACGGTTGGCCGCGATCAGCGCGCCGATCCCGACCGGGACGTTGATCAGGAACACGCTGCGCCAGTCGAGGCCCAGCACGTTCAGCGAGATCAGGCCGCCGCCGAGGATCTGCCCCACGATCGCGCCCGCACCCTGGACGCCGCCGAGGAACGCGAAGCAACGCGCCCGCTCCTCGGGCGGGAACTCCACCTGGATCACGGACAGCATCTGCGGGAACATCAGCGCGGCCGAGCTTCCCTGCAGGAAACGCGCGACGAGGAGCGCGCCCGGGGAAGGCGCGGCGCCGCAGAGCGCGGAGGCGATGGTGAAGCCGGCGAGGCCGATCTGGAAGAGGCGGCGACGCCCGTAGATGTCGCCGAGCCGCCCGCCCGTGATGAGGCCGAGCGCGTAGGCGAGCACGTAGCTGGCCACGAGCCACTGGAGCTCGCCCGCGGAAGCGTGCAGGTTGGTCTGGATCGAGGGCGCGGCGACGTTGACGATGAAGACATCCACGATCGCCATGAACGCCGCGGTGAGCACCACCGGCAGGACGAGCCAGCGCTTGGGATTCAGTGTGGTCGGGGTCGAAGTCATGGGGTCAATATGCGATCATTTGGATCCAGGTACAAGAGAGGGAGTTATCCTGGTATTGGGAGCACCACCCAAAGCATCTTCATCCAAGGCAGAACGGTCAAGCGGCCGCAAACGTGAGGGCAGCGCACACGCCCGCCGCGCCGAGTTGGCCAGCTTCCTGAAGGCTCGCCGGGCGGCCCTCCAGCCCGCCGACGTCGGCCTTCCTGGCGGCGGCCGCAGGCGGACGCCGGGTCTCCGGCGCGAGGAGGTGGCAATCCTGGCCGGGGTCGGCACGACCTGGTACACGTGGCTCGAGCAGGGCCGCGACGTGCGCGCTTCGCTGGACGTGTTCGAGGCCATCTCGCGCGCGCTCAAGCTCACTCCCGCCGAGCGAGCGCATCTGATCACGCTCGGCCGCGGCGAGGAGGTGCCCCCGCCCCCGCCGCAGCCAGAGAGCGTCTCCCCCACGGTCCGGCGGCTGATCCAGAACCTCGGTTCGAGTCCCGCGTACGTTCTTGGGAGGCGCTGGGACCTGCTCGCGTGGAACGACGCCTACGCCGCCGTGTTCGGGGATCCGAGCCAGTTCCCGCCGGGTCAGCGCAACCAGATCTGGCTGATGTTCATGGAGCCCGGCGTGCGCACGCTGCGGCCCGACTGGTCGGTCGGCGCCCGCCGCCTCCTGGCGCGCTTCCGGGCGGACTACGCCCAGCACGTGGGCGACCCGTCGTTCGACAAGCTCGTCGCGAGCCTCAACGAGGGGAGCCCGGAATTTCGCAAGTGGTGGCCGCACCACGAGGTGCTCGTGAGCGGCGAGGGCCGCAGGACAATCCATCACCCCACCGCGGGCAAGCTGTTGTTCGAACATGCCGGCTTCCATCACATCGAGAACCCGGAGCAGCGGCTGCTCCTCTACACCCCGCTGCCCGACGAAGACACGCCTGCGAAGCTCGCGAAGCTGCTCGGGGGCTAGACGGCGGCGGGGACGGCGACGCCGCGGATGAGGTCCGCGCCACGCTCGCCCACCATGATCGCCGGGGCGTTGGTGTTGCCGCCGGGGATCACCGGCATGATCGAGGCGTCGGCCACGCGCAGGTTCTCCACACCGCGGACGCGCAGCTCGGCGTCCACCACGGCGTCGTCGCCCGAGCCCATCTTGCAGGTGCCCACCGGGTGGTAGATCAGCTCCACGCGCCGCCGCAGGTCGGCCGCGAGGTCGTCGTCGCTGTCCACGCCCGGCCCCGGGAAGATCTCGCGCGCCACCGCCTCGGCGAGCGGCCCGGCCGCCGCCATCTCGCGAGCGAGCTTCATCCCGGTCACGAGCGCCTGCACGTCTTCC
>DATBKS010000194.1:0-4254 GCA_036555755.1 Thermoleophilaceae bacterium
ATGCCAGGCGTCGGCCGTCACGGCGCCCGCGAGCGTGCTCGGCACTGCAGGTTCGGCCCCGAACGTCGCCACGAGCCAGGCGCACGCCATCCGCCACGGCTGACGGATCGCCGCCTCGCCGCCGGGCATCCGGACGGGGAACAGATGTCCCACGCGTTCGAAGCCCGTGAGATCCCCGGTCAGCAGCTCGCCACCCCAGACGCTGCCGTCCGTTCCGTACCCGGTGCCGTCGAAGATCGCGCCGAGGGCTGGGCCGGTCTCGCCGTGCTCGGCGAGGCAGGCGGCGAGATGCGCGTGATGGTGCTGCACGCCCACCAGTTCCACACCCTCGAGGTCGTGCGCGTACTTGGTGGACAGGTACTCGGGGTGCAGGTCGCACGCCACGAGCTCGGGCTCGACCGCGAACAGCCGCTTGAAGTGCTCGATCCCCTCGCTAAAGGAGCGCAGCGTCTCGTAGTTCTGGAGGTCGCCGATGTGATGGCCGACCCAGGCGCGCTCGCCCTTCGCCACGCAGAAGGTGTTCTTCAGCTCGGCGCCGCAGGCCAGCACCTGGCGCCCTGCGGGCAGCGGCAGAGCGAGGCTCGCGGGCACGTAGCCGCGCGAGCGGCGCAGGAGCAGCGGGCGGCGCGCCTTGCCCGTCGCCACCGTGCGCACCACAGAGTCGTCGGTGCGTGTCTCGATCGGACGGTCGTGGACCAGGAAGAGGTCGGCGATTCCCGCCAGGCGCTCGAGCGCGTCCTCGTCGCGGTAGGCGATCGGCTCGTCGGAGACGTTGCCGCTCGTCATCACGAGCGGCGCACCGACGTCGGCGAGCAGCAGGTGGTGAAGGGGGGAGTAGGGCAGCATCAGCCCGAGCTCCGGCGAAAGCGGCGCCACCGATGACGCCACGCGTGCGGTCCGGCGGCGCCGGATCAGCACGATCGGCCGCTCGCGGGACACGAGCAGGGCCTCGTCCTCCGGCGTGACGAAGGCGAGCTCCGCCGCGGCCTCGACGCTCGGCACCATCAGCGCGAACGGCTTGTCCTCACGATGCTTGCGCGCGCGCAGCGCCCCCACCGCGCTCTCGTCGTCCGCCAGACAGGCGAGGTGGAACCCGCCGAGGCCCTTGACCGCCACCACCGCGCCGGCGAGCAGGGCGTCCACCACGGTCTCGAGCGGCACGCTCAGCCTCGGGCCGCAGTCCGGGCAGGCGTTCGGCTGCGCGTGGAAGCGGTGGTCGCTCGGGTCCTCGTACTCCGCCCGGCAGGCGGCGCACAGCTCGAAGGCCGCCATCGTGGTCAGCGGCCGGTCGTAGGGAACCCCGCGCACGATGGTGAAGCGCGGACCGCAGTTCGTGCAGTTGATGAAGGGGTAGCGGTAGCGGCGGTCCGCCGGATCGAACAGCTCGGCGAGACAGTCGCTGCAGGTGGCGGTGTCCGGCGAGACGAGAGCACTGGGTTCCCCCGACGACGGGCTCGCTCGGATTTCGAACCCGTGTCGACCCGAGCACGGCACGTCGTCCACCGTCACCCGCTCGACTATTGCCAGCGGCGGCGCGTCCGCAGTCAGGCGCTCGACGAAGGTCCCCAGGACTTCGTCGTTCGCCTCGGCTTCGACAACTACGCCGCAACTGTCGTTGAAGACGAATCCGCTCACCCCGACTTCCGAGGCCAAGCGGTAGACGAACGGGCGGAAGCCTACTCCCTGCACCGTTCCCTCGACCCGCGCGCGCACGCGGCGCGGGCGCGTGGACTGACCGGAGATCGCGGTCATGTGGAGTTCTCCTGAGGCTGCCTGCGCCCCTCGGACAGCACGAGCCCGTAGAGGAGATGGTCGCCGGCGAGTGCCGCACGCTCCACCAGCCGCAACTGCCTCGCCTGCGCCAGTCCGAGCACGGGTGCCAGCCCGGCCTCGAAGCCAACCCAGGTGAGCAGCCCGTAAATGGGGCCCGCCCACGGCTGGCGGCGGACGCCGGCGGGCAGCAGGCCGAAAGCGAAACCACCGGCCGCGCCGTAGCTCCAATGGGCCAGTTCGACCGCGGCTCGGCGACGCTTGCGGGGCACGAGGGCGAGCAGCCCCTTCGCCTTTTGCTTGAAGATCGCCTGCGGCGGCGTCTCGTCGACGATCCCGAGGTCCACCGTGCACATCCGCATGCCGGTCATCGCCATCGCCCCGACGGCGCCGCGAAAGGCCGCGTGCGCGAGTTCGCGGGGATGTGCTGCGCCGTCACTGTTCACGACAGCTCCACCAGCTCGCGCAGCAGGTGGTAGGCGCTCGCCTGTGCCTCCTGGATCCGGGGGATGTGCTCGGAACGCGTGATCACCACGTGGTCGGCGAGCTGCTCGGTCGCCACCCGGCCGCCGTCGTAGCCCACCATCGCGATCGTCCGCAGCCCGCGCTTGCGTGCCTCTGCCAGCGCCTCGATCACGTTGCTCGAGTTGCCGCTCGTGGAGAGCGCGAGCAGGGCGTCGCCCTTGCGCCCGTAGGCGATGATCTGCCGCGCGAAGATCGCCTCGGTGCCGATGTCGTTGGCGATCGCGGTGAGGATCGCGCTGTCCTCCGTTAGGTCGATCGCCCGGCGCGGTAGCCAGCTGGGATCGGGCGGCGAGCGGAAGTCGGCCACCGCGTCCATCGCGTCGGTGGCCGAGCCGCCATTGCCGAGCGCGAGCAGCTTGCCGCCGCTGTCGAGGTCGTGGCGTAGGCCCGCGGCGGCCGCGATCAGCACGTCGCGGTTCTCGGTGAGCGTCTGAGCGCGCAGTGCGCCGATCTCCTCTGCCTTTGCGAGCACGGAGCGGCGCACGTCGGCCAGCACGGCACCGACGTCGGTCTCAGCCTCGGCCAGGAACGGATAGAGGAAGCTCGAGGCGCCGGTGTCGTGCACCTGCTTCGCCTCGCGCCCCTCGAGCAGTCCGCGGTGCTCGAAGAACACGTGGACGAGCTCCCAGAGCACGTGGTAGAGCGTCTCGGTGAGCTCCTGGCGGACCGATGGATCCTCGGAAGGGGGCGCGAACTCCCACTCGGCGCCCACAGCGGCGAATCCCAGCGTGAGGCAGCCGAGCTCGCCGGCGAGGCCCATGGCCTCACACACGTCCGGGCCAGCCCCGAAGCCGATCGCGATGTCGTCGGGCTCCGCGAGGAGCGCCACCGCCTCGGGCGCCAGTCCCATCGCCGGCAGCGCCCGCTTGCCCACGATCACGGGGTGGACGAACTCGACGGCGATGTGGCGCACGTCGGAGCGTGCCGCGGGGCTGCTCCCGAACGCCACGAGACGCCCGCCGCGGGCGAACCGCTCCGCCATCAGGTGGCAGAGCGACGCCAGCCGCTCCGCCTCGGCGGCGAAGAAAGCCGCATTCGACTCGCTGCGCTCGGTCAGTGCCGCGTCGAGCCGCTGGCTCAGCGCATCCGTGCCGAGCGCCCCCGTCACGCCGGCGCCTCCACGCGGTCGACCACCGCCGCCAGCCAGTCCCGCCACGCGTCGATCCCTTCGCCGGTGCGCGCGCTCACGAGCATGCGCTCGACGTCCGGGTGGACGGCGTCGAGGTTGTAGAGCAGTTTGTCGATGTCGAAGTCGAGGTGGGGGAGCAGGTCGATCTTGTTGATCAGCACCAGCTCGCAGGTGCGGAACATCAGCGGGTACTTGAGCGGCTTGTCCTCGCCCTCGGCCACCGAGCACACCATCACGCGCGCGTCCTCGCCGACCTTGAACTCGGCGGGGCAGACGAGGTTGCCGACGTTCTCGATCACCAGCAGGTCGATCTCGTCGAGGGGCAGCTCGGGCAGCGCGGAGCGCACCATGTTCGCGTCGAGATGGCACTCGCCGCCGAACCCGGAGTCCGTGTTGAGCTGAGTCACCGGCACGTGCAGGCTCGCCAGCCGGTCTGCGTCCATCGAGCCCTGAACGTCGCCTTCGAGTACGCCCACACGCGCGCCGTGGAGCTCGGGCAGCACGCGCTCAAGCAGCGACGTCTTGCCGGCGCCCGGCGCGCTCATGAAGTTCACGACCTTGACGGAAGCGCGGTCGAAGTCCGCGCGGTTGGCCTGGGCGATGGTGTTGTTGGCGTCGAGCGCCTCCTCGACGACCTTCACCTTTGTGCGATGCATTCGGTCTCCTCGACGTCGATTGACTCCACCTCGAACTCGCTCCCGCTCACTACCTGCGCCGCGCCCCCGCAGCCGGGGCAGCGGAAGATCGGCATGTCGATCTCCCACTCGCGCTCGCACGGCTCGCAGCGGACGCGCGCCGGGATCAGCTCCTGCTCGAGCCGCGCGCCCTCG
>DATBKS010000195.1:0-13370 GCA_036555755.1 Thermoleophilaceae bacterium
GAGTAGCCACCAGGGAAAGAACCCGCTGGCCGTCCCGTACCGGGAGCGCGAGAAGTCGATCACGATGGAGGCGCTCGACCAGGGTCAGGCGCCCGTCTACGGCACCGAGCTCGAGCGCGACACCGAGCTCTTCACGATCAATATCGGCCCGCACCACCCGGCAACGCACGGCGTGCTCCGCCTGCTGGTCACGCTCGAAGGCGAGTACGTGCATGAGCTCACGCCGCTCATCGGCTACGTGCACACGGGCATCGAGAAGAGCTGCGAGGACCAGTCCTACTGGAAGGTCATCCCGTTCGTCGAGCGGATGGACTACCTCTCCTACTACTTCAACGCGATGGCCTTCTGCATGGCCGTCGAGCGGCTGCTCGAGGTCCAGGTGCCGGAGCGCGCCCAGTACCTGCGCGTGATCCACATGGAACTGAACAGGATCTCGAGCCACCTGTTCTGGATGGCCACCTCGATCCTCGACTTCGGGGCGATCTCGTTCCTCTGGTGGGGCATCCGCGACCGCGAGATGACGCTCGACCTGTTCGAGATGTCGAGCGGCCAGCGCATGCACCCGCGCTACTTCCAGGTGGGCGGCGTGATGGAGGACATCCCGCCGGGCTGGGAGCAGAAGGTGCGCGAGTTCATCAAGCGCATGCCGCCGCGGATCGAGCAGTACGAGGCGGTGCTCGACAAGAACGAGATCTTCCTCCACCGCACGCGCAACGTCGGCATCGTCCCGACGCAGCGGCTGCTCGACTTGGGCGTCACCGGACCGCTGCTGCGCGCGTCCGGCCACTCGTGGGACCTGCGCAAGGCCGCGCCCTACTCGGGTTACGAGAACTTCGACTTCAACGTGCCGGTGGGCACCGTCGGCGACCACTACGACCGCTACCGCGTGCGCATCGCCGAGATGCGCGAGTCGCTGAAGATCATCGAGCAGGCGCTCGACGGCCTGCCCGAGGGTCCCTACATCACCGACAACCGCAAGATCGCGCTGCCCCCGCGCCACGAACTGGCGACGAGCATGGAGGCGCTGATCCACCACTTCAAGCTCGTCACCGAGGGGTTCCGCGTGCCGCCGGGCGAGGCCTACGCGTCCGTCGAGTCGCCCCGCGGCGAGCTCGGCTGCTTCGTCGTCGCGGACGGTTCCTCGAAGCCCGCGCGCGTACATATGCGCGACCCCTCGTTCGTCAACCTGCAGTCGCTCAAGGACATGTCCGAGGGGACGCTGATCGCCGACCTGATCGCGTCCGTGGCGATGCTCGATCCGATCCTGGGAGGCATCGACCGGTGAGCAACTGGGACGCCCCCGCTGATCTCGCCAAGGATCCGGCTCTTGTTCCGGATCTCTCGTCGGTGGATGTTCCTCCGGAGCTCGAGCGCGAGATCCGCGATCACATGGCCAAGTACCCGAACCACCGCTCGGCGGCGCTGCCGGCGCTCGAAGCGGCGCAGCGCATGTATGGGTGGTGTTCGCCCGAGGCAATCCAGCAGGTGGCCGCGGTGATGCAGGTCACGCCTGCGTACCTCTCGTCGATCACGACCTTCTACGACATGCTCAACACCCAGCCGCTCGGCCACCACCAGGTGTACGTGTGCACGAGCGTCGCCTGCAACCTGCGCAACGCGCAGGCGCTGCTCGAGGCGCTGCAGGAGGCGGGCGCGGACTACGACGACGCGAACATCCGCAGCTTCGAGTGTCTCGGCGCGTGCGACATGGCGCCGATGGCGTCGATCGACAACCGCTACGTCGGCCCCATCGACCCCGCGGAGGCGCCGGACGTGATCGCGGCGCTGAAGGAAGGCCGCCAGCCGCTGCCGGGGCGCGGACTCGGCGACGAGGGCTTCCGGCTGCCCTGGGACAAGGACGGTGCCGATGGCTGAGACACGCGTGCTGCTCGAGAACATCGACGAGCCCGGCCTCAACACGATCGACGTGTACGAGCGCCTCGGCGGCTACAGCTCGATGCGCAAGGCGCTCACCGAGATGGAGCCCGAGGCGATCATCGAGGAGCTGAAGAACTCCGGCCTGCGCGGCCGCGGCGGCGCCGGCTTCTCGATGGGCATGAAGGCGAGCTTCATGCCCAAGGGCACGATGGACAAGTACCTCTGCTGCAACGCGGACGAGTCCGAGCCGGGCACCTTCAAGGACCGGCTGCTGATGCAGCGCAACCCGCACCGGCTGGTCGAGGGGATCATCATCGCCGCCGTCGCCGCCGGCGTGAACAAGGCCTTCATCTACATCCGCGGCGAATACGCCTTCGTGGCGGACATCCTCGACGCCGCCGTGAACGAGGCCTACGCCAAGGGCTACCTCGGCGAGGACATCCTCGGCACGGGCAACGACGTCGACCTGGTCGTGCACCGTGGCGCGGGCGCGTACATCTGCGGTGAGGAGACCGGCCTGCTCGACTCGCTCGAGGGCAAGCGCGGCAACCCGCGCCTCAAACCGCCGTTCCCCGCCAACCAGGGCCTCTACCAGGGGCCGACGCTGATCAACAACGTCGAGACGCTCTTCAACGTGCCGCTCGTGATCGGCAAGGGCGCGGCCTGGTTCAAGGAGCACGGCACCGACCAGTCGTCGGGCACGAAGCTCGTGTCGGTGTCCGGCAATGTGCAGCGGCCGGGCAACTACGAGATCGAGCTCGGCATCCCGGCCCGCCAGATCATCTATGACCTGGCGGGCGGCCCGCCCCCGGGGCGCAAGGTCAAGTTCTGGTTCCCGGGTGGATCGTCGGCGCCGGTGCTGCTCGAGGAGGACCTCGACCGGCCGTACTCGTTCGAGTCGATGGCCGAGGCGGGCTCGATGCTCGGCTCCGGCGCGATCATCGTGGTGGACGACTCGGTGCCCGTCGTGTCCGTGGCGCTGCGGCTCGCCGAGTTCTACCGGCACGAGTCGTGCGGCAAGTGCGTCCCGTGCCGCGAGGGCACGAACTGGACGGTGAAGATGCTCGAGCGCATCGACTCCGGCGAGGCGACGCCGATGGACCTCGACATCCTCGCCAATGTCCAGACCAACATCATCGGCAACTGCCTCTGCGTGCTCGGCGACTCGATGGCGATGCCCGTCGGCTCGATGGTCAAGAAGTTCCGCGGCGAGTTCGAGCAGCACATCGAGCGCGCTCGCGAGGCGGCCGACCGGCTGAGCATCGAGATGGGCGTGGCGGCTCCCCCGGCCGACCAGGCGGCATAGGAGACCGACCGGTGCCGAGACCAGAGCCCAAGATGATCACCTTCGAGATCGACGGCCGCGAGGTGCAGGCGGCGGAGGGCACGATGCTCGTGGACGCCGCCAAGCAGGGCGACGTCGAGATCCCCTACTTCTGTTACGAGCCGAAGCTCGGCCAGCCGGTGGGCGCGTGCCGCATGTGCCTCGTCGAGATCGAGGGCATGCCGAAGCTCCAGACGAGCTGCTCCACGCCCGTCAAGGAGGGCATGGTGGTCATCACCACCTCCGATCGCGTGAAGGAGGCGCAGAACGCGATCGTCGAGTTCCTGCTGGTGAACCATCCGCTCGACTGCCCCGTGTGCGACAAGGGCGGCGAGTGCCCGCTGCAGGACATCTCCTACGGCTGGGGCCCGGGCCGCTCGCGCTTCATCGAGCCCAAGCGCCACTTCGAGAAGCCGCTTGAGATCTCGCCTCTCGTGGCGATCGACCGCGAGCGCTGCATCCTCTGCTACCGCTGCGTGCGGTTCTCGCAGGAGGTGGCCGAGGACTACCAGCTCGTCTTCCTCGAGCGCGGCGACCACACCTTCGTCGGCACACACGACGGGCACCCGTACGTCGCGCCGTTCAGCGGCAACATCATCGAGCTCTGCCCGGTGGGCGCTTTGACGTCCACCGCCTACCGCTTCCGCGCGCGGCCGTGGGACATCGAGGACGCCGGCTCCGTCTGCCTGCTCTGCCCGTCGCAGTGCAACGTCAAGTTCACGACGCGCGACGACACGAAGATCATGCGCGTCCTCGCCCGCGACCACAGCGAGGTGGACGACGGCTGGCTCTGCGACAAGGGCCGCTTCGGCTACCAGGCCATTCATTCCGCGGACCGAATCACCGCGCCGATGGTGCGCGACGGTGGCCAGCTGCGCGAGGTGTCGTGGGAGCGCGCGCTTGACAGCGCGGCGGGCGCTCTGCGCCGCGCGGGTGAGAAGACGGCTGCGCTGGTCGGCGGCGAGGCCACCAACGAGGAGGGCTTCCTCATCCAGCGACTGATGCGCGACGCGCTCGGCTCGCCGAACTTCGACTCCCGTTCCAACGGCCTGCTCGACCCCGGCCAGGCGAAGTCGCTCGCGCGTCCTGACTTCGCCGCCAAGGTCTCCGACATCGACTACGCGGAGTCGATCCTCGTGCTCGACACGAGCCTCGTCGACGAGGCGCCGATCCTCGACCTGCGCGTGCGCAAGGCGGTGCGCCGCAACCAGGCGAAGCTCGTGGTGGCCACCAGCGCCCCCGGCACCCTGGATCCGAACGCCGACGTGGTGCTGCGCTTCGCTCCCGGCGCCACCGAAGGGCTGCTGTGGGGCCTGGCCGGCGCGATCGCCGGCGGCGCCGACGCCGACCTCGAGAAGCTTGCCCGCCGCTCGGGCGCCGACCCCGAGGGCCTGCGTGCCGCCGCCGAGCTGCTCGGCGCGAGCGGCTCCAGCGTGATCCTCTGGGGCGAGCGCCTGTCACACGGCGAGCGCGGCCACAATGCCGTCGCCGCGCTGCTCGCCTTCGGGCGCCGCTGTGGCGTCGACAGCGCGGACGACGCCGGACTGATCGAGGTGCCCGCCGGCACCAACTCGCGCGGCCTGCGCGAAGTGGGCTGCCTGCCCAACCTCGGCCCGGGGCTCACCACCCCGAGCGCGACCGGCATGGGCGCGGCTCAGATCCCCGGCGGCGGCTTTTCGACGCTGCTGCTCTTCCAGGCCGACCCGCTGCGCACCCACCCGGATCCGCAGGCCTGGGAGAACGCCCTCGACTCCGCCACCAGCGTGCTCGCGTTCGCCGACTTCGTCACGCCGGCGCTCGAGGAGCACGCCACCGTCGTCTTTCCCGCCGAGTCCTACGCCGAGAAGGAGGGCACAGTCACGCACACCGACGGCCGCCTCCAGCGCGTGCGCCAGGCGATCGCGCATCCGGGAGAGGTCCGCTCCGGCTGGGCGGTGCTCGCAGAGCTGAGCGCCCGGCTCGGCATTCCGCTGCCCGTGCCCACGATGCCGGGCATCTTCAACGAGCTCGCCGGGACCGTCGCCTTCTACGCCGACCTCACGCTCGAGGAGATCGGCGGGCGCGGCGTGCGCTGGCAGGAGCGCGAGCAGGCCTCGGCACTCGAGGCCGTGCCGCTGCCCGACACCGAGCTCGAAAAGCCGCCGAAGCTGCCGGACGAGGGGCTGCGCCTCGGCACGGTGCCATCGCTCTGGTCGGGGCGCGAGACCCAGCACGCCACCGTGCTGCGCTTCCTCGCCCCCCAGCAGACGCTCGAGATCTCGATCCAGGACGCCCAGCGCCTCGGCCTGTCCACGGGCGACGAGGTGAGCGTGTCGGTGGACGGGCGCAGCGTTCGCGCCCGCGCGCGCGTTCACGATCCGGTTCCGCCCGGAAGCGTCTTCCTCGTGGAGGGCACCGAGACCGACAACGCCACCGCGCTGATGAACGGGCTGCCGCGGACGGTGGAGGTGACGAAGGCTTGATCGTCCTCGCCGACGTCAACTACGTCGAGAGCACGCTCGTGATGATCATCAAGTCGCTGGTGATCTTCCTGTTCGTGCTGCAGGTGGTGCCGCTGATCCTGCTGCTCGAGCGCAAGCTGCTCGGCCGCTTCCAGTCGCGCATCGGGCCGAACCGCGTCGGCCCCTACGGCCTGCTCCAGCCGCTCGCCGACGTGCTCAAGCTGCTGTCGAAGGAGAACTCGGTGCCGAACACCGCGGTGCCCTGGATGATGGCGCTCGCCCCGGTGATCTCGATCTTCTGCGCGGTGGTCACGCTCGCGATCATCCCGTTCGGCGACAACGGCGCCTGGGGCGGCAACTTCGGCCTCTACGGCATCGACGTCCCGATCGGCATCCTCTTCTACTTCGCCTTCGGCGCGCTCGCCTTCTACGCGCTGATGCTCGGGGGCTGGGCGTCGGGCTCGAAGTACTCGTTCCTCGGCGCGATGCGCTCCGCGGCGCAGCTCATCTCGTACGAGATCGCGCTCGGCCTGTCGCTGCTCGGCGTGGTGATCCAGGCGCAATCGATGTCGCTCACCGAGATCATCGACGCGCAGCACGCCCTCTGGTACGTGGTGCCTCAGTTCATCGGCTTCTGCATCTTCATGGTGGCCGGCTTCGCCGAGACCAACCGCCCGCCGTTCGACCTCGCCGAGGGCGACTCGGAGATCGTCGGCGGCTTCAACACCGAGTTCGGCGGCATGCGCTTCGGCTCGTTCTTCATGGCCGAGTACATCAACATGATCGTCATAGCCGGCATCGCCACCGCGGCCTTCCTCGGCGGCTGGCACGGTCCGGGGCCCGCGGCGCTCGGCCCGCTCTGGACGATCCTCAAGATGCTGTTCTTCATCGTCCTGTTCATCTGGGTGCGCGCCACCCTGCCGCGGCTGCGCTACGACCAGCTGATGTCGTTCGGCTGGAAGGTGCTGCTGCCGCTCGCAACGCTCAATGTTCTCGTCACCGCAATCCTCGTAGCCACATGACCACATACGACCCCACAGCAGACGTCATCGAAGTCGGCCGCGGCCCGAACCCGGGCGGCCCGGCGTCGATCTACCGCGTGTTCGGCGAGACCCTGCGCGGCCTGAAGACGACCCTCGGCCGCGTGGTCGAGGGCCCCGTGACGCTCGAGTACCCCGAGCAGAAGACGCCGGTGTACCCGCGCTTCCGCGGCCGCCACAAGCTGCATCGCTTCGAGGACTCGGGCCTCGAGAAATGTGTGGGCTGCTCGCTCTGCGCCGCCGCCTGTCCGGCCGAGTGCATCCGCGTGGTGGCCGCCGAGAACACGCCCGAGCACCAGGTGTCGGCCGGCGAGCGCTACGCCGCGGTCTACGAGATCAACATGACGCGCTGCATCTTCTGCGGCTACTGCGAGGTGGCCTGCCCGTTCGACGCGATCACGATGGGGAACGACTACGAGCTCGCGGACTACACGCGCTCCGACCTCGTGTTCACCAAGGAGATGCTGCTCGCCGACCCGCTCGAGAAGGCGCCGCTGCGGAGGGAGGGCGAGTGATCTTCGAGGACATCGTCTTCTTCATCGCGGCCATCGGCGCGCTGGCCGGCGCCGCGGGCGTTGTCCTGTTGAGAAATCCCTTCTACAGCGTGCTGTCGCTTGTCGGGCACCTGTTCTTCCTCGCCGTGCTGTTCCTGCTGCTCAACGCGCAGTTCCTCGCCGCGGCCCAACTGATCGTCTACGCGGGCGCGGTGATGGTGCTGTACGTGTTCGTCGTCGCCTACATCGGCGGCGCGGAGGAGCCGCTCGGTCAGGACATCCCCGGGCTCAAGCCGCTAGGCATTCTGTTCGCGGTCTGCCTGCTTGCCGAGCTGTGCATCGCCGTGATCGGCTCCGGCCTGCACGCGCTCGACACCCACGGCGCGGACATCGGCAGCGGCTTCGGCACCCCGAGCCAGATCGGCTCGCTCCTGCTCAACCAGTTCCTGATCCCGTTCGAGGCGGCGTCCTACCTGCTGCTGATCGCGGCCGTCGGCGCGCTCGTGCTGGCGCGCAAGCGGCGCGGCTTCGAGGAGCTCACCGGGGAGGGCGGCCCGGCGTGAACGTCACCTGGTACGTCGTCCTCTCGGCCTTCCTGTTCGCGATCGGCGCGGCCGGCGTTCTCACCCGCCGCAACCCGCTCGTGATCCTGCTCTGCCTCGAGCTGATGCTGAACGCCGGCAACCTCGCGCTGATCGCCTTCTCGCGCATGTGGGGCAACGGCGACGGCCAGATCTTCGCCCTCGTGGTGATGGTCGTGGCCGCGTGCGAGGTCGTGGTGGGGCTGGGGATCATCGTCGGCATCTTCCGCCGGCGGATCCCAGAGGACGTTGACGCCTTGTCGGAGCTTCGCGGATGACGCCCACAGCCTGGGGGTGGCTCGTGCTTGCGTTCCCGCTTGCGGGAACGATCGTGATCTCGCTCGGCTGGCGAGTGTGGCCGGCGCGCGTGGCGGGCTGGCTCGCCTCGTCGATGATCCTCGCGTCGTTCGTGTGCGCCGTCGGTGCGGCGCTGACGCTGAACGACCGCGCGCCTGACGCCCGGCATGCGTCGTCGACGCTGTTCGACTACGCCCACAGCGCCGGCATCAACATCGGTTTCGGGATCTACGTCGACCCGCTGTCGGTGTTCATGGCGCTCGTGGTGAGCGGCGTGTCGTTCCTCATCCACGTCTACTCGGTCTCCTACCTGACGTCGGACAAGGGCTTCTCCCGCTACTTCGCCTACCTCAACTTCTTCGTCTTCTCGATGCTGCTGCTGGTCCTCGGCGGCAACTTCATCATCCTGATCATCGGCTGGGCGTTTGTCGGCGCCGCCTCTTATCTCCTGATCTCGTTCTGGTACCGCCGCACCACGGCCACGGCGGCGGGCATGAAGGCGTTCGTGATCAACGTGATCGGCGACATCGCCCTCGTGATCGCCGCCTTCCTGCTGTGGAAGAACGCCGGCCACCACTTCAGCTTCAACGGCATCTTCGAGGGGTCGAAGGCGCAGTTCGGGCACAACGACAGCACGCTCGTCGCGGCCTGCCTGCTGATCACGGTCGGGGCATTCGCCAAGTCCGCCCAGGTGCCGCTCCACACATGGCTACCGGACGCCATGGAGGGCCCGACGCCGGTCAGCGCGCTGATCCACGCCGCCACCATGGTCACGGCCGGCGTGTACCTGATCGCGCGCTTCCACCCGCTCTACGAGCAGGCAACGACGGCGGCGCACATCACTGCGGGGTTGGCCTGCTTCACGCTCTTCTACGCGGCCACCTGCGCGCTGGCGATCACAGACCTCAAGCGGATCATCGCCTACTCGACGATCTCGCAGATCGGCTACATGATCCTCGGCGTCTCGACCTTCGGGTACGACGGCGGGCTCTTCCACCTGATGACGCACGCCTTCTTCAAGGCGCTGTTGTTCATGGGTGCCGGTTCGGTGATCGGCGCCATGGCCGGGATCCAGGACATCGACCGCATGGGCGGCTTCAGGAAGTCGATGAAGTTCACCTACGTCACGTTCGTGATCGGCGCCCTGGCGCTCGCGGGGATGGTGCCTATGTCGGGCTGGTTCTCGAAGGACGAGATCCTCGGCTTCGATGTGCACCAGGGCGGCTACGACCTGATCCTCGCGATCGTCGCGTTCGCGGGCGCGTTGCTCACCGCCTTCTATTCCTTCCGGATGGTGTTCCGGGTGTTCCACGGCGACTCGGTGCCGGAGGCGCAGTCGCTCGAGCGCGGCGAGCTCTTCCACGGCGAACACGTGAACCCGATGACCGGCGAGCACGAGGACACGGACGTCGGGTACCCCGGTGCCGAGCACCACATCGCCGAGCGCGAGTGGCCGATGAAGTTCGCGATGGGCACGCTGGCGCTGCTTGCGATCGTCGGCGGCGTGGTGGCCATCCCGGGCGTGACCCACTGGCTGGAGAACTTCCTCGAGCCGACGTTCGCCGACTCGAAGTACATCAACGACGTGCCGAGCACGGGGGCCGACTGGACCGGGCTGATCGTCGGCGCGGGTATCGCGCTCGCCGGCATCACGGTCGCCTGGGTCTGCTACATCCGCAGGCCGGGCACGACGGCGAAGCTCGTCGAGCGCTTCTCGTTCCTCCACAGGCTGTTCGCGGGCCGCTGGTACTTCGACGAGCTGTACGACGCGCTGTTCGTCCGCCCGGTGGCGACCTTCGGGCGCTTCGGCCGTTACGTCGTGGAGAGCGCGTTCGTACAGGGCTTCCTCGTCGGCGGGGCGACGCGCGTGGTGGGCGCCGGTACGGCGCTCGCACGCACGGCGCAGTCCGGCTACCTGCGCGCATACGCGGTGCTGATGCTGATCGGCTTCGGCGGCCTGGCCCTCTACTTCCTACTCCAGTCCACCTGAGATGACGATCTACCTCTCGATCATCCTGTTCCTGCCGCTGGCCTTCGGGCTGCTCGCGATGTTCGTGCCGCGCGAGCTGGCCGGGTGGACCTACGTCGCCGGCACGGTGCTCACGCTCGCCTACTCGATCGTGATGCTCGCCCGCTTCAAGACCGGCGCCGGGATGCAGTTCATCACCGACGACAACTGGATCTCGGAGCTCGGCATCCGCTACTCGCTCGGCGTCGACGGGCTCAACCTGTTCCTGATCATCCTGACGGCGCTGCTGTGGGTGCCGGCGTCGATCGCCGCGGCGCTGCGCGAGTGGGATCGGCCGCGGCTGTTCATGTTCTTCATGGGCCTGGGCCAGACGGCCGTGCTTGGCGCGTTCATGGCGCAGGACCTCGCGCTGTTCGTCGTCTTCTTCGACCTGATGCTCGTGCCGTTCTACTTCCTGGTCGGAATGTGGGGCGGCGAGGACCGCGTCTACGCCACCACGAAACTCGTGATCTACACGCTGGTGGGATCGCTGCTGATGCTCGCCGCTGCCGTGGCGCTCGGCGTGATGTCGACGCCGGCGGGCGGCCATATCTCGTTCTCTTTCGCAACGCTGGCGCAGCACCCGCTCTCCGCCGGGTCGCAGTACTGGCTCTTCCTGCTCTTCGCCTTCGCATTCCTCGTCAAGGCGCCCGCGTTCCCGCTGCACGGCTGGATGCCCGACGCCTACCGTCAGGCGCCGCTGCCCGTGATCCTCGTGTTCTCGGCCGTCGTGTCGAAGGTCGGCGTCTACGGCTTCCTGCGGATCGTGCTGCCGCTCCTGCCGCAGGCCTCGGTGCACTTCCAGGAGCTGATGCTGGCGTTCGCCGTCGTGTCGATCCTCTACGGCTCGGTGCTGGCGTTCTCGCAGGACGAAGCGCGGTTGGTGGTCGGCTACTCGTCGATCGCGCAGCTCGGCTTCATCCTGCTCGGGATCTTCTCGCTCGACCCGAAGGGCGGGCAGGGCGCGGTCATGCAGATGGTCAACCACGGCCTCGTGGTCGGGCCGCTGTTCCTGATCATCGGCTACCTGGCGATCCGCGCGCACGGGCGCGAATCGCTCGACTGGATGGGCGGGATGGCGTTCCGGGCGCCCGTGCTCGCCGCTGTCTTCCTGATCGTCGCGCTCGCCACGCTGGCGATGCCGGGCTCGGCCAACTTCGTCGGCGAGCTCTACATCCTGTTCGGCACCTTCCAGTCGAAGCTCGTCTACGGACTGGTGGCGAGTGCGGGCGTGGCGCTGGCGGCGGTCTACATGATCCGCTTCTTCCAGCGCTCGATGCACAACCCCGTGAACCCGCAGGTGGAGTCGCGCGACCTCGTGCTCGGGCCTGAGCTCGGCGTGATCGCGCCGCTCGTCCTGATCATCCTCGTGCTGGGCGTCTACCCGAACTTCCTGCTGCACCGGATCAACGCGTTCGCGCCGGTGACCGACCGCGTGCCTCAGGTGGCGGTGCTCAACAAGTGACCGCGCTCCAGGTGATAGCCGCCGTCAAGGCCCCGGTGATCGACTACAAGGGCATCTCGCCGCTGTTCGCGGTGGCGGGCGGCGCGGTGATCGTGCTGCTGGCGGCGCTCTTCCGCGGCCGCTTCGTCCAGCGTGTGCTGGTGCCGTTCCTGACGGTCGGCGCACTCGGCGCGGCGATCGGGCTGACGATCTGGAACTGGCACACGGGCGACAGCCGCCCGATTATCGAAGGCGCCCTCTCGATCGACCCGCTGGCGCTCGGGCTCTCGCTCCTCTTCTACATCTCGGGCCTCGCGACGGTGGCGTACGCGTGGCGCTCGGTCGCATTGCGCGAGTCGGGCACAGGCGAGTTCTTCGCCCTCATTCTCGGCTCGATCGCGGGCATGAACATCCTGGCGTCGTCGGAGAACCTGGTGACGCTGTTCGTCGGCATCGAGCTGCTGTCGATCCCGCTGTACGTGCTGTGCGCGAGCGACGTGAGGCGAGCGACGTCGCTCGAGTCCGGGCTCAAGTACCTCGTGATCGGCTCGGTCGGCTCGGCGACGTTGCTCTACGGCCTGGCGTTCCTATACGGCGCCACGGGCCACACCGGCTTCGGCCAGATCAACGACGCGATCGGCACCGGCATCAAGATCAACGACCCGCTGCTTCTGACCGGCGTCGCGCTCGTGGCTGCGGGACTTGCGTTCAAGGCTTCCGTGGCGCCCTTCCACGCGTGGACGCCCGACGTCTACGAGGGCGCCCCCACGCCGGTCACCGCGTTCATGGCGGTTGCCACCAAGACGGCAGCATTCGCGATCATCCTCCGCCTCTTCCTCGAGGCGCTCATCACCGTTCAGATCCAGTGGGCGCCGGCGCTGGCCGCGCTCGCGGTGATCACGATCATCGTGGGTAACGTCGGCGCGATCGCACAGAACTCGTTGAAGCGCATGCTCGCGTGGTCGGGCGTCGCGCAGGCGGGCTACATGCTCGCGGGCGTCGTGGTGGGCACGCAGCTCGGCCTCCAGGCCACGGCGTTCTACCTCGCCGTCTACCTGTTCATGAACCTTGCCGCGTTCGGCGTGGTGATCGCGCGCGAGCGGGTGTCGGAGCACGGCGACGACATCAGGTCGCTCGAGGGCCTCGGCGCCGCCAGCCCGCTGCTCGCATGGCCGATGACGATCGCGATGCTCTCGCTTGCCGGCTTCCCCGCCACCGCCGGGTTCATCGGAAAGTTCTATTTGATCTCCGCCACCGTGGACGGCAACTGGGCCTGGCTCGGCGTGATGATCGTGATCGGCTCGATGTTGTCGCTCGTCTACTACCTGCGCGTGATCGCGGTGATGTGGATGTGGCCGTTCAAGCTGCAGCTGCCCGGTCTGCCGCGGCGCGAGGTGCACCCGGTGGCCGGTTGGTCGCCAGAGGCGGATCCGATCCGTCAGCCCGAGGTGCTGTTCGTCACCCTGCTGATGGCCGCGGCAACTGTGTTCTTCGGCATCGTGCCCTCGCCACTGTTCCACCTCGCCCACGACGTGGGCACCTCGCTCAGCTCGTTGCTCTAGGCGCGCGAGGCGCGCTACTCTGCCGCGCTATGGCAATCAAGCTTCACCGCTGCAGAATCATGTGGGTAAAGGGCCGGCACCCGTGCTGGCACGTGCAGAAGGCGCTGGATGAGTCGGGTGTGGAGTACGAGCTGGCGACGCACCCCGCGCTGCGCTGGAACCGCAAGGAGTTCACCGAGCGCACCGGGCAGAAGGTGCTGCCCGCGATCGAGTTCGAGGACGGGCAGATCGTGCGCGAGGACTCGGGCGCGCTGGCCGAGCGGATCCGAGCGGGGAAGCTGGACGAGCTGCGGCCTGGCCC
>DATBKS010000196.1:0-24726 GCA_036555755.1 Thermoleophilaceae bacterium
AGCCGAGGTGCGCGCGGATGCCCACAGCGGCGTCGCGCACCTCTTGCGGCGGCGGCTGCTGATCCTCGTAGCCCCAACCCCAGTGCTTGCGTCGTCTCGTGGCCAGCGTCATTGCAGGGTGAACAATGTCACGGGAATAAAGACGCCGAGAAGGCGTGCTCGCTCAACAAGAACCCGGTGAACGGCGCGGAGGACCCGCGGGTGGCCGCCGGGACGATGAACCCCGCCAACCCCACCGTCCCGTGGGTCACGTGGACCGAGGACCTGAACGGAACCGATCAGATCTTCGTGTCGCGTCTAGTTGGCAGCGGCGCCACGGCGCACTTCGAGCTGGTGAACAACGGCCAGCCGATCTCGTTCGACTCGAACCCGTCCACCCGCCCAGACATCACGTTCTCGGGCAACACGCCTTACGTCTCCTGGCGTGAGAACACGGGCGGCGGCGTCGACAAGGCCTTCACCGGCCACTTCGTGAACGCCGCGAACCCGACGTTCGTGCTCGATGCGTCCGGCGTGCCGCTCACCCCGTCAAGCCAGGCGGACGTGCGCGAGCCGATCTCGTCGACCTGCATCGCCACGCCGTTCAACGGCGACGGCTCCGCCTGCCAGGGCGGCGCCATCGGCACCCCGTTCTTCCTGTTCACGAACGGGACGAGCCCGCGCAGCCTGTTCGCGCAGGCGTACCAGCCGAGCGGGGTCGACACCGGCGCCGCCAGCGGTGTGGGTGCCACCTCAGCGACGCTGAACGGTTCGGTCGATCCGGGTGGCGCGGCCGTGGGCGTGCACTTCGACTTCGGGCCGACAGCGGCCTACGGGTCGAGCACCGCGGTGCAGAAGCTGGCTCCCGCGAACGGCTCGACGGCGTTCAGCGCCGCCGTGAGCGGGCTGCCTGCGGGCGGCACTATCCACTACCGCGCGGTGGCGCAGTCGGACTTCGGGACGTTCGCGGGTCCTGACCGCACCATCGGCGCGGGCGGCGGAGCTGCCAACGACGAGCCGCACTCCCGGATCACCGGCCTCGGCCACAAGGTCAAGTCGAAGAAGCTGAAGAGCTTCCACGGCTCGGCCAGCGACAGCGATGGCATCGCGCGCGTGGAGTTCGGCCTGATCCGGCTCGAGAACGGCGCCAAGGTGGCCAAGAAGCACGCCACCTGCCTCGTGCTCCGCTCGAACGGGCGCTTCAAGAGGGTCCACGCGAAGAAGCACGGCCGCTGCTCGCGCCCGGCCGTCGTCAAGGCCAAGGGCACGAACAAGTGGAGCCTCAAGATCAAGGGCAAGCTCCCGCCCGGCACCTACGTCGCGTTCTCCCAGGCGGTCGACAAGACCGGCAAGAAGGAGACGCACTTCAGTACCCACCGTGGGAACGAGCGCAGGTTCCGAGTGACCTGAGCGTCCGCTACGGATGGCGACTGGTCGGCGGCCTCGCTTCGGCGGGGCCGCCGCCGTTTCCGGCTCAGCCCTTGAGCACCGTGAAGCGCAGTGTCTTGCCCGGCGACGGCATGCCCGTGGTGTCCACCGCCACGAGCTTCACCTTGTAGTGCGCGGGCCTGAACTTGAGCTTGCCGATCCGGCCGGAGAAGCGCTTCGTGTTCGAGCCCTGCTTGCCCGCCATCTGGAAGCTGCCCGAGTGCACGTAGAACGCGCACGGCTTGTAGCGCCGGTTGTTCGCGCTCTGCCGTCGGCAGTGGCCGCCCACCACGCGCCCCTTGGCGCCGCGGTCGAAGAAGAAGAACACCTTCGCGTCCTTCGACAGGTCGTAGCGGAAGGTGGTGCCGCGGGCCACGCCCTCCTGCACCTCCGCCGGGCCGTTCGGGTTAACCGCGAAGCGGGTCGGCTTCATGCTGGCCCCGCTGACGTGCGGCGCGTCCGCGGCGGGGGCGGCGAACGCGGGCGCGCACGCGAATACGGCCGCAAAGGCAGCTAAAACGGCCCCCGCGGGCCGAAGAGGATGGTGGCCAGTAGTCGTAGAAGTCTCCGCGGGTCCAGTTCGGAGTCTAGATCGCTGATACTTCAACGCTCAGCTCTGGCAAGAAGTCACGTTCCGTTCTCTACAGTTCATCCCCGAGCCAGATGGCCACACGAACAACCGTCGAGATCACCATGCCCCAGATGGGCGAGTCGGTGACCGAGGGCACGATCCTCGAGTGGCGTAAGCAGGTAGGGGATCCCGTCGACGAGGGCGAGGCGTTGCTTGACGTCTCGACCGACAAAGTCGACACAGATGTGCCCGCACCGGTCGCCGGAACCCTGACCAAGGTCCTTGTCCAAGCGGACGAGACGGTCCCGGTTGGCACTGTGCTGGGGGAGATTGAAGTCAACGGGGCGAGTCCGCAGTCCGCAGACCGCGGTCCGCAGGGCGGCGATTCGGCGGACGGCGGACGGCGGACGGCGGACCCCGAGCCGTCAGGCGAGCTCGTCGATGTGGAATTTCCGCAAATGGGGGACTCGGTGGCCGAGGGGACGGTGCTCGAGTGGATCAAGCAGGTGGGCGACCAAGTGGAGGTCGAGGACGATCTCGTCGAGATCTCCACGGACAAGGTCGACGCCGCGCTGCCATCGCCCGTAGCCGGCACGCTCGCCGAGATCCTTGTTCAGGCCGACGAGACGGTGCCGACTGGAACTGTGCTGTGCCGGATCAAGGCGGGGAGTCCGCAGTCCGCAGTGAGCAGTCCGCAGGCTGAGGCTCCGACCGCCGAGTCACCGTCGCAGCCCGCTCCCACGCCGGCGACCGTCGGCAACGGCGACGCGAATGCCACCCCGGTGGCTGCGCGCATGGCCAGCGCTCATGGCCTCGACGTCACCGCCATCACGGGCAGTGGCCCGCGCGGGCGTGTGACCAAAGAGGACGTCGAGGCCGCGATCAGCGGCAACGGTGCCGCGGCCCCGAGCGCGCCCGCCGCAGCAGCACCCCCGACCTCCGACGACGCAACTTTCAAGCCCATGCGCGGACCGGCGGCCACGCTGGCCCGCTTCATGAACGAGAGCCGCTCCATCCCGACGGCCACGAGCTTCCGCAGCCTGCCGGTGGACGAGCTCGACGCTCGCCGCAAGGCCCTCAAGGGCGCGGGCAAGAAGCTCTCGTTCACCCACCTGATCGCGTGGGCGATCGTGGAGGCCGCGCGCGAGATGCCGGTGATGGCGAACTCGTACGCGGAGGCCGACGGCAAGCCGCAGCGCGTCGAGCCCGCCGGTGTCAGCCTGGGCCTCGCGGTCGACGTTGAGCGCAAGGACGGCACGCGCTCGCTCGTGGTCCCCGTGATCAAGCGCGCGGACACGCTCGGCTTCAACTCCTTCGTGGCCCGCTACGACGAGCTCGTCGCGGGCGCGCGCGACAACACGCTGTCGCCCGAGGCCTACCAGGGCGCGAACATCACGCTCACCAACCCCGGCGGCATCGGCACGGTGGCCTCGGTGCCGCGGCTCATGCCCGGGCAGGGCACGATCATCGCCACCGGCGCGATCGGCTTCCCGCCCGGTCTCGGCGCGGTGGCGCCGGACAAGCTCAAGGAGCTCGGCGTCCAGAAGGTGATGACGATGACGTCGACCTACGACCACCGCGTCATCCAGGGCGCGGAGTCGGGCGCATTCCTGCGGAAGATCGATCAGCTGCTCCAGGGCGAGGACGGCTTCTACGAGGCGCTGTTCGGCGCCCTCGGCGTCCCGCTCGAGGCCGCGCCGCGCGACGGCGCCGGCCCCGTGACCGCGGCGGAGCCCGCGCCGTCCGAGGTCACCCCCGCTCTCACCGGCGCGCCCGACGAGGCGCTGCTCCAGGCCGTTCAGGCCGCCACGTCGATCGTCAAGGCGCACCGCATGCACGGCCACCTGGCCGCGCACCTCGACCCGCTGGGCTCCAAGCCCGTGGGCGACCCGGCGCTCGAGCCCGAGACCGTGCACCTCACGCCCGAGCTGATGCGAGCGATTCCTGCCTCGGTGCTCCGCGTGGCCGTGCCCGGCGACACCTTCGCCGACGCTCTTCCCCATCTTCAGGAGACCTACTGCGGGACGATCGCCTACGAGATCGAGCACATCGCCGACCACCGCCAGCGCGTATGGCTGCGGCAGACGATCGAGTCGGGCGCGCACCGCGAGCCGCTCAGCGAGGAGGAGAAGCGGCGTCTGCTCGAGCGGCTGTCCGAGGTGGAGGCGCTCGAGAACTACCTGCACAAGGCGTTCCTCGGCAAGAAGCAGTTTTCGATCGAGGGCGTGGACGTGCTCGTGCCGATGCTCGACGAGGCGCTTACGCGCGCGGGCGGCGCGGGCGCGCGCGAGGTCGTGCTCGGCATGGCCCACCGCGGCCGGCTGAACGTGCTCGCTCACACCGTCGGCCGCCCGTACCAGACGATCCTCGTGGAGTTCGAGGGTGAGCAGAACCTCGAGGCCGACACCGCGATGCCCGAGGGCGGCACCGGCGACGTGAAGTACCACCACGGCGCCTCCGGCACCTACCGGCTGCCCGACGGCAAGGGCGTGACGGTCACGCTCTCGCCCAACCCGAGCCACCTCGAGATCGTCGACCCGGTGATCGAGGGCCGCACGCGCGCCGACCAGACGAGCCGCAAGGGCCGCGAGCCGATCCACGACCCGACCGTCGTCATGCCGGTGCTGATCCACGGTGACGCCGCCTTCCCCGGCCAGGGCGTGGTGTCCGAGACGCTCAACCTCCAGGCGCTACCCGGCTACACCACGGGCGGCACGTTGCACGTGATCACCGACAACCAGCTCGGCTTCACCACCGACCCCGAGGACAGCCGCTCCACGCGCTACGCCTCGGACCCGGCCAAGGGCTTCGACGTCCCGATCATCCACGTGAACGCCGACGACGTGGAGGCCTGCATCGCGGCCGTCCGTCTCGCCACCTCGTACCGCGAGCGCTTCGGCCGCGACGCGCTGATCGACCTGATCGGCTACCGCCGCTTCGGCCACAACGAGACCGACGAGCCCGCGTACACCCAGCCGGTGATGTACGAGAAGATCAAGAAGCACCCACCGGTCCGCAAGCTCTACGCCGACAAGTTGATCGAGCAGGGCGTGGTGACAAAGGAAGAGGCCGACGCGATGGCGGCCGAGGCGTACAAGGCGCTGTCCGACGCGCACGCCGACCTCAAGGCTTCGCTCGCGAGCCCCGGCCACGACACCGGGGAGCACCAGCTCGACCGCTCCGCCAGCGCCGAGCCGGTCACCGCCGTGCCCGCCGAGACGCTGCGCTCGCTGAACGAGCAGCTGCTCAAGACGCCCGAAGGCTTCAACGTGCACCGCAAGCTCAAGCCGCAGATGGAGAAGCGGCGCAGCGCGCTCGACGAGGGCACGATCGAGTGGGCGCAGGCGGAGGAGCTGGCGTTCGCGTCGCTGCTGCTCCAGCAGGTGCCGATCCGCCTCACCGGCCAGGACACAGAGCGCGGCACGTTCAGCCAGCGCCACCTTGTGTTCCACGACTCGCAGACCGGCGACCGCTTCGCGCCCATCCAGAACCTGACGAACGCCACCGCGCCGTTCGAGCTACACAACAGCCCGCTGTCGGAGGCCGCCTGCCTCGGCTTCGAGTACGGCTACTCGGTGCAGGCCCCCGAGGCGCTCGTGCTCTGGGAGGCGCAGTTCGGCGACTTCGTGAACGGCGGGCAGGTGGTGATCGACCAGTTCCTCGTGTCCGGTCTCGCCAAGTGGGGCCAGACCACCCGCCTCACGCTGCTGCTGCCGCACGGCTACGAGGGCTCGGGCCCGGAGCACTCGAGCGGCCGCATCGAGCGCTTCTTCCAGCTCGCCGCCGAGGGCAACATCCGCGTGGCCAACTGCACGACGCCCGCGCAGTACTTCCACCTGCTGCGCCGCCAGGCACTGGTGCAGAAGCAGCGCCCGCTCGTGGTGATGACGCCGAAGAGCCTGCTGCGCCTTCCGGCCGCGACCTCGAAGCTCGAGGAACTGTCGGGCGACAGCCAGTTCCATGCGGTGATCGACGATCCGACGCTCGTCGGGCCCCGCGAGAAGGTCACGCGGCTCGTGCTCTGCACCGGCAAGATCTACTACGACATCGTCGGCTCCGAAGAGCGGAAGTCCGCCGACAACGTGGCGATCGGCCGCGTGGAGCTGCTCTACCCATTCGCCTCAAACGAGCTGCGCGAGCTGATGGACAGCTACCCGTCGCTCCAGGAGGTCGTCTGGGTGCAGGAAGAGCCGAAGAACATGGGCGCCCGCGCGTTCATGAAGCTGCGCATGCTCGACGAGCTACTCGGCGAGAACCTCCGCTACGAGTACGTCGGCCGCGAGTTCCGCGCGAGCCCGGGTGAGGGCTACCCGGCGGCGCACCGCGCCGAGCAGCTGCGCATCGTGCGCGCTGCTCTGGGCGTCACGGCCGAGTAGCGCGGCCTCTACTTCCGGACCTTGATGGTGCTCCGCTTGGTCGTCTTGTTGCCGGCCGCGTCCGTCGCCACGAGCGTCAGCCGCAACGTGAACTTGCGCGACTTGCCGAACAGCTTCCGGCGCACCTTCAACGTGATCCGGCGCCTGCCCGGCGCGAGCTTCAGCGCCCGGTGCGAGATTGTCACGTTGTAGGTCTTCGCGAGCTTGACGGAGCGCGCGGCGCCGGCGAGCGTGGCGTCGAACGCCGCCGGCTCGCTCGGGTTCACCGTGAAGGTAAGTCCCGCAAGCAGGCGCTTGAAGCGCAGCTTCTTCGGCAGCTTCGAGGTCTTGAACGTCGGAGGCGTCTTGTCGACGACCGGCGGCGGCGGCTGTTGGAACTCGACGGCACCCATGTCCTGACGGCCATTCGAGCTCCGCGGCTGTCCGAGCACATCTGTGGCTGAATCCCCTGCCACGAGTCCGGCTGGATCGCCGGCGTCGATGACTGGCGAGGCGGGCTTCAGCGAGAAGTTCCCCGCCGGGGCGCCCAGCCAGAGCGGGTCCGTGTCGAGGTTCCCAGGCCCCAGCGTGATTCCGCCACTACCGCCGTTCGTGTTCGTGTTGGTTGTGTGGACGAGGTCGATGTCCGAGTACGACACGCTCACGTTCGTGCTCGCGCCCGAGCCGTCCGCGTTTCGGTAGAGCGAGAACAGGAAGTTCCGGAAGACCGAGTTCCTCACTGTTGCCGTCACGGAACGCCCCGGGTTGCTTGACGTCGCGATCACACCGTCCGAGGTGGCGCCTGGGCCGAACGCGCTCACATGGTTGAGCGAAACGGTGCTGTCGAGGGTTCCGGTGGACTGCACGAATGTGAACGCGTTAGAGCCGGTTGCGACGAACGTCAAGTTGTCCGCCACGAGGTGCTCGCCGCTCGCCTGGATGCCTGCCGCGCTGGCAATCCTCACACGACGGAGCAGCATGCTGCCCTGCGCGCCGAACACACCGGTGTCCTCGGCGTTCACCGTCACGTCCTGAAGCGTGTATGACACCCCCGGCGTGGACGCGTATGTACCGGTCTGGATGCCGCTTCCGCTCGCGAGCGTGAGCGTTCCGCCGGTCCACGTCGAGTTCGGGCCGTAGAAGTACACCCCCGTCTGCGCGCCGGTGCCCGGATCCGCGCTCGTGATGTCGACATCGCTGAGCGAGCCGTTCGTCTGCATTCCGTACCCGCCGCCCTGCGGGGCCTGCACGGTGAGATGGGAGGCGGTGGATCCGGTGCCGTTGAGGTAGAGGCCGCTACCGGATCCACTGGTGGCCTTGAGCACCGTGGTCGTGCGGGCGGCGCCGACGATCGCAACCTGGTTCGCGGCGTTGCCGCTGTCCGTGTAGTGGTAGCCGCCGCTGATCGGCGGCCCTGGATTACCAACGTCGACCGTGTCCGCCTGCGTCGCGGTGGCCGCCGCCGCGTCGAGGGCGCTCTGGAGATCGGGCTCGCTGGTGCCGGCGCACCCGGGCGAGTTGACGCAGTACGTGGCCGCGTGGGCCAAAGCGGGCAGCGCCAGGACCAGACTGGCGAGCACGAAGATGAGTGTGTGTGGGCGTCGGAGTCGCATACTCGCGATCCTCCCACCGCTCCTACGTGATCGCCAGTTCGCTGTCCGGGTCGAAGAAGTGCAGGTGGCTCGGGTCGACGAGCAGTCGCACTCGCTCGCCCGCGCGGAGCGGAGCGCTGGCCGGGAGGCGCACCGTCAGGTCGGATGCGTCGGAGTTGAGAGCGAGGTGCGCGAGCTGGTCGGAACCGAGCGCCTCGGTGAGTAGCACGTCGAAGGCCAGCTCTCGCCCCGCGCCACTTCCGTTGTAGGAGACCTCGAAGACCTCGGGCCGCATGCCCACCACGAGCTCGCGCCCGTTGTAGCCGGACAGCGACGGGCGGGCGTCGCGCACGGCGTCCGGCAGCGCGATCTTCTGCGCGCCGAACAGCAGCTGGTCGCCCTCGAGCCGCGCCTTCACGAGGTTCATCGCGGGCGAGCCGATGAAGCCGGCGACGAACACGTTGGCGGGCTTCTCGTACAGCACGCGCGGCTCGTCCACCTGCTCGATGCGGCCGTCGCGCATCACGGCCACGCGGTCGCCCATCGTCATCGCCTCCACCTGATCGTGGGTGACGTACACAGTGGTGGTGCGCAGCTCACGGTGCAGGCGCGCGATGTAGGCGCGCATCTCCACGCGCAGCTTGGCGTCGAGGTTGGAGAGCGGCTCGTCCATCAGGAACGCGACGGGCTGGCGCACGATCGCGCGCCCGAGCGCCACGCGCTGGCGCTGCCCGCCCGAGAGCTGGCGCGGCCGCTTGCCGAGCAGGTCGCTTACGCCGAGCAGATCCGCCACCTCGCGCACGCGCGCGGCGACCTGCTGCTTCGGCTCGCCCTGCATCTTGAGCGCGAAGCCCATGTTTGCCTCGACGGTCATGTGCGGGTAGAGCGCGTAGGACTGGAACACCATCGCGAGGTCGCGGTCCTTCGGCTCGATGTCATTCACGAGCCGGTCGGCGATGAAGATCCAGCCGTCGCTGATCTCCTCGAGCCCGGCGATCATGCGCAGCGCGGTCGACTTGCCCGAGCCGGACGGGCCGACCAGGATCATGAACTCGCCGTCCGCCACGTGCAGGTCGAGATCCGTGACCGCGGCGGTGCCGTCGCCGAAGACCTTGGAGACGCGCTCGAGTGTGATGCTCGCCATCGTCAGCTCCCAACTCCGCCGTTGCGGATGCCGTGGATGTAGTCGCGGTACCAGAGCCCGCTGCGCTTGGGCACGCGCCGCTGCGAGTCGAAGTCGACGTGGACGATCCCGAAGCGCATCGCGTAGCCATGCTCCCATTCGAAGTTGTCGAGCAGCGACCAGAGGCAGTAGCGGCGCACATCCACGCCCTGCCCGATCGCCGTGCGCAGCGCCTCCACGTGCGCGCGCAGGTAGTCGGTCCGAGCTGCGTCGTCCACGTAGGCACTGCCGTTCAGCGGCGGGTCCTCGAACGCCGCGCCGTTCTCCGTGATGTAGATCGGCGGCAGGTCGTAGTCGGCGTTGAGGCTCAGAAGCAAGTCGCGCAGGCCCTCGGGGTCGACCTCCCAGCCCATCGCCGTGAGCGGCGGCGGCGCCTGCACGTGCTCGAGCTCAAGCGGGCCGTTTCCCGGCGCGTGGCGCACGCGCTGCGGGAAGTAGTAGTTGAGGCCGAGGAAGTCGATCGGCTGCGAGATCAGATCGAGGTCGCCGTCGCGCACGGCGTCCATGCGGCCGAACTTGCCCTCCCAGAGCTCGACCATGTCGGTGGGGTAGCCGCCGCGGAACAGCGGGTCGAGGAACCAGCGGTTGAGGTGGCCGTCCTGGCGGCGCGCGGCCGCGACGTCTTCCTCCGAGTCGCTGCCTGCGCGCACCGGCGCGAGGTTGAGCGAAAGCCCGATCCGGGCGTCGGGCAGCGCGCTGCGGATCGCGCAGCGCGCCATCCCGTGTGAGAGCAGCAGGTGGTGCGACACGCGCAGCGCGGTGGGCCAGTCGTGCAGGCCGGGTGCCTTGATGCCCTGCGCGTGGCCGAGGAACGCCACCACCCACGGCTCGTTGTGCGTGATCCAGGTGGACACGGTGTCGAGCTCGTCCGCCATCAGCGCGGCGTACTCGGCGAAGCGGTGCGTGGTCTCGCGCGAGTCCCACCCGCCGATGTCCTGGAGGGCCTGCGGGAGATCCCAGTGGTAGAGCGTCGCGATCGGCTCGATGCCGCGTTCGTTCAGCCCGTCGACGAGCCGGCGGTAGAAGTCGATGCCGCGCTGGTTGCGCCGGCCGTTGCCCTCGGGCAGCACGCGCGACCACGCGATCGAGAAGCGGTAGGACTCGACGCCGAGCGCCTGCATCAGGTCGAGGTCGTCGCGCCAGCGGTGGTAGTGGTCGCACGCGACATCGCCGGTGTCGCCGCCGTCGACCGCGCCGGGCGTGTGCGAGAAGCGGTCCCAGATCGACTCGCCGCGGCCGTCCTCGTGAACCGCGCCCTCGATCTGGTACGCGGCTGTCGCCACGCCGAAGCGGAAGTCCTCTGGGTAGCCGTGGCTCATCCCTTCACCGCCCCGGCGGTAATGCCGCGCACGAGCCAGCGCTGCACGGCGTAGAAGGCGATCACGACGGGGATCGTCGCCACGACACTCGCGGCCAGGAGCTGGTCGTAGTTCGAGTTGTAGTTGCCGATGAAGTTGCGAATGCCGATCGGGATCGTCTCGGCCTTCGTCTGGGTGAGCGCCGAGACGAACAGCAGCTCGTCCCACGCGAACAGGAACGCGTAGACGAACGTGGCCACGAGGCCGGGCGCCGCGTTGGGCAGGACGATCCGCCAGAACGCGCCGAAGCGGGTGCAGCCGTCGACCATCGCCGCCTCCTCCAGGTCGCGCGGCAGCGCGAGGAAGAACGAGCGCATGAAGTAGATCGAGACCGGCGTGAAGAACGCGGTATAGACGAGGACGACCCCGATGCGCGTGTCGAACAGCTGTATCGGCGTGTTCTTCTTCAGCCAGACGAAGCCGAGGTACACCGGCAGCAGGAACATCACGCCGGGCACCACCTGCGTGGCCAGGACGGAGACGCCGTACGCCTTGAGCGGCTTCGAGGTGTGGCGCGCGAGCGCGTAGCCGGCGCAGCTCGCGAACGCCGTGGCAAACAGCGCCGCCGCCGAGCAGATGATCAAGCTGTTGACGAGGTAGTGCGCGAAGTCGATCGACTTCCACATTGCGCTGAACGCGTGGAAGGTCGGATGCAGCACCTTGTAGGTGCCGTTCGAGATATCGGTTGAACTCTGGGTCGCGCCGACTATCAGCCAGAAGATCGGCGCGAGCATGATCAGGAGGATCAGGTAGGTGAGCGTCGTCAGGAACGCGCTGGTGATCTTGCGCTTGCGCCGAGGTGTGATGGCGAATGCGCTCACGCCGCGGTCACCTCGAAGTCACGCCGGAAGGCGCGGTACCAGATCAGCACCAGCGCCGTCATTGCGAGCATGAGCAGCGTGGAGATCGCTGCGCCGGCGCCGAACAGGCTGTTCTCGAATGATTGGCGGACGATCAGCGTCATCAGTACGTCCGCGTGTGGCCCCGGGTCGCTGCCGAGCATGATGTACGGGATCACGAACTGGTAGGCGGCGTAGATCACGCCGATCAGGATCTGCACGCCGATCAGCGGCCGCAGCAGCGGCAGCGTGATGTAGCGGAAGCGCCGCCAGGCGCCGGCGCCGTCCATCTTGGCCGCCTCGTGAAGGTCCTCGGGAATGGTCTGAAGGCCCGCGAGGAAGAAGAGCATCGGCAGCGGCAGGCCGCGCCAGATGCTGGGAATCACGATGGCCCACATCGTGTTGCTGCCGAGCAGCCAGGTGGGCCGGTGGTGCAGGAGGTGCGTGTAGTCGACGAGGATCTTGTTCACGATCCCGTCGTCGCGCTGAAGCATGAACTGGAAGAGCGTGGCCACGACGAAGCTCGGCACGACCCACGGCAGCAGCATGAGCGTGCGCACGAGCCGGCGGCCGGGGAAGGTGCGGTTGAGGAGAAGGGCCACTCCCAGGCCCCCGCCGACGGTGCCGACCACGACAAGCGCGGTGTACTGGAGCGTGTTGCCGGCGGCGGTGAAGAAGCCGTCGTGGAGCGGGCTCGCGGGGTCGAACAGGGCCTTGTAGTTCTGCAGCCCGTACCACGGCGCCGCGAACAGCTTCGACAGCGTGAAGGTGTTGAGGCGCAGGAAGCTGAGGTAGAAGCCCGCCAGCGTCGGCAGGACGTGCACCAGCAGCATGAAGATGAGAGCCGGCGCGATAAGCGCCCACGCGAACCGGTTGCGCTTGCGGCGTTTGCGGCGGCGCCCGCCCGAGCCTTCTTGCCCCGCGCCATCTCCCGGTGATGGGACGGCCACAGGCGACTCGGGCGCGGGCGCTGCCTCTGTGTGCGGCACTTGCATCAGTCGAGATCCCGGTTAGGTGGGGACGCGAGCGAGGAGGAGGATCTCACTCGCGTCCCCTGGGTCCGGTGTCAGGGGCCTAACCAGCCCCTTGCGCCAGCAGGTTGTCCGCTTCCTTGGCGGCCGACTGGAGCTGTGACTCGACGGTCTGCGGGTTGTACGGCTTGCCGCCGTCACCCGCCGCCATGTCGAGGATCTCGCCTAGGGAGTTCTTGTAGCTGTTCTCCACCTGAGCCCACTGCGGGATGGCGGAGTACGAGCGACCCTCTTCGATCGCCTGGAAGAACTCCTCGTGATTCGGGTCCGACTCCCCGACCTGCTTCTGCGGCGCGAGCCGCGCGGGGAACATTCCCATCAACTCGGCGTAGGACTTCTGCGTCGGGTCCTGCGAGAGGTACTTGATGACGGCCCAGGCCGCGTCCTTGTTCTTCGCGGTCTTGTACATCATCAGGTTCGACCCGCCCACGAACGCGTAGGCCTTGCCGGTCGGCCCCTTCGGCAGCGGCGAGATCCCCACGTTCTTACGCGCGTTGGGATCCCACGTCTTGTCGTCGGAGCGTCCTGCGGACTGGAGCACCCACGGGCCGCCGATCCAGACTGCGAGCTGGCCGCCCTTGAACATGTTCTCCACGCCCTGGCCGTCCTTCTCGAGCGCGGCCGTGTCGTACACGCCGTCCGGGATCAGGTTGGCGTAGAACTCCACGCCCTGCTGAGCCTGCGGACTGTCGATTGCCGACTTCTTGTTGTCAGGCGTGAGCTCGTTCCCGCCCGCTCCCCAGATGAAGGGCGCGATGCTGTGAACGAGGTCGAACGCCTTCTTCCCCGGTCCGCCGAACGGCTGGATCGGCTTGCCGTCGAGCTCCTTGACGCTCTTCAGCTTCTCGAGCGTCGCCTTGAAGGCATTCCAATCCGTGAAGGCGGTCTTCGGGTCGACGCCGGCCTTCGCCAGCGCGTCCTTGCGGTAGTAGATCGCCCGAGCCTCGGTGAACCACGGGATCGCCCACGTGCCGTTCTGGCCGACCACCTGCGTGGTCTTCCAGATGCCCGGCGCGTACGCGCTCTGGCCACCGATTTGCGACTGGTACTTGCTCAGATCCTCGAAGCCACCGAGGGCCGCGAAGAACGGAACCTGCGTCGTGCCTGCCTGCGTGATGTCAGGACCGGTGCCCGAGATCGCCGCGTTGCGGATGCGATCGAACTGGACGTCCCAGCCGACGAGCTTGACGTTCACCTTCACGCCCGTCTGCTGCTCGAAGGGCTTCAGGATCCGGCGCGTGTCCGCGACCGGAGCCGGCCCGTTGTTCATCACCCAGAGCGTTACCGTCGCGCCGCGAATGTTCGGTGCGGCAGCCTTTGCCTGGGTGCTGCTCGAACTACTCGACTTGCTGCTGCTGCCGCATGCCGCGACCACGAGCGCAAGAGCGAGAACCAGCACGCTCAAGATCGCGAGACGGCCCTTTGTGAGCCTCGAGAACATCTCTCCTCATTCCCTCCTTTACAAAAACGTTTACGTAAATCGATGACGAAGCGCTGTTAGATCTCGGATCGCAGCACCTCCTAAGTGACGGACTGGTTACGGTCGCCGCACGTGGACTCACGCACGACGAGAGTGACCGGAAGAGTCAGGGTTGATTCGAGGTCGCCGTTCGCGCCTTCTTCGATCTGGCGCAGCAGGGCCTCGGCCGCCAGTTCGCCAAGCTGGGCCTTCTCCTGGCGGACCGTTGTGAGCGGCGGGTGGGCCATGCCGGCGATGGTGATGTCGTCGTATCCGACCACCGCGACGTCGCCCGGGACAGACAGGCCTCGAGCCTGAACGGCCCGCATCGCCCCCATGGCCATCATGTCCGAGGCGACGAACACCGCGGTGGGTGGGGTCGCTAGGTCGAGCAGCTTCTCCATCGACGCCAAGCCGCTCTCGTAGTAGAAGTCTCCGTAGACGACTAGCTCGTCGTAGTACGGCAGTCCGGCCTTCTCAATCGCGCGGCGGAAGCCCGCCAGGCGCTCGCGGCCAGGGGTGGTGTCGAGCGGGCCGGCGATGTGCGCAATGCGCTTGTGGCCGCATTCCATCAGGTGTTTGACGGCCAAGTCGGCGCCCTGATGGTTGTCCGAGGAGACCCAGCTCGAGTGCAATCCCTGGAACTCCACGTCGACGCTGACGCACGGGAGCGAGGAGCGCGCGAGGCGGTCGGTCTCCGGATCGTCGGCGCTCAGGCCCATCAGCACGGCGCCGTCGACGTGGTGGTGGTTGCAGCGCTTGAGGTAGGAGTGCGTGCCGTAGCCGTTGCCCGGCTCCTCGCTCGCGAACAGCAGCAGGTCGTAGCCGGCGGCGCCCAGGCGGTTCTTGATTCCGACGAGCACCTCGTGGAAGAACGGGTGCTGGATGTCGGGGTGGTTCTTGCCCGTTTCGAGGAAGACGCCGATCACGTGCGAGCGGCGGGTGACGAGCGTGCGCGCCGCGGCTTGCGGTGTGTAGTCGAGCTCCTCGGCGAGGCGCACGATGCGGTCCCGAGTGTCCTGGCGGACGTCCGGATAGCCGTTGAGCGCACGCGACACGGTGCCGACTGAGACTCCACTCAAGCGGGCCAGCTCGCGAATTGTGACGTAGTGCTTGGTCATTTCCGAAAACGTTTACGGAAACTCGCGGCGGCAGTAAAGCACGGCCGCATAGCGGCTGTCAAGTCCTTTTTTCTAAAACAGGTTTCGCTAGCGCTTGGGGCGCTGGCGGTCGGCCAGTTCGTCGGCCATCTCGGTGGAGCCGAGGCGACGCCCGGTGCTGGCGACGGCGTCCGGTGCGATGGCGGCGAGCCACGCGCTGGCACGGATGGCGAGGGGCGCGACGTCGATGTCCCCCTTGTCGCGCTCGATGCCGCGGATCACGCCGTCCGCCACCTGCTGCGGCGACACGGTGCGTACGTACGACGGCAGCTTGATGTCGGTGTCCGCGAACATGCCCGCCTCGCGCACAAAGCCGGGCGAGACCAGGGTCACGCCGACGCCCGTGCCGTGCAACTCGTCGCGGAGCGAGGCGGCGAAGCCGCGCAGCCCGAATTTGGTGGCCGAGTACACCGAGCCGCCGCCGGCCGCGATCTTCCCGGACATCGAGGAGATGAAGACCATGTGGCCGGCGCCGCGCTCGACCATCTGCGGTCCGAGCTGCCGTGCGAGCTGCATGGGCGCGCGGAGATTGACGTCGATGGTGCGGTCGATCTCCTCGATGCTGAAGTCGTCGAGCCGACCGCTGCCAGGGAGGGCCGCGTTGGCCACGAAGATGTCTACGTCGCCCGCCTCCCCGGCAAGCGTCTCCCAGCCCTCGGGCGCGGACAGGTCAGCGGGGACAATCTCGACCCGCTCGCCGAGCTTGCCGGCCAACTCCTCGAGCACAGCGGTACGGCGCCCGCTGAGGATCAGGTTCGCGCCGCGCGAATGAAGCGCCCGCGCGATCGCCTCGCCAATTCCTCCGGACGCGCCCGTGAGGAGCGCCCTCCGCCCACCGATCTCCATGGCGCGGGATCGTATTGGCTGCGCGGCCAGCCTGGGCTGATCAGCCGATCCGGCCCAGCGGCTCGTGGAGCTCCTCGAGCGGCGGCAACCCGTGCTCCGCCAGCAGCGCCACGTGCTGCCCCGGCCCACCCACGATGTACGGCCCATCCCCAGCTGGGCTGAGCTGCCAGTCCGGCAAATCGCTCTGCTCGGGCTCCACGACGAACCGATGCCCGCTCTCGAACCGCACGCACAACCGCCAGTCGTCGCAGTGCTCCACGGAGTCGATCCGCCCACCGAGCACAGGGTCGAACGCGCGCGTTGCCGCCAGGCCCCACGCCTCGGCATCCGCCAGCGGCCGCGGGAACAAGGGCGAACCGCCCGGCGCCGTCAACGTCCACGCGGTCGACAGAGCGCCCAGCCGCCACTCCCCCACCTGCCGCTCGACGGCGGGATGCTGCTGCACGAGCCGGCCCAGCTCCAGCACGAGCTCGTCGGCGAACGACACCCAGACCGCCGCGAGCGGGAGCCCGGGCAGCCGTCCCATTGTCTCCCGGAGCTGCGACCGCACTAAGACGCCTCAGCCGCGCGGCTCTCATGCTTGCTTCGCCAGAGAGCGGAGTCTGCGTGCGCGAGGAGGGCGTCGGGGGTGGTGCCGTGATCGGGGAACACGGCGTAGCCGATGGAGGTGGTGAGCGGGATGCCGTCGGTCACGCGCACCTGCCGCAGCGAGCGCTGCAGGCGGCGGGAGAGCGCGAGCGCGTCGACCGGGCCGGACTCGGGCGCGAGCACGGAGAACTCGTCGCCGCCCTGGCGGGCGACCGTGTCCTGGCCGCGGACGGTCTCGAGGAGGACGCGGCCGACGTCGCGAAGCAGCCGGTCGCCCTCGAGGTGTCCGTGGGCCTCGTTCACCTGCTTGAAGTCGTTCAGGTCGAGCAGCGCGAGGGCGAACCGCCGGTTGTGGCGGGCGTGGCGCGCGATCTCGTAGTCGAGCCGCTCGTACAACGTGCGGTAGTTGCCGACCCCGGTGAGCGGATCGCGCTCGGCCGCCCGGCGCATCACCTCGTTGCCGAGCTCCAGGCGCTCGCGCAGGAACGTGACCACGCCGGTGGCGACGGCCAGCGTGGGCAGCGCGATCAGGGTGCGCACGAGGTTGTCCCGCGCGCTCCCCGGCATGTAGATGATCGGCGCGGCAAAAGCGACAGAGACGAAGACGACGTGGGCGGCGACGGAGAGGCGCTCGCGGAACGCGAGCGCAGCGAACACGACCACCAGCACGTAGAGCCACGACACGACGTTGCCGTGCACGCCGAGCGCCCACACCGACACCGCTACCTCGAGCGTCGCGATCGTCGGAACGAGGTGGAGCCAGGAGGCGCGTACTCGGTCCCACGGCACGACGAAGCACGCGAAGCCGGAGAGGAACGCGAGCAGCGGCAGCAGGTTGACGGCGTCGGGCGGCGTGGGGTTCTGCATGAGCCGGTACGCCGGCACGGTGGCGATTCCGCCGGCGGCGAAGAGGATGCCCGCGATGCGACCGATCGCGCGCCTCGCGGCGGCGTCGTTGTCCCAGAACGCAGGTTGACTTGTCTCAAGCAGCACGCGCGACGTCTCCCAGGTGCCCGAATCGCTCGGATGAGGTATCGACGCGCGGGCCCGCGTGCTTGAAAAAGCGCTGCTTTAGGCGGACAGCCCCGCGGATTCGAGCGCCTCGCGGCGATCGAGGTGGAACTCCACGCGGGCGATCTTGCCATCCCGGATCGTGACCACCGCCGCACCCGGCTGCTCCACGTGCACGCCGTCGCGGAGCGTGTCGCCGCGCAGGGTCGCGAGCGCCACCACGCGATCGCCAGCGTCGCGCATCTCATCGACCACCACCTGGTAGCTCGCCCACGGCGCCAGCCAGTCGCGCCAGCCTGCACCCATACCCGCGATGCCGCTGTACTCCGTCGGCGGCCCGGATGGGGTCATGAACACGACCACCACGTCCGGCGCGAACGCACTCGGGTCGATGGCCCGCTGGAACTCTCCGCTGTGGCTCAGCTCCACGAGATCGACCGGGTCGCGGAACATCGCGGCCCGGACCAGATCCACATTTTCCTGCGACACGCGCGTCAGTATCTCTCGGCGCGCGTGCAAGCGAAGTCGCGGCGGCGTAGGTTGCGCATATGGAATCTGCTGCCCTCAAAACCGCTCCCTCCCAGGCCGAGGCCGTCGAGGCCACGCGCGCGACCACATTCGCCGAGGCGTTCCAGGCGACCGCCGAGCGCTTCGCCGACCAGGTTGCGCTGCGCACGCCCGATGGCTCGGTGGAGATCACGTTCGGCGAATACGCCGCGCGCGTAAGGAAGATCGCGGCCGGGCTCTCCGCGCTGGGCCTCCGGCGCGGAGACACGATCGCGCTGCTCACCGTCAACCGGCCGGAGTTCTTCATCTGCGACACGGCGGCGCTGCACATCGGCGCCACGCCGTTCTCGGTCTATGCCACGTCGTCGCCCGAGCAGATCGCCTACCTGTTCGAGAACGCGGGCAACGACATCGTCATCACCGAGCGCGTGTTCCTCCCGCAGATCGAGGCGGCGCGCGCGGCGGCGGGCGGCGGTCCGACGCAGATCGTCTGCATCGACCCCGCCGAGGACGGCACGATCGAGCTGGCCGCCCTCGAGTCGTCGCCGAATCCGGAGTTCGACTTCGAGGCCTCGTGGCACGCGATCGAGCCGGACGACGTGCTCACGCTCATCTACACGTCGGGCACCACCGGGCCGCCGAAGGGCGTCGAGCTGACGCACGACAACCTGCTCGCCCAGTGGCGCGGACTCGCGGAGGTGCTGCCCGTGCGGATGGGCGGCCGCGCGATGTCCTATCTCCCGACCGCCCACATCGCCGACCGCGCCCTGTCCCACTACGGGCAGATGCTGTTCGGGCTGCAGGTGACCTGCGTGCCCGACCCGCGCGAGGTGATCGCGGCGCTGCCGGGCGCGCGGCCCACCTCCTGGGGAGCCGTGCCGCGCGTGGCGGAGAAGATGAAGGCGGGGCTCGAGGCGCTGATCGCCGCCGACCCCGACGAGGAGCGCCGCGCCGCCGTGCAGGGAGCGATCACGGTCGGGATCGAGCGCGTGCGCCACGAGGTGGCCGGCACCCCGCTCCCCGACGAGCTCGCTGCGCGACACGCGGTCGCGGAGGAGAAGGTGCTGCGCCCGATGCGCGAGCGGCTTGGCCTCGACCAGGCGGAGTCGGTGGTGTTCGGCGCCGCCCCGATTCCGCTCGAGGTGCACGAGTGGATCCGCGCGATCGGCATTCCCACCGCCGAGGTCTACGGCATGTCGGAGGTCGCGTGCGTGGTCACGACGTATCACCCGAGCGAGGCGCGGCTCGACACGGTCGGCCGCGTTCTCCCCGGCATGGAGCTGAAGCTGGCCGACGACGGCGAGGTGCTGTTGCGCGGCCCGCAGGTGATGCGCGGCTACCGCGGCGACCCCGAGCGCACCGCCGAGACCATCGATTCAGACGGCTGGCTCCACACGGGCGACGTCGGCGTGATCGAGGACGACGGGTGCCTCAGGATCGTGGACCGCAAGAAGGAGCTGATCATCAACGCGGCCGGCAAGAACATGTCGCCCGCGCTGATCGAGGGTCACCTCAAGACGGCGAGCCCGCTGATCGGACAGGCGATGGTGGTTGGCGACCGGCGCCCGTACAACGTCGCGCTGCTCGTGCTCGAGCCGGAGGCCGGGGCGCAGGCAGACGATCCCGCCGTCGTGGCCGCCGTCGGCGAGGCCGTGGAAGCCGCCAACGCGAAGCTCTCCCGCGTCGAGCAGATCAAGAGGTGGAAGCTGCTCGACGAGGAGTGGCTGCCCGGCGGCGACGAGCTGACCCCGACCATGAAGCTCAAGCGCAAGCCGATCGCGCAGAAGTACGCCGACGAGATCGAGGCGCTCTACACCGCGTAGCTAGCGCGGCGGGGTGCGCATCGTCTTGGTGCGCGTGAGAGTCACGCCCTGCACGCTCACGGTGCAGACGACCGAGAGGCGAGTGCCGCCCTTCGGCGCATGCCAGTGCTTGCGGTGGTGGCCCCACAGGATCTGGGCGTGGGTGAGCTCGAAGCCCGACTGCGTCAGCAGCTCGCCCGAATCCTGCACATCCTTGAGGCGGGCGATGACCTTATGTCCGCGCTTCAAGGTGAAGGCGTAGTGCACGGCGGTGTCGTCCGGAGCGTTGGCCCACGCGCCCATCTCGATGGTCGAGTTCGGCAGGCCGATCGGCGGGTGCGGGACGTACAGGATCCGGAAGCCCTTGTTGGTGGCCGAGCAGCTCTGGGCCACCGGACCGCAGCCAAGCGCGAGGAACGGCGGCACCCTGAAGCTCGTCACCGGCGACTCGAAGTGCTGCGTCACATCGTTGTTCACCGTGTCGATGAAGACGTAGTGCGTCCCGGCGCTGATCGGCTCGTCGGGCTTGCATGAGGTGGCGGTGTCGGCGAGAACCCCGCAGCCCGAGTTGAACGGCGCGAACGTGTCCGGGTCGTAGGTCGGGCTGTCGCCGACGTAGGGGCTCGGCATGATCTCGCCCGGCGCCATCGTCCAGGAGAAGCTGAAGTTCGCCTTCTTGTCGAGCTGGACCGTCGCGCCGTTCGGCGGGTAGGTGATCGTGGCGGACGCGTGCGCCGACGACGCGGTCAGCAGCAGCGCAGCCGCGACCAGCAAGCCAAGGCGTCGCGCGCGATCGACGCGGGTGGGCATGCGGCAAGTCTCTATCGAGACGGGGATGCGCGCAAGCGTTACGGTCTTCTCAGCTCAGTGAAGCGCTACGTCTCGACCGATCTGGTTGACGTCTTGGTCGCTCCGTTGTGGACGGCGATCGTGGTTCTTCTCGCCCTCTGCGTCCTCTACCTGCTCCGCCGGCCGCTGGGGCGCATGTTCCAAGAGCTCGGCATCAAACGGATGAGCTTCATGGGCGTTGACCTCGAGTGGGTCACCGAGCAGACCGAGGCGGTCTACCGCGACAAACCCGACAAGACCATGCCTCCGCCCTCTCACCTGCGGTCGTTCGCGGCGCTCAGCGTGCAGTTGGCTCCTCTGCTGAATCATCGCCGCGTGCTGTGGGTCGACAACACCCCCAAGAACAACGTCGGGGAGACGCGCCTCCTGCGCGGCCTCGGCGTGGACGTCGAGAACGAGCTGACCACGGACGATGCTGTCGAGCGCCTGGAGAAAGAGCCGGCTCGCTTCGACCTTGTGATCTCGAACTGGACCCGAGAGAAGCCGGACGAGGGTCCGAGGCTTCTCACGCAGCTTCGCGCCGAGAAGTGGAATGGCCCGTTCCTCTTTTACGTTGCCGACGCCAGCGAGGAGCGTAAGGCCGAAGCCGCGGCGCTCGGTGCGGTCGTCGTGACCACCGAGCCCGACGAGCTGCTCAAGCACGCCCTGGTGGAACTCAGCACCGCGCGCTAGTCCCCGAGCTCCCGCTCCACGTCATTCACCAGCCGCAGGTGCAGGTCCAGCAGATCGTCGAGAAAGCCGTTGACGAGCCGCAGGTACTTCTGCCGGTGCGGCAGGGTCGCGTAGTCCCCGGCCGCCCCAAGCCGCTCCTTCAGGTCGGCGATGTCGTCGCGCAACGTGAGCATGCTCTCGCGCGTGACGGGCTCGCCCACGAGGTCGGCGATCAGCAGTCGCAGCAACGCGTCGCTCTTCACCGGCATGAACTTCACCGGCGTTGCCGCGTACTCGCGCAGCGCCTCAAGGCCCTTGTCGGTTAGCGAGTAGACGGTGCGCGGGCGCGTCTTTCCCGGCTCCTTGTGCGCCTCGAGATAGCCGAGCTTCGCGAGCCGCTTGGGCTCCACGTAGTACTGGCTCTCGCCGGCCCAGTCGAGGATGCGGCCGCGCTGCGCCATGCGCAGCAGGTCGTGCGCGCCGGCCCCCTTGCTGCCGACGAGACCAAGGATCTCGTACGAGAAGAGCGTGAGCTCAGGTCTTGACATAACTATGGATCATAGTGTAAATAACTACGGACCATAGTCTACGTAGGAGACAAGACGAGATGCCGTCCACAACTTCCGAGACACCAAGCGCCACCACCGCCGAGCGCTGGGGCGCCGCCTGGGGCGCCCGCGCGAGCGACTGGGCCATCACCGAGGAGCAGCAGCGCCCGGCCTACGAGGAGGTGCTGAGGCACGTCCAGCTCAACCGCGGCCAGACCGTCCTCGACATCGGCTGCGGTGCCGGCTCCTTCCTCAACATCTGCGTCGAGCGCGGCGCTCGCCCTTCCGGGATCGACGCCTCCGAGCAGCTCCTCGAGCTCGCCCGCCGGCGCGTGGCCGAGGCCGACATCCGCCTCGGCGACATGCAGGCCCTCCCCTACGACGCCGACAGCTTCGACCTCGTCACCGGCTTCACGTCCTTCTTCTTCGCGGAGGACATGGTCGAGGCGCTGCGCGAGGCCGGCCGCGTTGCCAAGCTCGGCGCGCCCGTCGTGATCCAGGTCTTCGGACCGCCCGAGCGCAACGACCTCGAGCCGATGAAGAAGATCGCGCGGCCGTTCTTCCCGACCGCCGGGGAGCGGACCGACAAGCCCGCCCCGCCCTCGCTTTGGAAGCCGGGCGTGCTCGAGCAGATGGCCGAGGCGGCCGGGCTCACGCCGCGGGAGACCTTCGACCACAGCTTCGCCTACGAGTACGCCGACGAGGAAAGCCTCGGCCGGCTGCTGCTGGCACCCGGCGGCCTCGGGGCGCTCGTCGGCCCCGAGCGCGAACCCGCCGTCCGCGCGCAGATCGTCGAGGCCATGGCGCCCTTCCGCACACCCGACGGCGGCTACCGCCTGAGCAACGAACTCCACTACCTGATTGCGAGCGCACCATGAGAACCCACGAAGAAACCGAAGTCCTGATCGTCGGGGCCGGGCCCGGCGGGCTCACCGCAGCCGTGGCGCTCGCGCGCCAGGGCATCGCGGTGACGCTCGTCGAGCGCCGCGCCGAGCTGTCATCCCTTCCCCGCGCGACCGGCGTCAGCATCCGCTCGATGGAGGTGCTGCGCTCGTTCGGCCTCGAGAGCGAGATCCGGGCAGGCGGAGTCGACGTCGAGTGGCAGCAGTGGTTCTGCGAGACGCTCGTCCGCGCCGGCGAGGGCCACGGCGTTCCCTCCGGCTTCCCCACCCGCGCGCAGAGCGCGCTCGTCACGCCCGCGCCACCGGCCTGTGTGCCACAGGATCATCTCGAGCCGGTGCTGCTCGAGCACCTGAGCTCGCTCGGAACCGCCCGGATCGAGCTGGGCACCGATGTGACCGGCGTCGAGCAGCGCTCCGACGGCCTGCGCGTCTCGCTCGGAGACGACCGCGCTATCGACGCGCGCTACCTGATCGCTGCCGACGGCGCACACAGCGCAGTGCGGCGCGCGCTCGGCATCGAGATGCACGGCCCCGACAACCTGCTCGAGGCACGAACGGTGCTGTTCCGCGCTCCCGTCTGGGACCTCGTCGGCGACAGCGCCTACGTCCTCTACGCCATCCAGCACCCGGACGCCCAGGGCATCGCCCTCCCCGCCGGGCGCGACCGCTGGCTCTACGCCGCCATGGGCCCGGTCGGCAGCGGCGTCGCCACCTTCAGCGAGGACGAGATGACCCGGCGCATCCCCATCGCCGCGGGCGACGCCGACCTCGACCCGCAGATCGAGCGGATCGGCAGCTTCACCTTCGCCGCCCAGATGGCCGAGAGCTACCGCGCGGGCAACGCGTTCCTGGTCGGCGACGCAGCCCACCGCGCGACGCCGCGCGGCGGCACCGGCATGAACACCGCGATCCACGACGGCTACGACCTCGGCTGGAAGCTCTCCTGGGTGCTGAAGGGCTGGGCGGATCCGGAGCTGCTCGACTCCTACGAGCGCGAGCGGCGTCCGCTGGCCGAGCACAACGTGGCGCAGTCCGCGGAGCCGCCCGGCACCCCGCGCGAGGACGGCGACCTGCTCCACGCCGACATCGGCGGCCGCATCGCCCACGCCTGGACGAAGGAGGCGGGCCAGCGCGTCTCGACGCTCGACCTGCTCGGCCCCGGGCTGACGCTCTTCACCGGACCCGACCCGACCGCGTGGGGCGACGCCCTGCGCATGGTCCGCGGTCGGCTGCCGGTGGCGATCCGGAGCCTCGACGTGGTCACCGCGCGAGCGCTCGGCATCCGCGGCGGCAGCGCGCTGCTCGTCCGGCCCGACGGCGCGCCCGCGGGCTGGCTCGCGCCCGGCGCCGCGTCGGTGTTCTCGCTGGGCGCGGCGATCAGAGGCTCAATTCCGCCGGCTGGCGTCCGCCAGGCAGCCTGACCTGTCACGCTCGCTCCCGCCATCTCGTCGTAGAGGGCATGAACGAGACAAACGGACAGCTCAACTCACTGCGGCAAACGAAGACGATCCTGCTCACCACGTACAAGCGCGACGGGACGCCGGTGGCGACGCCGGTGAGCCTCGCGTTCGACGGCGAGCGGGCGGTCTTCCGCACCTACGACAAGGCCGGGAAGACGAAGCGCTTGAGGAACAACCCGGACGTGGAGGTCGCGCCCGCGACCGTCGGCGGCAAGGCCACCGGTCCAGGCATGCACGCGCACGCGCATCTACTCGAAGGAGCGGACGCGAAGCGCGCGGCCAAGGCCCTCGCCGGCCGGCACCACGTGCTGCAAGCGGTGCTAGTCCCGGCGTTTCACCGGCTGATGCGCTACCGGACGATGCACTACGAGCTCGTCGCCTAGCTGCTGACGGTTCGCTGCGCCGACGGCGCGGATTGGAACCACGCGAACAGCAGGCAGCCGACCCCGAGCACGAGCGCGGCGATTCCATGCTTGATGTGGTGGTGCGACGACCCGGCTGAGTGCCCAGGGAAGAACGAGGGCAGCGCCGACGCCGTGTCGACGAAATAGATCGCGGCGATCACCAGGAACACCAGGCCCAGGACGATCGCGAGGACCACGAGGGG
>DATBKS010000197.1:0-36823 GCA_036555755.1 Thermoleophilaceae bacterium
GGACGGCAGCGCCCCGCCGGGCGGCAGCACCGCCTCGGAGAAGGCGGCGAAGATCCGGAGCTCCGACGCCGAGAGGCTCGGGGCGCTCCTTCAGGTGGGCGCGACGCGGCGCTCGAGCGGCGCCGAGATGTGCCAGCACCACAGCACGATCAGAACGAGTGATCCGTCAACCAGGAAGTTAAGGAGGTAGATGAAGACGTCGTCGCCGAAGACGAAGAACGCGCCCGCTACGAGCGACGAAGCCGCCTTGCCGGCCGCGAGCACGAGCAGGAACGGCCGGTAGCGGCCCACGTCCGTGGAGATCACGAGCGCGATCCCGGTGATCACGGTCATGTAGGCGAAGCCGAGCGCGAGCCACAGCTTCTCGTCGCTCTGCGGCGCCGTGTGGAAGCTGCCGATCCAGTTGCCCACGTCGTCCATCCGGCCGAGCACGCCGTTGGGCGTGATGATGAAAAGCAGGCCCACGACGGCGAACGTGAGCGCCAGCGCGCGCATCGTGAAGACCACCAGCCGCTCCGCTCGGTCCGGACTCATGGGCGGCCATAGTAATGACCTCCCTACAATCGCCCGTCGAATGATCGATCGCGACCAAGTCCTGCACGTGGCGCGGCTCGCCCGGCTGAAGCTCACCGACGACGAGGTGGAGCGGATGTCGAACGAGCTGTCCGCCGTGCTCGACCACATCGAGAACATTTCGCAGCTCGACCTCGACGGGGTGGAGCCCACCTCGCACGTGGTGGACGTGCAGAACGTGCTGCGCCCCGATGAGCCGCGGCCCAGCTGGGACCGGGACACGATCCTCGAGCCCGCACCCGACGCCTCGGACGAGGGCTTCCGCGTGCCGAGCCCCGGCGGCGGATGAGCGAGCTGCTCGACCTCAGCGCGGCCACGACCGCCGAGCGCGTGCGCCTCGGCGAGCTCGACGCCGGCGAGGTGTTCGACTTCTACCGCGAGCGCGCTGCCGCGGACGAGCTCGGCTCGTACCTGTGGGTGACCGACTCGAAGCCGTCGAACGGGGCCAAGGACAGCCCGCTCGGCGGCGTGCCGCTCGGCGTCAAGGACCTCTTCTGCGTCAAGGGCGTGCCGAGCATGGCCGCCTCGCGGATCCTCGAGGGCTACAAGCCGCCCTACACCGCCACGGCGGTCGAGCGCCTGACCGGCGCCGGCGCACCCGTGCTCGGCAAGACCAACATGGACGAGTTCGCGATGGGCTCGTCCAACGAGAACTCGGGTTTCGGCCCCGTGCGCAACCCGTGGGACACCGAGCGCGTGCCTGGCGGGTCGAGCGGCGGCTCGGCGGCAGCGGTGGCAGCGGGCAACGCGCCCTGGGCGATTGGAACCGACACCGGTGGCTCGATCCGCCAGCCCGCCGCACTCTGCGGGATCGTCGGCCTCAAGCCCACCTATGGCGCCGTCTCGCGCTACGGGATGATCGCCTTCGCCTCGTCGCTCGACCAGTGCGGCCCGCTTACGCGCGACGTCACCGACTCCGCGCTGCTCTTCCGCCACATGGTGGGCCGCGACAAGTGCGACTCCACCTCGCTCGACTACCCGCACGCGGTCGAGCTACCGACGCGCGAGGACCTGAGCGGCCTGCGCTTCGGCATCTGGGGCCTCGAGGAGGAGGGCGTCGAGCCGGGCGTGGTGGAGGCCTGCGGCGCGGCGATCGCGAAGATCGAGTCGCTCGGCGGATCGGTCGAGCAGATCGAGCTGCCGCACGCGGCCTACGGCCTCTCCGCCTACTACGTGCTCGCCCCGGCCGAGGCGAGCGCCAATCTCGCCCGCTACGACGGCGTGCGCTACGGGCACCGGACACCCGCCGGCGACCTCACCTCGCTCTACGAAGAGACCCGCCACGACGGCTTCGGCACCGAGGTCAAGCGCCGCATCATGCTCGGCACCTACGCACTTTCGTCCGGGTACTACGACGCCTACTACGGCCGCGCCCAGCGCGTGCGCACGAAGATTGCCGACGACTTCCGCGAGGCGTTCGACAAGGTCGACATCGTGGTCACGCCGACCTCGCCGACGGTCGCCTTCAAGCTCGGCGAGCGCACCGAGAATCCGCTCGCGATGTACCTGTCCGACTACTTCACCGTGCCGATGTCGCTGGCGGGCATTCCCGCGATATCGATTCCGGTCGGCCTCTCCGAAGGCCTGCCCGTGGGCCTGCAGTTCGCGGGGCCGGCCTTCAGCGAGAACCAGATCCTTGACGCCGCCTACGCGCTCGAGCACGAGATCGCCTTCGACGGGAGCCCGGCCCATGGCTGAGTACGAGCCCGTAATCGGCCTCGAGATCCACGTGCAGCTCAACACGCGCACGAAGATGTTCTGCGGCTGCGCGCTGTCCTTCGGCGAGCCGCCGAACACGCACACCTGCCCGGTTTGCCTCGGCCACCCCGGCACGCTGCCGACGCTCAACGCCGAGGCCGTGCACTACGGCCTGATGATCGGTATGGCGCTCGGCTGCAAGATCGCCCCGAGCTCGATCTTCCACCGCAAGAACTACTTCTATCCCGACCTGCCGAAGGGCTACCAGATCTCCCAGTACGACATCCCGCTCTGCTCGGGCGGCGTGCTGGGGGACGTGCGCATCCACCGCGTGCACCTCGAGGAGGACGCCGCGAAGCTCGTGCACTCCAGCTCGAGCGGACGGATCCACGGCTCGGAGGCGAGCATCGTCGACTTCAACCGCGGCGGGACGCCTCTCGTCGAGATCGTGAGCGAGCCGGACCTGCGCTCGGCCGCCGACGCCGCGGAGTGGGGGAGGCTGCTGCGCGCAACCCTGCGGCGACTCGGCGTGTCCGACGTGAACATGGAGGAGGGGTCGCTGCGCGTCGACGCCAATGTGTCGATCCGCGAGGTCGGCAGCGACAAGCTCGGCACCAAGGCCGAGCTGAAGAACATGAACTCGTTCCGCTTCCTCGAGCGCGGCATCGAGGCGGAGATCGCCCGGCAGACGCAGATCCTCGAGGGCGGCGGGATTGTGGAGCAGGAGACGCTCCACTTCGACCCGCAGTCCGGCAACCTCAGCTCGCTGCGCTCCAAGGAGGAGGCGCACGACTACCGCTACTTCCCCGAGCCGGACCTGGTTCCGCTGGTCCCGACCGAGGGGATGCTCGAGCGCGCACGCGACGCGATCCCCGAGCTGCCCGCCGAGCGCGCCCAGCGCTTCGAAGAGAAGCTCGGCCTGCCCGAGGAGACCGCGCGCATGTTCGCCTTCCGGACAGAGCTCGGCGACTACTTCGAGGCGGCGCTGGCGGCTGACTCGGCCGATGCCAAAACGCTCGCCAACTGGGTGCGCAACGAGCTGGTTCAGCGCCTCGGCGAGACGGACCCGGCGGAGTCGAAGGTCAGCCCCGCCGCGCTTGCGCAGCTCGTGGGCATGGTGGAGGGGAAGTCCGTGTCGCGCTCGGCCGCGATCACGGTGCTCGATGCCCTCGTCGAGGACGGCGGCGACCCGCAGCAGATCGTGGAGGAGAAGGGCCTCGCCGCGATGGACGACAGCGGCGAGCTCGACTCGATCGTGCAGGCGGCGATCGACGCCGACCCGGCGGCCGTCGAGCAGATCAAGGGTGGCAACCAGAAGGCGATCGGCGCCCTCATGGGCGCGATCATGCGCGAGACCAAGGGCCGCGCGGACGGCAAGGAAGTACAGCGCCTGATCAAGGAAAAGATCGGGGCCTAACCCGGCTCAGGTATCGGCTCGCTAGGGCCGATAACAGGGGAAACCCTTCCCCGAGCCGTGCCCAAGCGCTTTCTCAGTCCCGGGCTGCGTGACTACGCAATCACCGCCGCCCTCCTTCCGGTCGCCTCCGCGCTGGCCGCGCTGCTGGCCGTCCGCACGCCGCTGGGGGTCGACTACGCGGGCGCGGCGGGAACCTTCTGCGACTGCCCGGCCACACCCATCCGCGCACTCGCGCATGGCCATCTGCACCAGTTCATAAGCACCCAGCCGGTGATGGGCAGCGGGTCCCTGCTCGTCCGCGCGCCCTTCGCGGCGCTAGGCCTGCACCTGTCGAACGGCACGACGCTCGACCTCTACCGCTTCGGCGCCTTCCCCTGCCTGTTGGCGGCCGGGCTGCTCGCGGTGTACATGCTCGGCCGGCTGCTCGAGCTTCGCCGCTCGTGGCTCACGCTCGCGCTCGTGCCGACCCTGATCGCGGTCAACCCGCTGACGGGCCGCGCGCTCCACTACGGGCACCCCGAGGAGATCCTCGCGGCCGCGCTCGCGATCGGTGCGATCCTCGCCGCCACCCGTAACAAGCCGATCCTCGCCGGCGTGCTCGTGGGGGCCGCCTTCGCCACCAAGCAATGGGCGCTCCTCGCCGTGCTGCCCGTGATTATCGCGGCGGGCGAGCAGCGCACCCGCACGGCGCTCGTCGCCGCCGGCACGGCGGTCCTGCTGATCGTCCCTATGGCCCTCGGCGACCCCCATCGCTTTGTCCACGCCAATCACGGCGCCGGGGTGGTGGGCGGCAGCGCGATGCCCACCAACATCTGGTTCCCGTTCGGCAAGGACGTCGTCGTGTACATCGCGTCGAGTGGCTGGGCCACGCCACCCCGCAGCCTGCCGACGCACCTGGCCGCGATCACGCACCCGCTGATCCTTGTGGTCGGGTTCGCGCTCGCACTCGTCTGGTGGCGCTACCGCAGCGACGACAGCCCCGAGGACGCGCTGCTCCTCTTCGCGCTCATCCTGCTGATCCGCTGCCTGCTTGACCCGATGACGAACAGCTACTACCACCTGCCGTTCCTGATGGCGCTCGCCGCCTGGGAGGGGCTGCGCCGCCGCGGCGCCCCGCTCCTCACGGTCGGCGCGACCCTGCTCATCGGACTCACTCTCGCCGTCGCCAACAGCGGCGTCGGGCTCATCCAGCTCAACCGCTTCTATCTCACGTGGGCGATCCCGCTCACGATCCTGCTTGGCGTGTTCGCTTTTCGGCCCGATATCGCGGGCGTATCATCGGAGGACGTTCCCGACAGGAGGTTCTCCGATGGGCCGACTGATTCGCATGGACCGAAGCGGGCACTCCACGCTGGCTGACTGGACTCCGGTCGACGAGCGGGCATACGACGCGGCCGTAGAGGCGTTCCGGCGTGAGCTCGACGAGGGCTACATTGCCGTCGTGAGCGAAGGGGAGGGCCAGGCCACGCAGCTGCGCGAGCTGCCGAGAGACGCCGACCTCGTGATCATGCGTCGGCCGATCGCCGGCGGCTGAGCGCATGGAGGCAGCCTCCGCGCCGCTCCCCGAGCTCGCCTCGGTGCCGTGGCGCTCGCGTGAGGACGCGGCGTCGCTGCGCAAGCGTGCCCGCCTCTGGAGCCTCTTCACCACAGCCCACGTGGTGCCGTTCCTGGCGGCCGCGGCCGGGCTGATCTGGCTCAACCCGCTCGCGGCCCCGGTGGCCTTCGTGGCGGTCGTGCACGCCTGGATCATCCCCGAGCTCTATGCCTTCAGGGGAGCGAGCGTCCTGCGCCCCAAGGGCCCGCGCAACGAGGGTGGGGAGAAGGCCGCGCAGGGCTTCCTGGGCGACCTGCTCGGCCACGAAGCACGGGCGCTCCACGCCGAGACGGGGCTCGCGATGGAGCGCGGCAAGCTCGGCGTCTGGCTGGTGGGTGAAGCCGGCGCGTTGCTCGTCACCCAGGAGCGCCGGCGGGTCCATTGCTTCTGCGTGCGTGCCACGGACCGCGAGCTGCCTCCGTCCGACCGCATCGCCCATCTGCTTTTGGCTCTGCGAAGCGACGAATCCGGCTTCGCCACCGTGGCCAACCACACCTTCGCGGGCGCGCCTTGGCGGGTGCGGCGGAGGCTCGAAAATCGCATGCGCCCGGCCCTTGCGGAAGCCCTCCGGACATCCGTCCGCGGACTACCGCAACCTTTGGGATCGGTTTAGGGTTGTTACGCATGGACGCGCACAGCCCGGGGGAATCCGGGCCGGCCGCCCAGAGGGAGAGCCATGGAAGCGTCGGTCCTAAGCCAACCCGCCAAGATCACCGCGATTGGCGTACGCGCGCCCTTCCTCAGGCTGCAGTCGGACGAGAAGCTGATCGATCTCATCCGTGCGGGTGACGAGGCCGCCTTCGAGGCCCTCGTCCAGCGTTACCGCTCGCGCCTACTGGCCTTCTGCCGCCACATGCTGCGCTCCCCGGAGGACGCCGAGGACGTGCTCCAGGAGGTCTTCGCGGCCTCCTACCGCGCCATCGTCGCCGACGAGCGCGAGATCTTCGTTCGCCCATGGCTCTACCGCATCGCGCGGAACATGTGCCTCAAGCACCTCGGCAAGCGCCGGCCGGCCACCGACGGCGGCATCGAGGAGATGGATATCGCCGCGGCCGCGAACACCGTCGACGAGGTCGACATGCGCGAGGACCTCCGCCAGATCGTCGGCGACGTCCGCGAGCTGCCCGAGACCCAGCGTACCGCGCTGCTTCTGCGCGAGATCGACGGGCTCTCCTACGAGCAGATCGCCTCCGCGATGGACACGAGCGTGCCGGGCGTGAAGTCGCTGCTCGTGCGCGCGCGGGTGTCGCTCGCCGAGGCCGCCGAGGGACGCCTCATGAGCTGCGAGGTCGTTCATCTCGAGCTGCGCCAGACCGCCGACGGGCTCGCCCGCCTCAGCGGCCCCGCCCGCCGGCACGCGCGCCACTGCGAGCTCTGCGGCGCGTACCAGTCGGAGCTGGGATTGTCGAGGCGCGCTGCCGCCGCGGCGTTCCTGCCGCTCGCGCCAGTCGCGCTCGTCAAGGCACTTCTCAGCAGGATCAGCGCCGGTGCTGCCGGTAGCACGAGCGCCGGTCTCGCCGGTGGCGGCTCGGGAGCCGCCGCGGCGGGCGGCGCAGCGGGTGCCGCCGGCGGAGCCGGCGGGGCAGTCACAGCCACGCTCGGAGCCGTGGGCGCCAAGGCTGCCGTGGCGGTCGCCACCACGGCGCTCGTGGCGGCCGGTGCTGCCGACATCCACAAGGTGGCCACCCGCCAGCATCACCATCACGTGCAGCAGGCCACGCAGGCTGTGGCCCCCGCACCCGTACCGGTAGCGACCGCGGCGAGCGGCGCGCAGCAGGTCACGCCGGTTGTGAGCCACACCGCGAGGGCTTCGACGCCCAAGCGCCATCACAAGATCGTGACGAAGCCCGACAGCACGACCACCACGGGCTCGACGACTTCTGCCGACCAGCTTCCGGCCACCCAGGCGGGGAGCGGCACCTTCCCGGACACCCCGCCGCCGACGTCCCCGGCGGACGACCCGAGCGGCCATGAGAGCCCGGCCACGGACCCGTCTAAGCAGCCGATCGGCGCCAAGGAGCCGGTCGAGGTCCAGGGCTTCGACCCGGGCACTCAGTCCGGCGACGGAACCAGCACCACCCCGTAACCAACCTCATTCCGCAGGCTGAGTAGCCTGCCGGACCTATGGCTTGGCACGTCGTCATCGCCGGCGGCGGCTTTGGCGGCCTGTACGCGGCTCGCCGTTTCGAGCGCGTCCTGCCGCGTCAGAGCGCCCGCCTCACGCTCGTCACCGACGTCAACTTCATGCTCTACACGCCGCTGCTGCCGGGCGCCGCGGCCGGCACGCTTGAGCCCCGCCACGTGGTTGTGCCGCTGCGCGAAGAGCTGAAGAGCACGGAGATCCACCTCGCGCACGTGACCGGGGCCAACCCCCGGAGCAACGAGATTTACGTACACGACATCGACGGCCGCGACGAGACCCTCCGCTATGACCAGCTCGTCGTGGCCCTCGGCTCGGTGTCGCGGGTGATGCCGATCCCGGGGCTCGCGGAGCACGGACTGGGGTTCAAGACGATCTCCGAGGCGATCGCCCTGCGCAACCGCGCCCTGCTCAACCTGGAGATCGCCGAGACGATCGAGGATCCCGCGGAGCGCAGCCAGTACCTCACGTACGTGTTCGTCGGTGCCGGCTACGCCGGGCTCGAGGGCATCGCCGAGCTGCAGGACTACGTGGCCGACGTGATCGACCGCTACCCGCGCTGCAAGCTCCAGGGCACCCGCTGGATCCTGGTGGAGGCACTCGGCCGCGTGATGCAGGAGACGCCGCCCAGCCTCTCCGAGTTCGCCACCCGCGAGCTGCGCGGGCGCGGCCTCGAGATCCTCACTGACACGCGGGTCGAGTCGGTGGAGAGCGACTCGGTCACTCTATCGACGGGGGAGAAGATCCCCTGCCGGCTCGTGTGCTGGACTGCGGGCGTGATGCCCGCGCCGGTCGTGCGCGAGCTGGGTCTGCCGCTCAACCAGACAGGCCGCATCGAGGTGGACGAGACGATGCGCGTGAACGGCCTCGACAACGTGTGGGCGATCGGCGACGCCGCCGCGGTGCCGGACCCCGCCGCGAAAGGCGAGCGTCCGTGCCCACCTACTGCCCAGCACGCCCTGCGCCAGGGCAGGCTTGTGGCCGACAACGTCACCGCCGTGCTCGGCAACGGGAAGGTGAAGCCGTTCCGCTACAAGACGCTCGGTGTGTTCGCGGACCTCGGGCGCCACAAGGCGGTGGCGGTGATGCTCGGGATCAGGCTGCGCGGGTTCCCGGCCTGGTGGGCGGCGCGCACCTACCACGTGATGGCGATGCCGGGTGTGGGGCGCCGGACGCGCCTGATCGTCGACTGGACCGTCGGACTGTTCTTCGGACGGGCATCGGCCGAACTGGGGCAGCTCGGCCACCCGCCGTCGCTCAAGGGTTACCTCGAGACGCCGCAGCCGAGCGGCGACGAGGAGGACGCGGCGTGACCACCGCGCCGGTGGACGCCACGTTCCGGGAAGGCGGCAAGGCCGACCTCGAGGCCACCTTCGCCCTGTCCGAGCGCGCGATCTACGACGCCGCGGTGAAGCGCGGGGTGCTGCCGCCGGGCCGCCAGCCCACCGCCGGCCAGACGCGGGCGAGCTGGCGCCGGCACAAAGGGCTGATCGAGTTTCTGGCCGGCCAGCCGGACACGCGCTACCGGATCTGCGAGCGCGGGGGAGAGCCGGTGGCCTACGCGCGCGTCGTCCAGTTCGGCGAGATGGAGGAGCTCACCGAACTGATGGTCGAGCCGCGCCACCAGGGACAGGGAATCGGCCGCGCGCTGCTCGAGCAGGTCTGGCCGGGCGATCCTACGCCCGAGCTCGGCCGCGTCGTTGTGGCCACCGGCGAGCCCACCGATCTCGGCCTCTACATGGAGTTCGGCGTGATGCCTGTGTGCGGGCACTGGCACATCCGCCAGCGCACGGACCGTTACCTCGCAAACCGCTCGCAGGAGATCGAGCGGGTGGAGACCGCCGTGCATGTGCTCAAGGCCGATCGCGCGGTGTCGGAGTGGAGTCGTCTCGAGCCGCCCGTGGTGGGCCACGAGCGGCCGGCGCTGCACGAGTTCCTGTGCCGGGACCGCACCTGCCTCGCCACGATCGACCCCGACACGCACGAGACGACGTCGCTCTGCTGGGTCAGCAGCGAGGGCGAGATCGGGCCGGCGGTGGCCACGCAGCCGTCGAACCTCGTGCCCGTCGTGCTCGCCGCGCTCGACCGGGTGGCGGCCACCGTGGGCCCCGAGTACCTGAGCCTGTTCAGCACGACAATCGCGTGGTGGCTGCTCAAGCGGATGCGCGGGCTCGGCTTCGAGATCTGGTGGCCGAGCTGGATCATGTGCTCGGTCCCGCTGCCGGAGCTCAACCGCTACGTTCCGACGCGGCCGCCGCAGCTTCTGTAGCCCGAATTCGCCGCGCGCCGAACTACCCTTGTTTCATGCGTGAAGCTGCTGGTGATCTCGGCCGTAAGGCCATCGCTCTTCTGGTTCTGCTGATTGCGGCCTGGATCCTGTTCAAGGTCATCCTCGGCGTCATTTCCGTGGTGGCCTGGATCGTTGTCGTAGTGGTCGCGATCGCCGCCATCGTCTGGGCGATCAGAGTCCTCTGACGCCCGCTCGCGGGCTGCGAGAATTGAGGGACGCGTGGCGTACATCGTCCTGATCATCTTCACCGGCCTGTCCGCGGGCATCGTCGCCAAGATCCGCGGCAACGGCTTCTGGATCTGGTTTGCGATCGGGTTCGTGCTGCCGTTCTTCGGCACCGTGGCCGCTCTGCTCTACCGCCGGGGCTCGGAGGTAGAGAAGCGCGAGTGCCCCGAGTGCGGCAACGTCATCGCCGTCCACGACCAGGTGTGCATGAAGTGCGGGCGTGACCTGGACTGGTCTAGCGACTTGACGCTGCCGGCTTAGTTAGCGCCACGCCGCCGTCGTGGAGCAGGCGGGCGTTCGGCTTGCGGACCGCGAGGATGCCGAGCCGCCATTCCTTGCCCCCGGGATGCGCCACCAGCGCCGTTGCAAACTGCTGCCGATCGAGCACCGACGCGATCACGACGGTGAGGTCGGGTCGCTTCCGGTAGCCCAGCGTGATGACGCATGCCGGGGTTGTGGGCGACTCGCCAACACCGCCCTTCGTCTCGAGTGACACGCGCACGCGAGGGCGCTTTCCGTACGAGACGCCGCCGTTCTCGAGGAAGGTCTCGTACTGGTCGTGTGGCCTCGGCCGCGAGTTGAACAGGCCGACACAGGCGTCGAGCTGCGACTCCCGGTAGTCGCGAGCTGAAGGTTGCGACGACCCGCTCCCGCCACAGCCCGCCAGAAGGACGAGCGGCAGGATCATCGCGCGGCGCGCGTGCATGGCTAGGGGATCGGTCGCGTCAGGGGTCGGCTTTAGTCAGCCGGCGGACCGTCAGCTGAGCTCCGCCACGAACAGGTAGCGGTTCAGGCTGAAGAAGTAGTCGGGGCCGAGCGAGCGCAGGTCGTCCTCCCAGGCACTCGCCTCCTCGGGCGTGACGCCTTGCCGGCCGGACACGAACTCGGCGATCATGCCGAGCACCCCGGCGCTGTAGGTCTGACGCTCGTAGCCCACGTTCAGCACCGGCACTACCTCGCTGCGGCGGAGCGTGAAGCCGGCGCCGGTGAGCATTTTCGGCAGGTCGCGGGGCAGGTGGGGGTGGGCGAGGTGCTCGTCCCACGCGCGCAGCACGCGCGTCATGCGCTCGTCATCGCTCGAGCGCCAGACGATCGAGTCCCAGTCGGTATCGAGGATCGCCAGCCGGCCGCGCGGCTTGAGGATGCGCCGCACCTCGGCCAGCGCGGCTTCCATGTCCGGGACGTACTCGTACACCTGCGTCGAGACTGCGACGTCGAAGCTGTCGTCGGGCGATGGCAGGCCCGTCGCGCTGCCCTCCTCGAGCTTCACGCGGGCGGCGCCGCGGACGCGGTCGCGGCGCTCGGCGATGGCGAGCATGCTCGGGCTCGGGTCGACGCCGAGCACGAAGCCGTCCTGGCCGACAGCCTCCGCCATCTCGCTGGCGAGGTAGCCGGGTCCGCAGCCGATGTCGATCACCCGCTCGCCGGGCTGGAGCTCGAGAGCCGCCAGCGTGGCGCTCCGCTGCTCCACGATGTCGGCGGTCGCGTAGACCGCCTCGACGGCGCGCGAGCGCTCCTCGTTGAACTGGAGCTGGTCCGACATGGTCCACCGACGAGTCTCGCAGGTGACGCAACAGCCCTCTCAGAACGCCGGAATCCCGCTGGTAGACTCGCTTTCCCGGCCGGCTACGCCGGCCATCTATCCATATTTCGGAAGGAGGTTCGCGATGCGAGCGGTCGAGGCCATCATGGAGTGCTTGAAGGCTGAGGGTGTCGACACGGTATTCGGCATCCCCGGTGGCGCGAACCTCCCGACCTACGACGCTCTCTACGACGCCGGCATCAGGCACGTGCAGTGCCGGCACGAGCAGGGCGCGGGCCATGCGGCGGAGGGCTATGCCAAGGCGAGTGGGCGCGTCGGAGTGGCGCTCGCCACCTCAGGACCCGGCGCCACCAACCTCGTAACGCCGATCGCCGACGCGATGATGGACAGCGTGCCCACCGTGTTCCTCACGGGGCAGGTGCGCACCGAGCTGCTCGGCACGGACGGCTTCCAGGAGGCCGACATCAGCGGCATCACGATGCCGATCGTCAAGCACTCGATCCTGATCCAGGACCCGCGCGAGATCCCGCGGGCGATCCACGAGGCGTTCCACATCGCGCGCACGGGCCGTCCTGGTCCGGTGCTGGTGGACGTGCCGCAGGACCTGTCGCGCGCGGACATCCAGTACGAGCCGGTGGATTCGCTCTCGCTGCCGGGCTACCAGCCCACCACGGAGGGCAACGCCAAGCAGATCCGGCTCGCCGCCAAGGCGCTCGCCAACGCGCGCCGGCCGGTGATCTACGCGGGCGGCGGCGTGGTGAACGCCGACGCCGCCAGGGACCTGGTCGAGCTGTGCACGTCCGACCGCTTCCCGGTCACCTGCACGCTGATGGGCCTCGGGGCCTTCCCCGGCAACCACGACCAGTGGCTCGGAATGCTCGGCATGCACGGGCTGCGCGCGGCCAACTACGCGATGGACGAGGCGGACCTGATCTGCGCGATCGGCGCCCGCTTCGACGACCGCATCACGGGCAAGCTCTCCGAGTTCGCCCCTCGCGCGAAGTTCATCCACATCGACGTCGACCCGGCCGAGATCTCGAAGAACGTGCCGGCCCACATCCCGATCGTGGGCGACGCCAAGAAGGTTCTGCCGAAGCTCACGCGTGAATACCGCGCGCTCGAGACCGACAGCTCGCGCCTCGAGGCGTGGTGGCAGCGCATCCAGGGCTGGCAGGAGAAGTACCCGCTCCGCTACGACGACACCGAGGACTCGGAGATCAAGCCGCAGCGCATGCTCGAGGCGATCTACGAGACCACCGGCGGCGAGGCGATCATCACCTCCGACGTCGGCCAGCACCAGATGTGGGCGGCGCAGTACTACAAGTTCCCCGAGCCGCGGCGCTGGATCAACTCCGGCGGCCTCGGCACGATGGGCTTCGGACTGCCGTCGGCCATGGGTGCGAAGGTCGCCTGCCCGGACCAGCCGGTGGTGTGCATCGCCGGCGACGGCTCGCTGATCATGACCTGCCAGGAGCTCGCCACCTGCGTGACCGAGCAGATCCCGGTGAAGGTTTTCATCATGAACAACGGCTACCTGGGCATGGTTCGCCAGTGGCAGGAGCTGTTCTGGGACCGCCGCTACTCGTCCGTCGAGATGGGCGCGAGCCCGGACTGGGTGAAGCTCGCCGAGGCGTTCGGTGCGGTGGGCATGCGCGTGACCGACAAGAACGAGATGGTCGACGCGATGAAGACCGCCCTTGAGACTGACGGTCCCGTCGTGCTCGACGTGCACGTGACGAAGGAAGAGAACTGCTACCCGATGATCCCGGCCGGCCAGGCCGCCCGGGACATGGTGGGCTGAGCGATGGGTGAGCCAGGAACGAAGGAGATCCTCAACCTGGAGGACCTCGAGGCGTCCGGGGGGATCCATACCGGCCGCACGCACGTCCTGTCGATCCTCACGGAGAACAAGCCGGGCGTCCTCGCGCGCATCGCGGGCCTGTTCGCGCGGCGAGGCTTCAACATCAACTCGCTGGCGGTAGGCCCGACCGACGATCCGACGATCTCGCGCTTCACGATCACGGTGGACGGTGCGCTGCATCCGATCGACCAGGTGACGAAGCAGCTGCACAAGCTCGTCAACGTGATCAAGATCCGCGACCTCGAGCCGGAGGACACCGTGTCGCGCGAGCTGGCGCTGTTCAAGGTCTCGGCGGACAGCGACTCGCGGCGCGAGATCCTCGAGTTCACCGAGATCTTCCGCGGCAGCGTGGTGGATGTGTCCAAGCGCTCGGTGACCGTGGAGATCACGGGACCGGACGAGAAGATCGCGGCATTCGAGCGCAACATCCGGCCGTTCGGGCTGATCGAGATGGTGCGCACGGGCGAGATCGCGGTTTCCCGCGGGCGCACCGCCACCTGAGCGCGGTTTGACCACTCGGATCGAAGCTGACAGCGGGCCCTTCCGGCTCGGCGACTCCGCATGGGCGCTTCTCGAGGCCCGTGTCGAGCGCGCCCTGCGGCGCGCCCGGCACGAGCGGCGAAGCGTGATCGCGAGCGTCACCGGGCCGGTGGACGCCTCGCTCGACTTGTCGGCCGCGGTGCTCGCCGCTCGGCGCGTCGACGACCGCTTCTTCTGCCTCGAGCAGCCAGACCGCGAGCGCACGACGCTCGCCGGGCTCGGGCAGGCGGCAGTTGTCGAAACCAGCGGGGAGAGGCGCTTTCGCGCGGCCGCCGACGCCTGCCGTGACCTCGCGCGCGGGGCGGAGGCCGCCGACGGCGCGGCCGACCCACCGGGCACCGGACCGGTGTGGGTGGGTGGCTTCGCGTTCGCGCCGGCCGGTGGCACCGCGCCCGAGTGGGCCTCGCTCGCACCGGGGCAGCTCGTGCTGCCCGAGCTGTCGCTGGCGCGCAGGGGGGAGGAGGCGCGCCTCACGGTCACGGCGGTGGTGGACGGCGACGAGTCCGCCGACGCCGTGCTCGAGCGGGTGCGCGAGCGGGTGGCGTCGCTCGAGCCCGCCTCGATGCCGCTGCTTGACCCCGATCCGGTGGAGAGCGCGCGAGTGGCGGCGGCAGCCCCGCCCGAGCACTTCGAGTCGGCCGTGGCGCGCGCCGTCGAGCACATCCGCTCGGGCGCGATCGAGAAGGTGGTTCTCGCACGAGAGGTGCGGGTGCACGCCCCGGCTGCGATCGACCCGGCGCCGCTCTTCGATGGACTGCGCGCCTCTTTCCCCGCCTGTTACTGCTACCTCGTCGGCACGCCAGAGCTGTCGTTCATCGGAGCGAGCCCGGAGCTGCTCGTGCGCCGCGACGGCGCCCGCGCGCAGACGGTGGCGCTCGCCGGCACCACCCGCCGCAGCGCCGACCCGTCGGTGGACGACCTGCTCGGCGAGCAGCTCCTCAACGGCACGAAGAACCGCGAGGAGCAGGCCATCGTCGCGCGCCGCATCGAGCGCACGCTGCGCCCGGTGAGCGTGTGGGTGGCGGCGGCCGACGAGCCGGTGCTCGTCAAGGTGCAGAACGTGCAGCACCTCGCTACGCCCATCCGCGCGCAGCTCGCCGATCCGGTGCCGTGCCTCGAGCTCGCCGGCATGCTGCATCCCACACCCGCGGTTGGCGGCGAGCCGCGCGACGACGCCTACCGGCTGATCCCCGCGCTCGAGGGCCTCGACCGCGGCTGGTACGCCGGCACGGTCGGCTGGACCGACCTCTCCGAGGACGGCGAGTTCTGCGTGTCGATCCGCTGCGCGCTCCTGCGTGGCAGCGTCGCGCACCTCTACGCCGGCAACGGGATCGTGCGCGACTCCGACCCGGCCGACGAGCTGGCCGAGACCGAGGTCAAGCTCCAGGCGCTTTTGCCGCTACTCGCCTGAGAGGGGTGGCAAGTTCGCGCCACCTCGGGTTACGATGGCGCGGATGAGGCGGGTTCGGGTCCTTCTTGCGCCCATTTGCGTGCTCGCGGCTGCCCTTGTGGTCGCCGTCGGCGCGTTCGGCGCCGGTCGTGTGGCGTGCGGCGTGTTCACCAACGGTGACGATCCGCCCTGCCAGGGCACCACCGGCAACGACAACTTCAACGCGCTCGGCGGCAACGACGACGTCGAGGGCCTGGCCGGTGACGACACGCTCAATGGCGGCGACGGCAACGACCACCTGATCGGCGATGAGGGCAACGACACCCTGATCGGCGGTGCCGGCGACGACACGCCGACGGGCCTCGCGGGCGACGACAACGTGCAGGCCGGCGACGGGAACGACAACGTCCTGCTCGGCGAGGGGAACGACACGGCCGACGGCGGCGCGGGCAACGACACGATCTCGGGCGACGTCGGCAACGACACCCTCATCGGCGGCGACGGACAGGACCGCCTGAACGGCGACGACGGCGACGACAACCTCTCCGGCGGCAATGACGACGACACGCTTTCCGCGGGCCAGGGCAACGACACCCTCGACGGCGGCGCGGGCAACGACAGCCTCAACGGCGGGCCCGGCAACGGCAACGACAAGGTGACGGGCGACGACGGCAACGACACGATCACCGTCCTCGGCGGCGACGACACGGCCGACGGCGGCGCCGGCAACGACTCGCTCACAGGCGACACCGGCGACGACACCCTGAGCGGCGGCGCCGGGCGCGATCGCGTGTCAGGCGGCGACGGCGTGGACACGCTCGACGGCGGCGCCGGCCCCGACACGGTCACCGGGGGCGACGGCAACGACCTGATGACCGGCGGCACCGGCAGCGACAGCATGAGTGGCAACGACGGCAACGACCGCATCGATGCCGGCACCGGCAACAACTCCGTCCACGGCAACGACGGCAACGACGTGCTCGTGGCGGGCCTCGGCCGCAACAGCCTCTTCGGCGACAACGGCAACGACCGCATCACCGGGGCGAACGGCAAGGACCACATCGTGGGCGGCTCCGGCCGCGACGTGATCAAGTCGCTCGGCGGCAACGACTTCGACGTCGGCAACTCTGGCAACGACCGCATCAGCTCCGGCTCCGGCAACGACACCGTCAACGGCGGGAGCGGCCGCGACCGGATCAACGCCGGCAGCGGCAACGACAAGGTCAATGTCCGCGACGGTCAGCGCGACGTCGTGAACTGCGGCTCCGGCAAGGACGACGTCCTCGCCGACAAGATCGACAAGCTCATCGGCTGCGAGACCAAGCGGATTCCGTAGCGCCATTCGCCCTTGTCTCGCCCAATCGAGGTGGGACAATCGGGCTATGCCCTCCCCGGAAGACCCGATTGCCCGGGCGGCCGAGCTAGCTGAGAGCGCGAGACGAAGGGCTCTCCGCGACCAAACGATCGCGGAAGAAGAGGAGCCCCAGTCCGAATGGCGGGACGTGTACCTGCACGCCGCGGAGATCCATGTCCGCGCCCAGGACTTGCAGTCCGCAGCTGTGACACATCTGTTGAGGTTGCGGACCCTGCGGGACGAGAGAAACGACTCGCGAGCCCGTTCGACCGAGAAGATGGATCCTCGGCAGGTGCTCGACCGGCACCTGGTCTCTTAGGCCGCCGCCAGAGCGTGGTCCACGGCCTCGAAGAGGTCGCGGTGGATGCGTACGTTCTCGTCGCGGTCTGTGCGCACCTCGATCAGGCCGGGCGCCCCCGCGGCCTCGCGGATGTCGTCGACGCTCTCGGCCAGTGTGTGGGGCAGCCCCGCCAGGTCCGCGAGCGCCTCGAGGTTCACGCCGCTTGGCGTAACCACGTGCTCGAGGTAGCGCGCGCCCTCCGCGTGCTCGGCCACCGGCAGGAAGTCGAAGATCCCGCCGCCGCCGTTGTTCACGCACAGGATCGTCAGCTCCGCCCGGCGGCGCCGGAAGGCGAGCAGGCCGCCCACGTCGTGGAGCAGCGCCAGCTCGCCGGTGAGCAGGAACGCCCGTCGCCCCGCGGCGATGGACGCGCCGAGCGCGGACGACACCGTGCCGTCGATGCCGTTGGCGCCACGATTGGCGAGGAAGCGCAGCTCGCTGTCGGTCTGGGGGAAGAAGGTCTCGACGTCGCGGATCGGCATCGACGACGCCACCCACACGAGCTCGCCGTCGCCCAGCACCTCGGCCAGCGCCGCGTAGGCGCGCGGCTCGCTTGGATCCGGCGCGGCCGCCAGCACCTCCGGCACCAGCGCGTCGGCCATCCGCCAGGAGGCGACCCAGTCGCTGGGCGAGGGCGGCAGGCTCTCCTCGAGCGCGGCGGCGAGCATCTCGCAGGTCGAGTCGGGCGCCGTGGCCACGATGCGCTCGGCCTCGCGCGTGGGCTCGTGCCAGGACTGGTCGGGGTCCACGACGATCTGCCGCGCTCCGGCAAGCCAAGCGCGCAGCGGCCTCGATGTGGGAGTGTCGCCCACACGGATCACGAGGTCCGCCTGGTGGTCCTCCGCGAACTGCTGGCTGCGCAGCAGCACGTCGTAGTGGGCGATCACGTGGGAGCGGTCGTGTGAGCCGCAGCGCACGCCCGAGGTCGGCTCCGCCAGCAGCGGCCAGCCGGTGGCGTCCGCAAGGCGCGCGGCGGCGTGCGCGATGTCGTAGCGCGTCGAGCCGGCCACGATCGCGCCGCGGCCGGCCTCGCCCACGTCGCGCTCGATCAGCTCGATGATCGTGGGGGTGGCGTCGCGCGGGGCGTCCGACACCGTCATCCACGGACGGCCGCCTTCACGGCCCTCCCAGTCGGCGGGGTCGAGCCCGTCCTCCTGCACCGGCGCAAGCGGCTCGCGCAGCGGGAAGTTGATGTGCACCGGCCCCGGCCTCCCGTCCTCGGAGGTGAACCAGGCGCGGCACGCGAGCGAGCGGTGGTGCACCGCGGCCTCGCGCCCGGCCGGGTGGTTCCCCACCTCGCAGAACCACTTCACCGTGGAGCCGTAGAGCTTGAGCTGGTCGATCGACTGCCCAGCGCCCACGTCGCGAAGCTCGGGCGGGCGGTCCGCAGTGAGCACGAGCAGCGGCACCGACGCCTCGCGCGCCTCCACCACCGCGGGCATGAGGTTCGCGGCAGCGGTGCCGGACGTGCAGGTGACGGCCACCGGCCGCCCACCGGCCTTCGCGATGCCCAGCGCCACGAAGCCGGCAGAGCGCTCGTCGATCACCGAGACGCACTCCAGCCGCTTGTCGGCGGTCGCCGCGAGGATCAGCGGCGCGTTGCGCGAGCCGGGGCAGGTGACGATGTGGCGCAGCCCGCAGCGCGCAAGCTCGTCGAGGAAGACCTGAATCGGGGCGAAGGTCGAGTTGATCGGCATCATGGGGGCGTGGACCCGCTTGTCACCTTCCTACCTGGCTTCGCCCAACGGGGGGATGCGTGGGCTTCGGTTGCGGACCGCGTCGCGCAAAAGTACCGGAGCCTGCTAATCGACTTCTCCACGTGGACCTTCGACGGCCGCCTGCGCGAGATCGCCGACCGCGTGGACGACGGCGATGTGGTGGTCGGCTACTCGATGGGCGGCCGTTTGGCGCTCAAGGCCGCGCTGCGGCGGCCGGGCAAATTCGGCGCGCTGGTGCTGGTGGGGACGAGCGCCGGAATCGAGGACTCGGACGCTCGCGCGGAGCGCCGCGAGGAAGACGAGGCCCTGGCGGACTGGATCGAGCAGCACTCGATCGAGGAGTTCGCCGAGCGCTGGGAGGCGCAGCCGGTGTTCGCCAGCCAGCCGCCCGAGCTGGTCAGCGCGCAGCGCGAGGGACGGCTGTCGCACAAGCCTGAGCGCCTCGCCCAGCTGTTGCGCAGCGCGGGGCAGGGGATGTTCGAGCCCGTCTGGCACGACCTCGAGTCGATCGACTGCCCGGTGCTGGCCGTGGCCGGGGAGCTCGACACGAAGTACGCCGATGCCTCCTACCGCATCGCCGAGCGCGTGAAGCACGGCCGGGCGCGACTGATCCCCGACGCCGGCCACGCGCCGCAGCTCGAGCGGCCGGGCGAGTTCGCGAACGTCCTACTCGACTTCCTCGACGAGCACTTCGCCAAGCGCTGAGCCGGTGGGCTCGATGCCGAGGCCCGGCCCGGGCGGCACGGCGAGCAGTCCGGTCTTTGGCGGCGGGATGGCCCGCGCCAGCTCGGCGTCGAACAGCTCGAGCGTGGCGAGGCCGCAGGCCAGCGACAGCCGCTCCGAGGCCGCGAGCTGGAGCGCCGCCGCGATTCCCCACGGACCGTCGAGGGTGCTCGACAGGAACGGCGCGATCCCGCGCTCGTTGGCGGTGCGGAGCGCCTCGCGTGCCGCCTCGAAGCCGCCGCTCGGGGCGAGCTTGACGTTCACCACGTCGCAGGCGCCCACTTCGGCGGCCCGCGTCACATCCTCGGCCGTCGCCACGGACTCGTCGGCAGCGATCGGCGCGGACACGCGCGCCCGCACCTCCGCGAGCTCCTCGAGCGTGCGGCAGGGCTGCTCGACGAACTGGAGGTCGAACTTCTCGAGCTTGCGGATCGCCGCGATCGCCTCGTCCACGGACCAGGCGCCGTTGGCGTCGATCCGCAGCGCGGGCCAGGAGCCGATCGCCTCGCGCACCGCGGCCACGCGCACCTCGTCGTCCGGCAGGCCGACCTTGAGCTTGAAGCAGGAGTAGCCCTCCTGCACCCCCTCGGCTGCCCGCGCGGCGGCCTCCTCGGGCGGCCCGGCGCTCAGCGTGCGGTTCACCGGGATCGTCTCGGCGCCCGGCTCGCCCACCGGCCGACCCTCGCGCCGCGCGTCGAGGTCGAGCCGCGCCATCTCCACCGCGGCCCGTGCCTGCGGCGGGCGCCGGCCGCGGGAGCGGCGCGTCAAGGTGGCGATCGCGCGCTCGAGCGGGATGCCGTCGTAGGGCTCGAACGGCGCGGCCTCGCCGTAGCCAACCTGGCCGTCCGCGCTCTCGATGCGCAGGAGCAGCAGCTCGCGCTCGGTCACCACACCCGCGGAAGTCGTGTAGGGCTCGCGGAAGGGGAAGGACAGGCGCAGCAGGCTGCGCTTCACGACAACAGCTCTCCCGCGGCTAGAAGGAGCGAGAACACCGCCACGAGGCGGCCGGTGTGGGCGAGGGCGCCGTTCAGCGACGGTCCGTCGGAGCGCGTGGACACGGTGCGCACGAGCGGCGGCACGAGCGGGAACGAGGCGAAGGTCAACAGCAGCCACGCGGACAGGCCGCCGGCGAGCCACACCGCCACCGGCACCACGTAAGCCACCACCACCATCGCGGTGAACAGCTTCCTCGCTCGATCCCGGCCGATCCGCACGGCCAGCGTTCGCTTGCCCGCGCGGCGGTCGGTCTCGATGTCGCGCACGTTGTTGACCACGAGGATCGCCGACACGAGCAGTCCCACCGGCACCGACAGCGCGAACGCCGTCCAGTGCAGGTGCTCGGTCTGCACGTAGTAGGACCCGACCACGGCCACCACGCCGAAGAACAGGAACACAAACAGCTCGCCAAGTCCCTCGTAGCCGTATGGCCGCGGGCCGCCGGTGTAGAGCACACCGGCCAGGATCGACGCCGCGCCCACCACGAGCAGCTGCCAGCCGGCGATCGCGATCAGGTACGCGCCCGCCGCCACCGCGATGCCGAAGGCCACGTATGTGCCCACGAGCACCTGCTTCGGCGGCATCAGCCCGCCGGCGGTCACGCGCACGGGGCCGAGCCGGTCCTCGGTGTCGGCGCCGCGGCGGGCGTCCGAGTAGTCGTTCGACAGGTTCGTCCCGATCTGGATGAACACGCTGCCGATCAGCGCGCACACGAACGCGAGCGGCCGGAACACGCCCTCGTTGCCCGCCAGCGCGGTGCCGACGAGCACCGGCGCGACGGCCGCCGGGAGCGTGCGCGGGCGCGCGGCGATGATCCATAGCCGCAGCGCACCTGCGGGAGCTGCAACGGCTCGGCCGGCGGTCACGGGCGTTTGGGGAACCTTCCGTAGTCGGGCCGGCGCTTCTCCATGTAGGCGGTGCGCCCCTCGCGGGCCTCCTCGCTCGCGTAGAAGAGAAGGTTGGTGTCGTGCGCCAGCTGCTGGATGCCCGCGAGGCCATCCTCGGAGGCGTTGAAGCTCGCCTTCAGGAGGCGCAGCGCGAAGGGGGAGAGCTGGAGCATCTCGCGGCACCATGCCACGGTCTCCTCCTCGAGCTTCTCGAGCGGCACGACCGTGTTCACGAGCCCCATGTCTAGCGCCTGCTGGGCGTCGTACTGACGGCAGAGGAACCAGATCTCCTTGGCCTTCTTCAGGCCGATCTGTTTCGCCAGCAGGCTGGCGCCGAAGCCGCCGTCGAAGGAGCCGACCCTCGGACCGGTCTGGCCGAAACGCGCGTTGTCGGCGGCGATCGTGAGATCGCAGACCACGTGCAGGACGTGTCCGCCGCCGACCGCGTAGCCCGCCACCATGGCGACGATCGGCTTGGGCAGGCGGCGCATTTGCACGTGCAGGTCGGTCACGTCGAAGCGCCCGACGTCCTCGCCCTCGCCTGCGTAGCCGGTGTCGCCGCGGACCCGCTGATCGCCGCCCGAGCAGAACGCGAGCGGCCCCTCGCCGGTGAGGATGATCACGCCCACCGAGCTGTCGTTGCGAGCGCGCTCGAACGCGTGCGCGAGCTCCCGGACAGTCTCCGGCCGGAAGGCGTTGCGCACCTCCGGGCGATTGATCGTGATCTTCGCGATGCCCTCGGCGGTCTCGTACCTGATGTCCGTGTACTCACCGGCCGGCTGCCATTCCAGGGCCGGCTCGATCCGTTGCTCCACTGCCACGCGCTGCCTTTCTCTTTGAAGGTCCGGGCCTACGATAAGCCCCTTGGACGATTGGCTAACCCGGCGGGCGATCACACACGCGGAGCACCCGGCGCTCATCACGGCCGACGGGAGCATCGCCTACGCGCAACTGGGCGCCGGCGCGGCGCGTACAGCACGGCGCCTGGCGGCGCTGGGAGTGGGCGAGGGCGACCGCGTCGCGACGACGCTCGCGCCCGGGCTTGCGTTCGCCGAGCTGCTGCACGCGCTGCCGCTGCTCGGCGCCTCGCTCGTCCCGCTCAACACGCGCCTCACGGATGACGAGCGCCGCTGGCAGCTCGTGGACAGCGGGGCGCGGCTTTGCGTGGGGGAGCCGCTCAGCGGCGAGGAGGCCGACGTCGAGCTGCGCACCGAGGTCGATCCCGACTCCGAGCACTCCGTCATCTACACCTCGGGCACTACCGGCCGGCCGCAGGCCGTGTCGCTCACGCACCGCAACCACACGGCCAGCGCGCTCGCGTCGGCCTGGAACCTCGGCGTCGCACCCGACGACCGCTGGCTCTGCGTCCTGCCGCTCTTCCACGTCGGCGGCCTCGCGATCCTGCTGCGGTCGGCGATCTACGGCACCACCGCGGTGATCCACGACAGCTTCGACACCGAGCGGGTCAAGCGGGCCTTCGAGAACGGCGACATCAGCGTCGCCTCGCTCGTCCCGACGATGCTGCGTCGGCTTGCGGAGGCTGGACTCGAGACCGCTCCCGCCCTGCGCGCTGTGCTGCTCGGCGGCGGGCCCGTGCCGCGCGACCTGCTCGAGTGGTCGGCCGAGCGCGGCTTGCCGGTGCTGCAGACGTACGGCATGACCCAGACCTCGTCCCAGATCGCCACGCTCACCGCCGCCGAGGCCGTGCAGCGCGCCGGCTCGGCGGGCCGCCCGCTGCCGGGCGTCGGGCTGTCGATCTCCACCGAGGGCGAGATCCTCGTCAACGGACCAATGGTCTCGCCCGGAGCGCTCGACGAAGACGGCTGGCTCCACACCGGCGATCGTGGCCGCCTGGACGACGACGGCTTCCTCTGGGTCGAGGGCCGCCTAAAGGACGTGATCGTCAGCGGCGGCGAGAACGTGGCCTGCGCGGAGGTGGAGCGCGTGCTCGAGGAGCACCCGGCGGTGGTCGAGGCCGCGGTGGCGGGCCGCCCGGACCCGGAGTGGGGGGAGGTCGTGACCGCCTTCCTCGTCCTCGACGGCGGGGAGCTCGACGAGGCCGCCCTGATCGCCCACTGCCGTGAGCGGCTGGCGGGCTACAAGGTGCCGCGTGAGCTCCACACCGTCGACGCGCTCCCGCGCAACGCGGCCGGCAAGCTGCTCCGCCGCGAGCTGGTGACCTGACTCGTTACGTAACGAAGCTGGAGATCGCTCGCTCGACCTGCGGCCCGAGCCGCGACCAGTCGCCGGGCAGGGTCGCGCCCACAACCACCGTGTCCGCCCGCGAGCCGTGCACGAGGCACGCGATCTCCCGGTAGTGCGCCCGGACCGTGGCGTAGTGGTCGATCACGCACGAGCCGCTGCCGGTGCGAAAGCGCAGGCCGGTGGCCGATGCGTCGCTCACGAGGTTGAAGTCGCCCTCGTCTTTGTTGTGATCGGTGCGGAAGTGCGCCCAGTTGGCGAACGTCTCGGCGCCCTGGCGCGGCGTTGCGTTCAGGTAGCCGCGGATCTTGCCGTTCGCTCCCATCAGGGCGGCAGAGAAGGTGCCCGGGTCGGTCTTGATCGCGCGCCAGCCGGGCGGGTAGGCGACCGAGGCCTGTCCGGACGGCAGCCGGCCCACTGACCAGCCCGCGGGTGCGGCAGCAGGGCTGAGCCAGGCAAAGGCGCCCGCTGAGCGTGGGGTGGAGGCGGTCGAGCCTGACCCGGCCCCCGACCCGGCGCCGCCGCAGCCCGCGATTGCGAGTGCCACGACGAGCGCCAGGCCAAGGGAGGGCAGCAGGCGGCGTCTAGATGTTGCCGTCGCCGTCACTCGGGCCGCCGTTGTTGTCCGAGTCGTGATCGCCGCCGTTGTGCTGCGGGATCTTGGAGTGGTGCTTCTTGTGGTGCTTCTTCTTGTGGTGGGCCGCCGCGTGGGCGTGGCCACCGTCCGCGGTCGCCTGCGTGACGCCAACCGTGGCGCCGCCGATCAGGGCCGCAATCGCGAGCAGGCTGGCGCCGGCTCTGCGTAGCTGGATCCTCATGGGGCTCTTGTTCCTTCCGTGTTGGGGTCGATCCGTCGCAGGGCAAGACGCGGCCGGGGGCGAACTGCTTCCCGGCCCGGCGCGAGGCTTTAGCCGCCGCTTAGGACTACCTCACATGAGGTAGGGCCAGCCGTACCAAGGCGGTGTGGTCAACCGCACTTACATGAGAGGTCTCTTAGGCAGACGATGGCCTTAACTCGCGCGGCCCCCCCACCCCCAAGGAGACTCGCATGATCAGCCCCATACGACGCGCTGTGGTGGGCGTCGCGATTCTCGCGACCTTGTTGGTCGCCGGGATCGTGGCAAGCAGTGCGTCCGCCGCCCCCGATCCGCGCATCACCCCGGTCAACACGGACTCGAGCGATGCGACCGGTTACCACACCGCCGCGGTCGATCTGGCCAAGTCCATAGCTGCGGATCAAAGCCAGGTCACCGACGCTCAGTTCATCACCACCACCCCACCCCAGGAGAGCTTCCCGCCGAACGGGTTCTCGGGCCCCACATGGCTGCATGACGGGGAAAACGACGGACCGCTCGCGATCGGCAACGACTCAGGCGGCCCGCTGGCCGACTTCCCGACGGCTGGCTCGACCTACGGCATCCTCACCACGGGCGATCCCTGGTTCGCGGACCAGGCAAACGAGTCGGCGAAGGTAACCCGCCAGAACGGTGGCGACTCCTTCCGCGGCGACACGGACCTGGACGTGTCCGTGCTCGAAGCCGACGTGACCGTGCCGGCCGGAGCCAACTGCCTCGCGCTGGACTATCGCTTCATGTCGGACGAGTTTCCCGAGTTCGTGGGCTCGCAGTTCAACGACGCGTTCATCGCGGAAGTCGACAGCACGACGTGGACGACCTCCGGTTCGACCATCACTGCGCCGAACGATTTCGCCACCAAGACGGGCAACGCCGGTGTGAGCATCAACGGCGTCGGCCCGGTCGCCGTTTCAGCGGCAGAGTCGACCGGCACGACCTACGACGCAGCCACGGGCCTCGTTAGCACCAAGACCCCGATTACGCCGGGTGCACACAAGGTCTACCTGTCGATCTTCGACCAGGGCGATCAGGCCTATGACTCGGCCGCGTTCGTGGACAACCTCCGGTTCCTCACCGAGTCCGCGACCACGTGCAAGCCGCCGGAGGTCGCCCAGACCGCCCCGCCGCCGGCGCCTGGCCCGCCGCCGCCCCCGAGCAACCAGATCGTGGGGAGCAGCATCAAGTTCAAGAACGGCGCCACGGTGCTGTCGGTGACCGTCCCGGGTCCCGGTGTCGTGTCGGCAGCTCAGGCCACGAACACGGCCACGGCTTCGCGCGCTGACGCCGCCAAGAAGAAAAAGAAGAAGCACAAGAAGCCGGTGCTGATCAAGAAGACCTCGGTGACGGCTACTGCAGCCGGCGTCGTGAAGTTGACGATCCGGCCGACCTCAGCCGGCAAGAAGCTGCTGAGGAAGAAGGGCAAGTTCACCGTCAACACGGCGATCACGTTTACGCCCACCGGCGGGACACCCGCGACGACGCACAAGCGGGTGACGATCAAGGTGCTCAAGAAGAAGCACAAGAAGCACCACAAGAAGCACTAGGCGCAAAGCAGGCAAAGAGAAGGGGCGCCACGGCGACTCACCGTGGCGCCCCTCTCTTCGTGCGGCAGCAAAGCAGTGGGGGCGACGCGACCGGACTCAGCGGACAAGTGCGTCCACTGAACGGAGTCGCGCCGCCATCACCAGAGGACCGGGGGACGGCGCCGCTAGGCGACGGCGCCTAGCGCCTGGCGTCGCCACCTCCGCTCGGGCGCCCGAGCGGGGTGCGAGCGGGATAAGTCCAGAACTGCACGCGGCATCTTGATTCTCATGGGGGGCCAGATCCTTCCGTGAATTTCGAGGTCGTCTCTCAGGGAGACGCGCTCGGAGCCGGATCCTGCCCCGGTCACCCAAGTTTTGACACTTGGGTGACCGGTGTCACAGACAGTTATGCAGCCCGGAGTACGCCGCGGATGCGCGGGAGCCACGAGGCGTGCTCGTGCTCTGACGTTGCGCGCAGCTGGCGGGCACGGAGCTCGAGCAGCTCCACGATGTGGGCGCTCGGCTGGAACGGGTCGGCCAGGGCAGGGCCGCCGTCGAGGGGGAGTGCGGCACGGACCTCGTCGCCGACCTGGGCAACGAGCACGGCGCCGCGCGGCATCTGGACGCCCTCTAGGGCCGCCAGAAGCCGAACGGCCTCACCGTCCTGCTGCGTCGCAGCGCGAACCGTGAGGCCGTCGTCTTCGCCCAGCTCCTTGTACTCCGCGGGGACCTTGTGAGCGCGAGCGTCGCGACGCAGGTCGCCGATGTGCTGCTGGGCCATTTCTTTGCTGAAGAAGGGATTCATCTCTCGCTCCAATCCGCTGTAACCACTGTCGGTACTATAGCAGTTACGTAACCACCAAACAACCCTTAGGGGTTCGTGGCTGACGTTCCAAAAGTAGAACGTCGCAGCGACCGATTTCGTGAGGCGGCTAGAGTCCCGCGCCGTGATCTACGACAAGGACGCAGACCTCTCGAAGCTGGACGGCAAGACCGTCGCCATCCTCGGCTATGGCTCGCAGGGACACGCACACGCGCTCAACCTGAAGGACTCGGGCGTGAACGTCGTCGTCGGCCTGCGCGAGGACTCGTCCTCGGTTGCCAAGGCGCGCGACGACGGCCTGACGGTGATGTCGATCGCCGACGCCGCCAGCGAGGGCGACGTCGTGATGATCCTGCTGCCCGACGAGAAGCAGGCCGACGTCTGGCAGTCGGACATCGAGGACGGCATCGCGCCCGGCAACCTCTTGATGTTCGCCCACGGCTTCTCGATCCACTTCAAGCAGATCGAGCCGAGCCCCGAGGTGGACGTGGGCATGGTCGCCCCGAAGGGACCCGGCCATCTCGTGCGCCGCCAGTTCGTCGAGGGCAACGGCGTCCCCGGCCTCGCCGCGGTGCACCAGGACGCCACCGGCAACGCGCGCGACCTTGTGCTGGCCTACGCCCGCGGCATCGGCTGCACGCGCGCCGGCGTGATCGAGACAACCTTCAAGGACGAGACCGAAACCGACCTCTTCGGCGAGCAGGCCGTGCTCTGCGGCGGTCTGTCCGAGCTCGTCCGCGCCGGCTACGAGACGCTCGTCGAGGCGGGCTATGACCCGCGCCTTGCGTACTTCGAGTGCCTCCACGAACTCAAGCTGATCGTGGACCTCATGTACGAGAAGGGCATCACCGGCATGCGCTACTCGATCTCCAACACCGCCGAGTACGGTGACCTGACCCGCGGCAAGCGCGTCGTGGACGACCACACGCGCGCGGCCATGAAGCAGATTCTCACCGAGATCCAGTCGGGCGACTTCGCGCGCGAATGGATCGCCGAGAACAAGGCCGGCCAGGAGAACTTCCAGCGCATGCGCGAGGAAGAGAAGAACCACCAGATCGAGCGCGAGGGCAAGGAGCTGCGGGACCACATGCCCTGGATAAATCCCGACTGGTGAGTTTGGAAGTTCTTGGTTCTTAGTTCTTAGTTGGTAGTTCCGAAACCAAGAACCAAGAACTAAGAACTAGTAAACCGGCGCAGCCGCCGCCTCCGCTATCTTGGGCAGCCCTTCTATGACTGAGCCTTACGTCAAGGACTACCTAATGACGGCCGGGCCTACGCCCCTGCCGCCCGCGGTTTCGCAGGTGATGGCGGAGCCGATGCTCTACCACCGCGCGCCGGCGTTCGTGGAGGTGTATGCACGCTGCCTCGAGCGCATGAAGCAGGTGTTCCAGACCGAGAACGACGTGCTCGCGTTCGCCTCGTCGGGGTCGGGCGCGATGGAGTCCGCCGCCGCCAACCTCGTGCGCCCGGGCGAGCCCGCGCTGGCCGTCTCGTGCGGCAAGTTCGGCGAGCGCTGGGCGGAGCTGTGCGACGCCTTCGGGGCGCAGACCATCCACCACCAGGTGGAGTGGGGGACGAAGATCGAGCCGTCCGAGCTCGACCGCGTGCTGGGCGAGACGCCCGCCGAGGTGGTCTTCGTCACGTTGTCCGAGACGTCCACCGGCGTGGTCAACGACATCCAGGGCCTCGCCGAGGTGGCGCACAAGCACGGTGCGCTGCTGGCCGTCGACGCCGTGTCGGCGCTCGGCGCGATCCCGGTGAACCAGGACGCCTGGAACGTGGACGTCGTCGTCGCCGGCTCGCAGAAGGCGCTGATGTGCCCGCCCGGCCTCGCGTTCGCGAGCGTCAACGAGGCGGCGCTGAAGCGAGCGAGCGAGTCGCCGGGGCGCCGCTACTACTTCGACTGGGAGAAGACCGCCAAGGGCCAGCGCAAGGACCCGCCGGACAGCCCGTTCACTCCGGCGGTCGGCCTCTTCATGGCACTCGACGTCGCCCTCGAGATGATCCTCGAGACCGAGGGCCTCGCGAACGTCTTCGAGCGCCACGTGCTGCTCGGGCGCGCCACCCGCGAGGCCGCCAAGGCCCTCGACCTCGAGCTCTTCGGGCCTGAGGACGAGCGCGCCAACGTGGTCACCGCGATCAAGGTGCCCGAGGGCGTGGACGGCGGCAAGATCCCCAAGATCATGCGCGACAGGTACCGCATCACGATCGCCGGCGGGCAGAACCAGCTCAAGGGCAAGATCGTGCGCATCGCCCACTGCGGCTACTTCGGCGCGTTCGACATCCTCACTGCTATGGGCGCCCTCGAAATGGCGCTCAGCGAGCTGGGCCACGACGTGGAGCTCGGCGCCGGCGTAGCCGCCGCGCAGCGCGTGTTCCTCGAAGCGGGCGTGCCGGCCGCAACCCCCGCGTGAACGACAACGGCTTCCGCGTACTCGTAAAGGAGAAGATCGCCGACTCGGGCGTCGAGCTTCTGCGCGAGAAGTTCGACGTGGACGTCGGGGTCGACTGGGACGACGGCGACCTCGAGCAGCGGATCGGCGACTACGACGCAATCCTCATCCGCTCGGCCACCAAGCTCACGGCCGACCTGATCGAGAAGGGTTCGCGGCTCAAGGTGATCGGGCGCGCGGGCGTGGGGGTGGACAACGTCGACGTCCCGGCCGCCACCAAGCGCGGCATCATCGTCGCGAACGCTCCCGAGGCCAACACGATCGCGGCCGCGGAGCACACGATGGCGCTGCTGCTCGCCGTCGCGCGCAACATCCCGCAGGCGCACGCGTCGCTCACCGCCGGCAAGTGGGAGCGCTCGAAGTTCGGCGGCATGGAGGTCTACGAGAAGACGCTCGGCATCCTCGGCTTCGGCCGCATCGGCACCTATGTGGCCGAGCGGGCCAAGTCGTTCGGCATGCACGTGATCGCGTTCGACCCCTACGTGTCCGCGGAGCGCTACCGCGAGCTCGGCGTGGAGAAGGCGGAGACCTCCGACGACGTCTACGCGCGCGCCGACATCATCACCTTGCACCTGCCGAAGACGCCCGAGACGGCCAACTGGCTGAACGACGAGGCGTTCTCCAAGATGCGCGACGGCGTGCGCATCATCAACGTCGCGCGGGGCGAGCTGATCGACCACGAGGCGCTCCAGCGGGCGCTCGAGTCCGGCAAGGTCGGCGGCGCGGCGCTCGACGTCTTCCCGCAGGAGCCGATCACCGAGCACCCGCTGTTCGGCATGGAAGGCGTGATCGTCACGCCGCACCTCGGCGCCTCGACCGCCGAGGCGCAGGACCGCGCCGGCGTGATCACCGCCGAACAGGTGGCGGCCGCGCTCGAGGGCGGGATGGTCACGAACGCGGTCAACATCCCGCGGCTGAGCCCGGAGGACATGGAGCAGCTCGGGCCGCTGATGCCGCTGTGTCGGAGGCTCGGCCGCCTCGCGATGGCGCTCGGCGAGGCATCGTCGGTCGATCGCATCCAGATCCGGTACGAGGGCCGACTGTCGGAGTTCGACACGCGGCTACTCACGATCTCGGTGCTGAACGGCGTGCTGCAGGGCCACACCGAGGAGCCCGTCAACTTCGTGAACGCCCACACGCTCGCCGAGGAGCGCGGCATCCAGGTGGCCGAGCAGAAGGAGTCGGAGTCCGACAACTTCAACGAGCTCGTCCGCGTGGAGGTCGTGTCCGACTCGGGCTCTGTGGAGGTCGCCGGCACGGGCTTCGGCCCGCGGCAGGTCCCGCACCTCGTCTCGGTTTACGGCCAGAGCTTCAACATGGAGCTGGCGGACCACCTTGCGTTCTTCCGCTATCGCGACCAGCCGGGGATGATCGGCCGGGTGGGCGAGGTGTTCGGGCGCTTCAGCGTGAACATCCACTCGGCGGCTGTCGGGGCCGAAGAGGGCGCCGACGAGGCCGTCATGGCGCTCACCACAAACGCGCCCGTCCCGCAGGAGCTGATCGACGAGATCACCGGCCTGGCGGACTTCCACTCGGGCCGCGCCGTAAGCCTCTAGCGACCCGCCCGGCCCGGGTGTAGGGTCGCCCCAGCCCATGCTTCGCCGACTCGCGCTCGCCGTGCCGCTCTTGCTGCTCGTCCTTGCTCCGGCCGCGCAGGGTTCGTTCCCCGGCGGGAATGGGCGGATCATCCATACGGCTCGAGACGACGACACCGGTCTGCTTCAGCTAGCGATCGTCGATCCGGTGAGCCTGGCCAACACGCCCTTCGCCCCCGATGCAAGCTTCAACGTCTACGACGGGAAATGGTCTCCGGACGGGCGCCGGGTTGTGCTGATCCGGCAGGGGCTGAGCGGGGACACGAACTTCCACATCTGGGTGGCGAACGCCGATGGCAGCGGACTGCGCCAGGTCACGTTCGGCGCCTCCACCACCGATCCGTCGTGGTCCCCAGATGGGCATCACATCGTCTACATCGGCGCGGACGCCCTCTATACGCTCAATGTGGACGATCCGGCCGACACGCCCCATGCCATTCCGGGCACTGACACCTCGTTCCTTACCCCCACGTGGTCGCCCGACGGCGGCCTGATCGCGTTCGAGCGCTTCGACTCAGCGGACAACGTGGACCAGATCGCGGCCATCTCGCCGGACGGCAGCGGCTTCCACGCCCTCGCGAGCGCGCCCAACAACATGCTGAGCCTTCAGCAGCCTGCGTGGGCGCCCGATGGCTCGCGGGTCTACTACTCGCAGGGCAGGTTCCTGCTGGGCTGCCAGGCGAACCCCCCGTTTCAGATCTACTCGGTGGCACGCGCCGGGGGCGCCCCAGTGGCGTTCAGCCACGACCCGAGCGTGAGCGAGTACGGCATGGCGCCGTCGCCGGACGGAAAGCAGATCGCCTTCGCCCGCTGCGACGATCCAACGGACGACCTCGACCACATCTACGTCGCGAACATCGACGGCAGCGGCGCACATGCGCTCACAAGCGGTGGCACGTACGACAACCAGCCGGATTGGCAGCCGACGGCGCCTCAGATCGGGTCAGCACCCACGATCAGCGGCAAGGATGTGAACAACCAGACGCTCCTTGCGAGCGCCGGTGGTGTCGGCGGTGCCACCTCCACCACGCTCCAGTTCGAGCGCTGCAACGCCCAGGCCGCTGCCTGCGTTCCGATCCCCTTCGCCTCCGCGTCGCGTGCGCACGCCGCGGCCGCGAGCGTCAGCTACAAGCTCACCTCCGCCGATCTCGGGCACGCGATCCGTGTGCACGAGGTGGACTCCAACTCGATCGGCAGCACGTCCGCGGATTCGCTCCCCACGGCAGTCGTGGTCCCGAGCTCCGGGCACTGCTCCAACCGCTTTGCGGGAACGGCGAAGGCGGACAGGATCAAGGGCAGCAGGGGCAGCGACAAGATCACGGGAGGGCGGGGCAAGGACCGGCTGTCGGGTCTCGCCGGCGCAGATTGCATCAGCGGCGGCGCCGGCAACGACACGCTCTCCGGCGGCAAGGGCAATGACACGTTGAGCGGTGGCGCCGGCAACGACCGGATCACAGCGGGCCCCGGGCGCAACAGGGTGAGCGGCGGTGCGGGCAACGACCGCATCAACGTGCGCAACCACAAGCGCGACGTCGTGAACTGCGGCAAGGGCCGCAAGGATCGCATCGTCGCGGACAAGAAAGACAAGCTCCGCGGCTGCGAGAAGGTCCGGCGCCGGCGCTGAAGCTGGCGCATTAACAGCCACGTACCTCCTGACCCCCGCCGGCCGGGCGCGTTCAAAGCACGAGAACGCAACCGTTCGAAAAAGGGACAGATGAAGATTCCATTCGGCAAGCGGGCCGCTGTGGGCCGCGCTCACGTGTGTCACTCCGGCGACCGCGGTGGCAAACAACGCCAACGGCCACGGCAACACGAACAACCACCCGGGAAAGACGTGACCTTCGACCTGGGCTTCGCGAGGTTCGTCGTGGCTGACACCAACAAGGACGGCGCCCACAACCTCGCTGGCCTGGCCGATGGCGATCACGTGCTCGTGAAGGCCCGCCTGCCGCGCAAGGACCCCGGCACGCAGCCGTTCAAGGCACGGATGGTGATCGACAACTCCGCCCGGCCGAAGCACTCGCATTAGGCGAGCGGAAGCCTGACGGGAGGCATGGGCAATGGCAGGGGTTCTTCGTCCCGGACCGCTCGGAGAGCCCCTGCTGCTCCCGAGTCGCCGCATTACTGCCGATAATGCACGGGATGGCCGGAATGGCGGCACATTCCGCGCACGTGAGGGTGCCGGCGCCGGCGCTGTGCGTGCTGGGCGACGAGCGCCTGTTCAAGCTCGCCGCGAGTGGCGACGTCCGCGCATTCGAGGCGATCTACCAGCGGCACCATCAGGCGCTCTACCGCTACTGCCGCTCGATCGTCGGGAACTCCGAGGATGCCGCCGACGCGCTGCAGGCCACGATGACCTCGGCGCTGCGCGCCATCGTGGGCGAGCGCCGCGAGATTGCCCTTCGGCCCTGGCTCTTCCGCATCGCGCACAACGAGAGCGTGTCGATCTTGCGCAAGCGGCGCCCGCACGCGCCGATCGACGTGGCCGCCGAGCTGGAGGCCCCCGCCGACGACGGAGCGACGCGCCAGCGACTCCAGGAGCTCGTCGCCGACCTGCGCGAGCTGCCCTCCTCCCAGAGCGGCGCGCTAGTGATGCGCGAGCTGAGCGGCTTGGAGTACGGCGAGATCGCGGGAGCCTTGAAGGTCAGCGAAGCGCACGCGCGCCAGCTGGTGTACGAGGCGCGCCTGGCGCTGCGGGACCTCAGCGAGGGCAGGGCCATGGAATGTGATGCCGTTCGGCGCGCGATCTCCGACGCCGACGGGCGCGTGCTGCGCGGGCGCGGGATTCGCGCCCACCTTCGCGCCTGCTCCGACTGCGCCGGCTTCGGTGCGCTCATCCGGAGCCGTAAGCGCGACCTCGCGGCCATCGCGCCGCCGCTGCCGGCCGCGCTCGCCGCGGGGTTGCTGCACAGCGTGCTCGGCGGATCATCCGGTTCGGGCGGTTCCGGCTCGCTGATCGCCGGCAAGGCGCTTGCCACGGGCGTAGCGGGCAAGACCGCCGCGGTGGTGGCCGTGACAGCGGTGGCGGGAGTCGGGGCGCTCGAAATCGCGCGCAACGAGCACGGCGGCCATCCGCCGCCGAGGCCGGCGCCGGCGGCGGTCGAGTCGAGTTCTGGGGTGCGAGCGAAGGCGATCGTTGCGCCCGTGCTTCCGACCACTCGCAGTACGCAGGCGCCTGCGGGAGTCGGGAATGCGACAGGGCACGGCAAGACGCACTCGAAGCCGGGGCATGGCGGCTCGTCGAACGGACATCACAAGGGCGCCACGCCTGATCACCCTGCCCACCCGACACATCCGGCCCACCCGGCGCACCCAGCTCATCCCGCCCACCCAGCGCATCCGACTCACCCGACGCATCCGGTTCACCCCACGCACCCGGCGCACCCGGACAATCCAGGCGCGTCCAAGGGCAAGGCGAAAACAAAGACGCCGGCATCAACCGCACCTGCAGTCACCACGCCCACCGTGACCGTGCCGGTCAACGTGCCCGACGGCGTGGGGAAGCAGGACAAGATCCCGCCAGGCCAAGCGAAAAAATAAGCTTGGCGCGCAATGCGCGCGCTCGTGATCACTGAGCATGGCCCTCCCGAGGTGCTGAGGGTCATCGACCAGCCGGATCCGCAGCCGGGCCCGGGCCAGGTGCGGATCGCCGTGAAGGCGGCCGGCATCAACTTCGCAGACCTGATGGCACGCGTGGGCCTCTACGCGGATGCGCCCAAGCCGCCGTGCGTGGTCGGCTACGAGGTGGCCGGCGAGATCGAGTCGCTGGGCGCCGGCGTGGAGGGCTTCAGCGTCGGCCAGCGTGTGATGGCGCCGACCAAGTTCGGCGGCTACGCCGAGCTCGCGGTGACGCCCGCCGCCGACCTTGTCCCGCTGCCGGACGACTGGAGCTTCGAGCAGGGCGCCGCCGTGCCGGTGGTCTACGCGACCGCCTACGCGGGAGTGGTGCGGTACGGCGCGGTCCACAAGGGGGAGAAGCTGCTCGTGCAGGCCGCCGCCGGCGGAGTGGGCATCGCCGCAACGCAGATCGGCAAGCACTTCGGCGCCGAGGTGTTCGGCACCGCATCCGGCTCAAAGCTCGACGCCATCCGCGGTTTCGGCGTCGACCACCCGATCGACTACCGGACGAAGGACTTCGCCAAGGAGATCCGCCGGATCACGGGGGAGAAGGAGCCGCTCGACCTCATCATCGACGGCATCGGCGGCGCGAGCTTCAAGAAGGGCTACCGGCTGTTGCGCCCGGGCGGCCGCATCGTGATGATCGGCGCCTCCGCGGTGATGGAGGGCGAGCGCCGCAACATCCCGCGCGCGCTGCGCACCGTCCTCTCCATGCCACGCTTCAACCCGCTCACCATGATGAGCTCCTCCCGCGCCGCGATCGGGCTGAACATGCTCCACATCTGGCAGGACAAGGGCTCGATGATGGGCGAGTACGGCCAGCCGCTCAGCGAGCTGATCGCCGCCGGCACGATCAAGCCGGTGGTCGCCGAGGCCTTCCCGCTCGAGCGCGGCGCGGACGCCCACCGCTTCGTCGCCGAGCGCAAGAACATCGGCAAGGTTGTTCTCACTGTGTAGTCTTTTTCGGGCATGCAGTTCCTTCTCAACCTCCGACTTCTCCTCCTCCCCCTTCGGGGGGAATAACGCGTGGCGGCCGCAGCAGCCGCAAACCGATTCGGAGAAGGCAGGATTTGAGAAGAGAGGAATAGGAACGGCATGAGCGATCGAGAGCGAAGAGACGAGAACCGAGTACGGGTCTTCGACACGACCCTGCGCGACGGCGAGCAATCCCCCGGCATCTCCCTCAACAAGGCGGAGAAGCTGGAAATCGCCCACCAGCTCGCCCGCTTGGGCGTCGACGTGATCGAGGCGGGCTTCCCGATCACCTCGCCCGGCGACTTCGAGTCCGTGCAGGCGATATCACGCGAGGTCGAGGGCCCGATCATCTGCGGCCTGGCGCGCACGAGCAGGCAGGACATCGACGCCGCCTGGAACGCCGTGAAGGACGCCGAGCGCCCGCGGATCCACACCTTCATCGCCACCAGCGACATCCACATCGAGCGCAAGCTGCAGACCACCCGCGAGGACGTGAAGGGCCAGGCCCGCGCGGCGGTCGCGCACGCCAAGCAGTACACGGACGACGTCGAATTCTCGCCCGAGGACGGGTCGCGCTCGGACATCGAGTTCATGGCCGAGGTGATCCAGATCGCGCTCGACGAGGGCGCGACCACGATCAACGTGCCGGACACCGTCGGCTACACGATGCCGGCCGAGTACGCGGAGATGTTCACCGAGCTGTACCGGCTCGTGCCCGACCTGCGCAACGTCGTGGTCTCGGTGCACTGCCACGACGACCTTGGGCTCGCGGTCGCCAACTCGCTCGCCGGACTGGGGGCGGGCTGTCGCCAGTTCGAGTGCGCGATCAACGGCATCGGCGAGCGCGCCGGCAACGCGTCGCTCGAGGAGATCGTGATGCTGCTGCACACGCGCGAGTCGAGCCTGGGGCTGTGGACGGGCATCGACACCCGCGAGATCGCGCGCACCAGCCGCCTCGTGTCGCGTCTCACCGGCTACCAGGTGCAGCCGAACAAGGCCATCGTCGGCCGCAACGCGTTCGCGCACGAGGCCGGCATCCACCAGGACGGCGTGCTCAAGGAGCGCACCACCTACGAGATCATGGACGCCACCACGATCGGCCTCGAGGCCAACTCGATCGTGCTCGGCAAGCATTCCGGGCGCCACGCGCTGCGCAAGGCGCTCGAGGAGCTGGGCTTCCAGGTTGAGGGCGCGGCGCTGAACACCGCCTTCAAGCGCTTCAAGGAGCTCGCGGACAAGAAGAAGAAGGTCACCGCGCTCGACCTCGAGGCGATCGTCTCGGACGAGATGCGCGAGTCGCCCACGGCGTTCGTGCTCGACTCCTTCGACGTGGAGGCCTCGTCCGGCCGCTCCCCGCTCGCGCGGGCGCGGGTCCGCATGCCTGACGGCGAGGTGCGCGAGGGCAGCTTCACCGGCGACGGTCCGGTGGACGCCTTCTTCAGCGCCCTGGGCGCGGCGGTGGGCTACGACGCCCGGCTCAAGGAGTACCAC
>DATBKS010000198.1:0-3919 GCA_036555755.1 Thermoleophilaceae bacterium
GCCACGAGCGGCCCGGCCAGCGAGCCGCGGCCGGCCTCGTCGGCACCGGCTATGAAGCGGCGCTCGAAGGAGCGATCGAAGGCGAACAGGCGGCGGCCGCTGCGCGAGGCGCTAGAGCGTCCCGATCCGTTTCGGCGGCCAGTACGTGAAGAACGCCTTTCCGATGATCCATCCCTTGGGGACGGGGCCCCAGTCGCGGCTATCGTCGCTTTCCCCACGGTTGTCCCCCATCATAAAAAAGTGACCCGGCGGAATCGTGATTTCGCGGGGCTCGTTGCAGATGGGACAGCTCGCGTCGGGCCGGATGTAGGGCTCGTTCAGCTGCTTGCCGTTGATGTAGGCGCGGCCCTTGATCACCTTCAGGCGGTCCCCCGGGAGCCCGATGATCCGCTTGATGAAGTTCGTGTCCGACTTCTCTGGCGTGGGCTTGTCACAGGCCTGATCGGGCGGCTTATTCGGGTTGCCGCACTGGGGCTCCGTGTCGGCTCCCTTGGGCGGCTTGAACACCACGATGTCGCCGCGGTGGAAGTCGGTGAAGTGCTTCGAGACGCGGTCGACGAGGACGCGCTGGCCGATCGCGAGCGTCGGCTCCATCGACCCGCTCGGAATCCGGTACGGCTTGACGATGAAGGCCTGGATGCCGAGCGCGAGACCGAGGGCGACCGCGACGATTACGACGAACTCGATGACCGAGCCCGACGCGCTCTTCTTCTGTTTGCTCTTCGCCACCGGGCGGCTAGGAAGACGCCCGTGGCATCAAGACTCCTCGGCGGTGCTGTCCTCTGCCTCTGCCGTGGGCTCGTCTGCGGGCGTTTCGTCGGTCTCCTCGGCTGCCTCGGCGGTCTCCGCCGGAGCCTCTTCCGCGGCGGGCTCTTCTGCAGCCTCCTCCGGCGCCTCCTCCCCGGCAGGCGCTTCAGTCTCGGTCTCAGCGGCGGCTTCCGGCTCGGTAGCCGTCTCGCCGGCGGCGGCCTCCGCCTGCTCCGTGGCCTCGCCCTCCTCGGCGGGAGCGACGTCCTCGGGCGTCAGGACCTCGGCGTCGGCCTGCGCGCCCTGTTCGTCGAACGCCTCTGGGATCACGTCGACGGGCTCCGGTCCCGTGTACTGGCGCTCGCGGACGCGCGCGCGGCGGCCGACCCGGCCTCGGAGGTAGTACAGCTTCGCCCGGCGCACGTCGCCGCGGCTCGCGACCTCGATCCGCTCGATCTTCGGCGAATGCAGCGGGAACGTTCGCTCCACGCCGACGCCGAAGGACTGCTTGCGGACCGTGAAGGTCTCGCGCACGCCGGTCCCCTGGCGCTTGAGCACGACGCCCTCGAAGACCTGCGTCCGGCGGCGGGTTCCTTCGACGACCTGGAAGTGCACCTTCACCCGGTCGCCGGCCTGGAACTGCGGCACGCGCTTGAGTTGCGTGCGTTCGAGACTTTCGATGACTTTGCTCATGACAAAAGAAGGGCGCCAGACCTTGGGCTGAACCCAGGCTTGGCGCGGGACGGTCAATGGTATCGAAGGCGACGAAGTCCGCCCTTGACCGCTGCGTCAGCCGGAGCCCATGCGCCGGCGGCTCTGCTCGAGGCGCCACTCACGGACCCTGCCGTGATCGCCCGAAAGGAGCACGTCCGGCACGAGATGTCCGTGCCAATCGGCTGGACGAGTGTAGTGCGGGTATTCGGGAGCGCCCTCCAGGGCGGCGCTGAACGACTCCTCGAGCGCGCTCTCCTCGTGTCCGAGGGCGCCCGGAAGCTTGCGCAGAACCGCATCGCAGACCACCATCGCGGCCAGCTCGCCGCCCGAGAGGACATACGGGCCGATCGAGACGACGTCGGACGCCAGATGCTCGTTCACGCGCTCGTCGAACCCCTCGTAGCGCCCGCAGAGCAGCGTGATGTCCTGTTCCTCGGCCAGCTCGCTCGCCAGCGCCTCGTCGAACTGGCGGCCGCCGGGCGCGAGCGCGATCACCCTCCGCGAGTCACGGAGCGCCAGCGGATCGCCGCCGTAGCAGGCTCGCAGCGCCTCCTCGACCACGTCCACGCGGATCACCATGCCGGCGCCGCCGCCGTAGGGGGTGTCGTCTACCTGGCCTGCCGTCAACGGAGTCGTGGCGCGGATGTCGACCGTCTCGAGCTCGTGGCCGAGCTGGAGGGCGTTGCGGACGTGGCGTTGGTCGCGAAACCAGTCGAACCAGGCCGGGAAGAGCGTGAAGACGTCGATCTTCATGTGGCGTCCAGTCCGAGGAAGGCGCGGTCCACCTCGATGCGCCGCGCGTCGAGGTCCAAGTCCTTGATGGCGTCGGAGATGAAGGGGATCAGTACGCCGTCGGGGCCTGCCTCGAGCACGTCGCAAGACGGGCCCTGGACAACGCGGGTCACCTTCCCGACGCCAACCACCTCGCAGCCCACCAGGTCGGCCGCCAGCCACTCGTCGCTCTCGAGCGGCGCGTCGGCGAGCGTCGCCAGCACGGGCTCGCCGGTGAGCCTGGACGCGCCGTCGCGGTCGGCGGCGATGTTCAAGCGGATGAGCGGGCGCTCGTCGGTGCCGGAGCGGCGCTCGATGCGGGCCGCCTGGCCGGCCACCGTCACGGTCATGCCCTCGGGAAGGAGGTGCGAGGCCTCCACGACGTAGAAGCTTCCATCGAGTCCGTGGGGCTTGCCGACTCGCCCTACGGCGATGAGGCGATCGTCGCTCGCCGTCAATCCACCACGTCGAGCAGGAAGCGACGCTCCTGCTTCGCCGCGCATGCGCGGACGACGCAGCGCAGGGCGTTCACCGTCCTGCCGCCGCGGCCGATGATCTTGCCGACGTCGTCCTCGTCCACGGACAGCTCGATCACCGTGCTGCCGTCGCCCTCCTCGAAGGACTCGACGGATACGCCGTCGGGATTGTCGACGAGCGACCGGGCGAGGTACTCGACGAGCTCTTGCATGGCGAGTCGCTAGCTCGAGCTGTCGGCGCCGCCGGTGCCTGCGGGCGAAAGGCCCTTGGCGCGCATGAGCTTCTTCACGGTGTTGGTGGGCTGTGCCCCGCGGGAGAGCCAGTGCTCTAGCCGCGCCTGGTCGAGCACGATCTCGGACGGCTCCACCTGAGCGTTGTAGCGCCCGATCGTCTCGATGATGCGGCCGTCGCGCGGCGAGCGCTGGTCGGCCACGACGACACGCCAGATCGGATTCTTCCGACCCCCGACGCGCGTCAGCCTTACACGTACTGCCAAGTCTCAGTTCACCTCACTAGATGGAAACAGCGGCGCAGAACGTTAGCGGCCCCGCGCGAGTTGGGACAGGTTGGGCATCTTCCCCTGGGCCATCGATCGCATCATCTTCTGCATCTGGCCGAACTGCTTGACGAGCTGGTTGACCGCGCTCACGTTCGTCCCCGAGCCCTGCGCGATGCGGCGCCGGCGCGATCCGTTGAGGATCGACGGGTTGGCGCGCTCCTCTGGTGTCATCGAGGTGATGATCGCCTGGACGCGGTCGAGCTCGCGGTCGTCGATCTTGAGACCGCCGAGCTGGGCGCCGAGGCCCGGGATCATCTTGAGCAGCCCGCTGACCGGACCCATGCGGCGGATCTGGTGGAGCTGGTCGAGGAAGTCGTCGAAGGTGAACTCCTGACGGCGGATCTTGCGCTCGAGCTCGGCCGCCTGCTTCTCGTCGAAATTCCGCTCCGCCTTCTCGACGAGCGTCATCACGTCGCCCATGCCGAGGATCCGCTGCGACATGCGGTCGGGATGGAAGCGCTCGAACGCGTCGAGCTTCTCGCCGGTGGAGGCGTACAGGATCGGCTTGCCGGTCACGGCCTTGACCGAGAGCGCCGCGCCGCCGCGAGCGTCGCCGTCGAGCTTCGTCAGCAGGACGCCGTCGAAGTTGGCGGTCTGCGCGAACTGCTCCGCGACGTTCACGGCGTCCTGGCCTGTCATCGCGTCGACCAC
>DATBKS010000199.1:0-4856 GCA_036555755.1 Thermoleophilaceae bacterium
ACTGCCCAACGAGCCGGACGATCCGGCGCCGGACCTCGGCTTCCTGGGCGATGCAGAGCGAGCGTCGCTCGACTCGGCCAACATCGGCGCGCTCGTGCCGCGGTTCGGCGCCTAGCTGGACTCTTCGTCCCGCTCCGCCCATTCGAGCAGTGGCTCGAGCGAGAACACGGCGTCGTCGATACCGGCGTGCAGGTCGCCCAGCTTGGCGAACCGCGCGGGGACCGTGGCGATCGTGAAGTCCTGGGGCTCGGCGTCGTCGATCTCGTCCCAGGCGATGGGCGTCGAGACGGTGCCCTCTGGGACGCCGCGCACCGAGTAGGCGCTTGCGATCGTGTGGTCGCGAGCGTTCTGGTTGTAGTCCACGAAGACCTTCTTCGGGTCGCGGTCCTTGCGCCACCAGGTGGTGGTGGCGTCGGCCGGGCAGCGGCGCTCCACCTCGCGCGCGAAGGCGAGCGCGGCACGGCGCACGTCGTCGAAGCCCCAGCGCGGCTCGATGCGGACGTAGATGTGCATGCCCGACCCGCCCGAGGTCTTCGGCCAGCCCACGGCGCCGATCTCGTCGAGCACCTCACGCGCCACGTGCGCAACACGGCGGACGCCATCGATCTTGGCCTTCGGCATCGGGTCGAGATCGATGCGCCACTCGTCGGGCCGCTCGGTGTCGGCGCGGCGGGAGTTCCACGGGTGGAATTCGACGGTGGCCATCTGCACCGCCCAGATCACGTGTGCCACGTCGGTCACGCACAGCTCGTCGGCGTGGCGGCCGGACGGGAAGTCCACGCGCACTGTCTCGAGCCACGGCGGAGCGCCCTTCGGCACCCGCTTCTGGTGCACCTTGTCGCCGTCCACGCCGCTCGGGAAGCGGTGCAGCATGCAGGGCCGCTCGCGCAGCGCGCGCACGATGCCGTCGCCCACGCTGAGGTAGTAGTTGGCGAGGTCGAGCTTGGTCTCACCACGGGCGGAGAAGTAGACGCGGTCGGGGCTCGAGATGCGGACGGTCTTGCCGGCGGCCTCGATCTCAACGGGTTCGGCTTTGCTCACGGTCGCTTCCATGTTGGCTTAGACCGGCCCGGGTCCTTCTTCTCATCGCCTAGAGGGCCGCGACTGCGTCCCGCACGGCGGCCAGCAGCGCCTGCGTGGACGGGCGCGCGGCGTCCGCCGCGCGCGTGACCGCGAAGATCGAGCGGCTGATCGGTGCCTCGGCGATGCGCCGCAGCGCGATGCGCGGGCGGCGCCGGGGAAGCGCGAGGTCAGGCAGGAGCGCCAGCGACATACCGCGCGCGACCAGTGCGAGGCTGAGGTTGGCGTCGTTGGTGCGGTGGCGGATGTCCGGGTCGAAGCCGCCGAGCTCGCGGCACACGCGTACGGTCATCTCGTCCCAGCCCATTCCGGGATGGCCGCTCGTCCAGATCTCGCCGGCGAGTACCTTCAGCGGGACCGCCTCGGGGTACTTGCGCGCGGCCGGGTGGCGGGCCGGCAGCAGCACGTAGACAGGATCCTCGAGCAGCTCGTGCCGCTCGAGCTCCGTGGGCAGCCGGCGCGGCTGGTGCTGCCACTCGTCGCCGAGCATGAAGTCGAGGTCGCCGAGCGCGAGCGCCGGAACGGCGTCCTCGGGCTCCGTCTCGATCAGCTCGCAGCGCAGCCGCGGCGCGGCGCGCGCCAGGGCCTCGATCGCGGGCATCACGAGGCGCATCGCCACCGACTGGAACGCCGCGATGCGCGCACGGCCGGTGACGGTGCCCGCGGCCGCGGCGAGGTCCGCCTCGGCGAGGGCCGCGCGCTCGAGCAGAGCGTCGGCATGCGCAACGAGCGCGAGCGCCGGGTCGGTGAGGCGCACTCCGCGCCCGGCGCGCTCGAGCAGCGGCACGCCTGCCTCGCGCTCGAGGATCGCCAGCTGCTGCGAGACGGCTGACGGCGTGAACTGCAGCGCGTCGGCCACGGCGGCGATCGTCCCGCGCTCGTTCAGCTCGCGCAGCAGTCGCAGTCGGCGGAGGTCGAGCATGATGTAGGAAAACTACCGGAAGAGGACCAGAAGTCAGAATGGTTTCTGATGCTTGGATCGGCCACGATGTGGCGCATGCGCCGCTCCTCCTCCGGAACCATCATGTGCCTCGCCTCCGGCGTCGGCTTCGGAGCGATGGCGATCTTCGGCAAGGAGGCCTACGGCGCGGGCACGACGGTCGCGACCCTGCTCGTGGTGCGCTTCACGCTCGCCGCGATCATGTTCTGGGGTCTCATCCTCGCCAGCGGCGCCGCCAAAGAGCTGCGCGCGCTGAGCCGCCGTGACCTCGGGCTCGGACTCGCGCTCGGCGCCTGCGGCTACGCGGCGCAGGCGGCCTGCTACTTCGCCGCGCTGGAGCGCATCGACGCCTCGCTCCTGTCGCTCCTCCTCTACACCTTCCCCGCGATGGTGGCGGCCGCCGCCGTGGCGCTCGGCCGTGAGCGGCTCGACAGCCGCAGGCTGATGGCACTCGGCCTCGCCCTCGGCGGCCTCGTGCTGGTCCTGGCCGGCGCCGGGACGGGGACGCTCGATCCCCTCGGCGCTGCGCTCGGCATCGGGGCCGCCGTCGTCTACTCCACCTACATCCTCGTCAGCGAGCGCGTGGTAAGGCGGGTGCGGCCCGCCCTCCTCTCCCCGCTCGTGTGCACTGGTGCGGCGATCTCTCTGACCATCGGCTCCACGCTGATCGGCCAGCTGCGTCCCGGCCAGGTCACGCTCGGCGGCTGGGGCTGGCTCGCCTGCCTCGCGCTCGTGTCGACGGTCGGCGCGATCTCCCTCTTCTTCGCCGGGCTCAAACGCGTTGGCCCCACCACCGCATCGATCCTCTCCACAGTCGAACCGGTGACGACCGTGGCGCTCGCCTTCCTCGTCTTCGGGGAGACGCTGGGCGCGATCCAGCTCGCGGGCGGCGCGCTCGTCATCGCAGCGGTGGTGGTGGTCAACGCGCGGCGCCTACGCGGGCGCGCGCGGTATGCAGAGGTCGGGCCGCTTGGGGTGGTCGAGCCAGCGACGGAGTGACCAGAAGGCCACGCCACCGCCGAGCAGCGGCAGCCAGAAGAGGATCAGCCGGTAAGCGAGCACGGCGGCCACGGTGGCCTGCGCGGGCGCGCCGTACACGATCAGGGTGCCCACCAGGCCGAGGTCGATGCCGCCGATGCCGCCCGGGATCGGCAACGCGCCGCCGAGCTGGCCGATGAGGTAGCCGATCAAGATGATCGACACGGGCGGGCTCGCGCCGACGGCGTGGTAGGTCGCCCAGAGGACGGCGTTGTCGAAGGCCCAGTAGCCGAAGGTCCCCACGATCACGCCGACGTCGCCCGCCCGCAAGAGCGCCGTGGCCTCGCTTACGCCGCCCACGAGGGCGCGGCGGATTCCGTTCCACCAGCGCGTGGCTCGCTCCGCGCTCTTCGGCGCGGGCGGCGGCTCGTCGAGGTGGCCAATCGCCAGCACCGCGACGATCACCGCCAGGGCGAGGATCGCGGGCAGCGCCGTTCTCCACAGCGGCTGATCCGGGCCGAGGACGCCGACCGCGAACAGCATCCCGACCACGAACACCGCGACGAAGTTCACGCCGCTCTTCAGCAGGAAGAACGCCACCGAGCGACGGGCGATCTGGTCGCCGGGCATGCCGCCGCGGTTGAGGATCCAGGCGCCGAAGGCGAGCCCGCCCGCGCCGCTGGCGGGCACGATCGAGCCGACTCCGAGCTCGGCCCAGGAGATCTCGGACGCGCTGCGCCAAGACATGTCGCGGCAGAACACCGGCCGGAAGGCGATGACGTACGACCAGCAGGAGAGCGCCTCGAGCGCGACGGCGACGAAGAGCCAGCCGGGGCTCGCATCGCGCAGGTGGTTGCGCGCCTCGCCGAGCCCCGGGGCCAGCAAGACCACCGCCACCAGCACGCCGATCAGGGCGAGTGTCTGCAGACCGCGGCGCACGAGCCGCCGCGGCTGGGTCTCCTGTGGCAGGTCGGGGCTGGTTGCCGGAACGGTGGGCACACGCTGAAGGCTAGGCAGCCGTCAGCGCTGGACCTTGATGACCCTGAGGGTGCAGCCGAAGACGCCGCATTTCCCGGCCCCGCGGACGCGGGCGAGCTGGCGGCCGGCCTGCAGCACGACGATCTCGAAGCCCACGGGCTTTTCCTTCAGCGAGCCGACCTTGGACCGGGCGTCGATGATGAAGACCTGCCGGTCGCGCGGAATGAAATAGGCGAGCACCGAGTAGCGCGGGGTGCGCAGCCCGTGGGCCGGCCGGTCAAAGCCCTTGTCGGAACTGCGCAATCCGACCGTGGTGCTCTTGAACGGCACCTGTGGGCCGGGCAGCTTGGCGCGCCTCCAGCTGCGCAAGCGCACCTCGAGCGGTCGGCGATCCGCGTGGGGACCGATAACCGTGGCCGAGCTGAAGCCGCCGGAGTACTTGGTAATAAGTCGCTTGGGGCGCTTTGAGAGGCGCAGCGGCACGGGTGCCTGGACCTGGATGGTGGTGCTGGCGCTGGCCGAGCACTCGTCGATGCTGTCGGGGAGGCGCTGGAGCCAGGTCACGGTGATCGGCAGCGGCCCCGGGGTGTCGGTGTGGAGGATGCTGTCCGTGTCGATCGTCGCGGGCGGCGGCACGGAGAGCTTGACCGACTCGTCGTCGACCACCGTCGAGTCCCCAAAATCCACCGAGACCCTGATCGTGTGGGTGGCGGTGGCCGAGCCTACGAGCGACTGACCGCCCTTGCCTCCCTCGTAGTCCTCGATGCCGATCGTGGCCGAGGTGGCCGTCCCGGGCGCGCACGGACCGACCACGGACTGGGCGTCTGAGCCCGGTGCAGCCACACCCGCGAGGCCTGCGAGAGCACCCACCACGACGCTA
>DATBKS010000200.1:0-10929 GCA_036555755.1 Thermoleophilaceae bacterium
CATGCTGCGTTCGAGCGACACGTGGATCGAGTCGTTCGGGAGGCCGGCGTCGCGCAGCGCCGCGGCGGCGAAGCGCATCATCACCTCGGGGCCGCAGATGAAGGCGCTGGTGGCGGCCGGATCGAAGCTCGCGCGCGGCACCAGCGTCGTCACCACGCCCACCCGGCCGCGCCAGTCTGGCCCGGCGGTGTCCACGGTCACGTCGAGGTCGACGTCGAAGTGCCCGCGCCAGCGCTCGAGCTCCTCGACGTACAGCAGGTCGACGGGCGAGCGGCCGCCGTACATGATCGATAAGCGCCCGTAGCGCTCGCGGTTGGCGAGCACGTGGTAGATCGCGGGGCGCAGCGGCGCAAGGCCGATACCCCCGGCCATGATCACGATGTCACGCCCCTCGGACTCGGCGATCGGCCACGCGCTGCCGAACGGCCCGCGAACGCCTACCCAGTCGCCCTCCTCGAGGCCGCAGATCGAGTTCGTCACGGCGCCAACGGCACGCAGCGTGTGCACGAGCGGCCCCGGGGCGGTGAGGTCCGCGCTGATCGAGATGGGCACCTCGCCGGTGCCGAAGGCATAGAGCATCGCGAACTGGCCTGGCGAGAAGTGCTCCACTCCGTCGCCCTCCGGTTCGAGCGTGAGCGTCCAGGTGTCATAGGTCTCCTGTCGCTTGTCCGCCACCCGGTAGGAAACCGGCAGCATGAGGCTCGGGCTCGCCGCGTCAGCTGCCGGGAGCCTTGTCATACACGTTCAGGAGCTGGAGGCGCGTGTTCTGCAGCCGCTCGACGATCACGGCGGCGAACAGCTTGAGGAGGTCGTAGCCGAGCGCGGGGTCGCCGTCGAACTTGCCGCGCAGGCAGGCGCCGTCAAACTGAATCGCGTGCACCGTGCCGACCGCACGCGCGTCGAACGCGGTGCGATACGGCTCAATGAGCCAGGACCAGCCGAGCAGGTCTCCCTCGTGCAGCGTCTCGAGAGTCACCGGCCCGCGCTGGGGCACGAACGTCTCGAGCGCCACAGCCGCGTGCCTGATCACGTAGAAGGCGTCCGCCGGCTCGCCCTCCCGCATCAGGTAGGCGCCGTCCTCGAAGACGGCGTTCTGACCGCAACCGGCGATCAGCTCGCGGTGCCCCTTCGCGAGTGACCGGAACGTCGGCACCTCGCCCAGCAGCTCGTCAATCGTCTGCATCCGGTCCTCCGTTTGCGGTGGCGAGGTCGCGCAGGTCCGTGGCCCGGATCGCGGCGGCCTCCTCGGTGATGTCGATCGCCACCGGGCACCAGGTGATGCAGCGCCCGCAGCCGACGCACCCGGAGCTGCCGAACTGATCGATCCAGGAGGCGAGCTTGTGAGTCATCCACTGCCGGTAGCGGGAGCGGCCCGTCTCGCGCACGTTGCCGCCGTGGATGTACGAGTGGTCGAGGGTGAAGCACGAATCCCAGAGGCGCGTGCGCTCGGCCTCGCCGCCCGCGAGATCGGTCACGTCCTCCACGGTGCTGCAGAAGCAGGTGGGACAGACCATCGTGCAGTTGCCGCAGGTGAGGCAGCGCTCCGACACCTCGTCCCAGCGCGGGTGCTCGAGGTTGGCGTAGAGCAGACCCTTGATGTCGTCGGTGTCGAGCGTGCGTCCCATCGAAGCCGCGGTCTGCTCGATCACGGCCTGGGCGGCTTCCTCGTCCGCGGCTCCGGCGGGGCGGTGTGGCAGCTCGTCGAGGACCTCCTGGCCGCGCGGGCTCCCGACCTCGACGAGGAAGCGGTGCTCGCCGTCCTCGAACAGCTCGGTGAGGGCAAGGTCGAAGCCGGAGTCGGCCTTCGGGCCAGTGCCCATCGACACGCAGAAGCACGTGCCGCCGGCCTTGCCGCAGTTGACGACGACGATGAACGCGTCGCGCCGGCGCGCCTCGTAGTCGTGGTCCACATAGCGGTCGCCAATGAACACGCGATCCTGGATCGCGATCGCGTGGAGATCGCAGGAGCGCACGCCGATGAAGGCGTAGCGGGGCGGCGGGGCCTGCTCCTCGAGCTCGAGTCCTCCGTCCTCGCCGCGGCGCCCCTTCCAGAGCGTCAGCGTGGGCGGGAACAGGTGGCTCTTCCACGAGTTCGGGCCCGCGTTGAAGGCGAACAGCGCGCCGTCCTCGCGCTCGCTCAGACGGTAGCTGCCCCCGTCCTGCGTGTCGGTCAAGCCGGCGGGCAGGTCGGCGACGGACTGGAGTTCCTCATACACGATCGCCTGTGAGCGGACCGTCGGGCCGATGACGGTGAAGCCCCTGCCCCGCAGGGCTTCGATCAACGCGCCGAGTCCATCCCGTCCGATGACAAAGCCCGCTGCGGCCATACCGTCCGAGGATCTCCCTTCGCTGTCGGGGAGAGACTACGGCAATGGACTGGCGATGCTCCGGCGCAGCGCAAGCACGCGCGTGGCCGCTGCGCGCGCCTCCGCCATGCCGACCTTGCCGCTCTTCAGCGCGGCGGTGAGCGCGGAGGCCGCCTGCACCGACGCCTTGTACGTGCGGCCGAAGAGGAGGAGGTCGTCGCCGGCTCGCGCGCCCCTCACCGCGATCTGGCCGGGACCGCCGAACGAGCGGAGCGCGACGGCCTGGAGATCGTCGGTGATGCTCACGCCGGTGAAGCCGAGGCGCCCGCGCAGCTCTCCGGTGGCTATCGATCGCGACAGCGTGGCCGGCGCGGAGCGGTCGAGCGCCGGGTAGATCGCGTTCGACAGCATCACGAGCCGGGCGCCCGACTTCACCACATCGCGGAACGGGGCCTCGTCGACGCTGCGCAGCATCGCCGCCGGCAGCCCGATCCGGACGAACGACGTGTCGCTGTTCAGCGTCGCCGCGCCGAAGCCGGGAAAGTGCTTGGCCGTGGCCTCGGCTCCGCCCGCCACGAGGCCCGATGCGAACGCGGCCGCGTCCGGTCCGATGTCAGCCGCCACCTTGCCGAAGGTGCGCTTCTCCGCCAGCAGCACCGAGCCCTTGCGCGGCGTGTCGGACACCGGTGCGAGGTCGACGTTCACGCCCGCCCGCCGCAGCGCCTGTCCAGTGGCCTTCCCGCGCGCGCGGATGACATCGACGTCGTGCGTGGCGGCCATCTGCTCGGCGTTGGTGCGCGGCGGAGCGTCGGTGAGCCGGCGGATCGCGCCGCCCTCCTGGTCGACCATGACGAGCAGTGGCGCGCGCAGCCCGGCCGGGCGGGGGATCGCCTGGAGCTTGCGGGTGAGCCGGCGCGCACCCGCAACGGTGTGCGCGTTCTCGCTGAACAGGATCACCGCCCCCACGGTGCCGGCCCGGATCCGCTTCACGAGCCCTGACGGGATGCGCCCGGCGCCCGCCGCACGGAAGCTCACCACCACCCGCTGCCCCGCCAGCTGGGCGAGCGTGAGCTTCGGCAGGGTCGTCTTCGACTCGCTGCTGTTGCCGTCTCGCAGCGCCAGCCACACCGCGACGCCCACGAGCAGCACGACCCCGACAGCGGTCGCTCGCCTCCGCGCGTACACGGAGCGCAGCATATGCCGGGATTAGAACGGAAGCCCAGTGGGCAACACCGCTCAGATGGAGCGGGACATTCCAAACGGACCGGCGACGAGCCCGGCAGGGCACTACCTCGCGATGCTGCGCGCAGCGCGCGACTTCGGGCTCGAGCCAACCGAGATCCAGTCGATCGTGCAGCGCTTCCCAATGCCGAAGCCCTCTGAGGGGCTCGTCGAGGCACTGGCCGAGGCGATCCTCGCGCGCGGCTGGTCCTTCTAGACGCGCCTAACACTCAGCGCAGCAACAGCACGATCCCGAAGGCGATCGCGGCTAGCCCGAGCAGCTGCCCGAACCCGAGTCGCAGATGCGCGCCGCTGCGCTTCCCGACGTGCGCCACCCGCCGCAGCCACGGTTCGCGCTTGGGCACTGGCGTCGGCGGGTCGCTGCCTGCGGTCATCTCCATGTACGGACGCGACAGCGCGAACAACGCAAACCCGATGAGGATGAGGCCGATTCCTGTCGCCATGACCTCTCGGGTACCCGGATCTGCGCGCTAGGCTTCCTCCCGGACCGTGCTAGGCGGGGAATTAGCGGTGCCCTGCACTCGCAATCCGCTCTAGCGAGGCTGAATTCCCACCCAGAGGGGTTGAGCCTTCGGGGCCAGTACGCCGGTCGATGGCGTTGATGGCCAGGTCCCGTGCGATGGACGGCCGTGAACCAGGTCAGATCCGGGAGGAAGCAGCCTTAAGCGGTACCGCCTATGCGCCACGGGGAAGCCTGGCAGTAGTCACCGGTCGGCGGGCACGCCCGGGGACCAACTTCGAAGGCGGGTGCACGGTCCATTCTCATAGACGAGCCACGAGCGGTTGGACGCCACCCTTTGCCAGCCGCTCGGCGCGCTCAGACGCCGCGGGCGGGGCTCGTGCGGATCGAGGATCGAAAGACGCTGCACGCGCGCGCTTGCGGGGAGGACGACCACGCCGGGCGCCCCCGGTGCCGGCGGTTTGACGAGGATTCGCTGCGGGCGAAGGTCGTGCCAGTACGCGAGCAGCGGGACGAGCCTGTGGTCGGGCACGTACACCGGGCGGCACGCCTGCAGCGCGAGCGCGTGCAGGTCCGACTGCACCTGCGCCCGCGCGCGTATATCTGTACGGAGGTCGCTGAGCCGGTCGACCTGCTGGAGGCCGAAGAAGACGGCGATGACGCTGAGGGCGAGTGAGCCGGTGATCTGCCAGGCCACGTTGCGCCGCCCCACCCAGCCGAGGCAGCCGACCGCCGCGAACAGGCACAGCATTACGCCCGCGAGAAACAGGTAGCGCCCGAGCAACGACAGGCCCGCTAGCGCGAACACGGCGAACGCCAGCGCGTTGAGCACGGCGAGTGCTCCCGGCAGCGCCATCCGCGGCGGATACGCCGCGAGCCCGAACGCCACGCCCACCACGGCCGCGATCAGCTCCGGCAGCCGCACGATCTCCCCGAGCCGCCGGGGCGCCGTCTTCACGGCATTCGCGAGGCCCGTCTCCCGCCCAAGCGCCGACGCCAGGTCCTGCGTCCCGTGCAGCGACCAGAGGAAGTCTCCGGAAATTGCGAGGTCGCTCAATCCCCAGATGAGAGGCCCCGCGGCGGCCAGAGGCGCAAGACGCAGCCGTCCCAGCCAGAGCCAGTAGGCGAACGAGTAGAGCCACGCCTCGGGCCGGAGCAATCCCGCCAGTCCGAGTAGCACGAGCACCGGCCAGCCGCGCTTCGGCGTGCGCGCCTCGAGCACGGCCGCCCAGACCACGAGCGCGATCTCGACGAGGTCCACGTAGCCGCGGATCCCGTAGTTGAGATACGGCACCCGCGTAGCCACGATCAGCGCGGCGAGCACGCCCACCCAGCGGCCGAAAAGCCGCTCCCCGAGCCGGAACACGCCCACCACGAGCGCGCCCATCGCCGCGATCACCAGCGCGAGCATCACCGCCTGGCCGCCGTCCCCGAAGAGCGACGCCGGGATGCCCACGAGGATCGCCAGCGGGTGGGGCGTGGGAGCCACCGCGACCTTGTAATCGGGCGTCCGCCCGTGCGCCAGGTCACCGCCCCAGACGAGCGCGTAGAAGGTGTCGTAGTTGAGGAACGTCCGCCCGAAGAAGGCGAACAGCGCCAGGCCGATCAGGCCGGACGCGAGGGCGTCGAGGAGGGCTGCCCGGCGCGCCATCGCGGGCAAGGTACCGATCTGATCCGGCCTCTAGGATCAGACACCGGATGCTCTCCCTCTACCGCCGCCACCGACCCCGCACGTTCGACGACGTGGTGGGGCAGGAACACATCGTCCGCACGCTGCGGAACGCGATCGAGCTCGACAAGGTGCATCACGCGTACCTGTTCGTCGGCTCGCGTGGCACGGGCAAGACGAGCATGGCCAAGCTGCTCGCCTGTGCGCTGAACTCCGAGGGCGGCCCGCGCATCGACTTCTCGCCCGAGGACCCGGCCTGTGTGGCCATCGCCCGCGGCACCTCGCTCGACGTCGTTGAGATGGACGCCGCCTCCCACAACGGCGTCGACGACATCCGCGAGCTGCGCGAGAACGTCGCGCTCGCGCCGATGGGGGGTGGCCGCCGCGTCTACATCCTCGATGAGGCGCACATGCTCTCCACCGCCGCTTGGAACGCGTTCCTGAAGACTTTGGAGGAGCCGCCGCCTCACGTGGTGTTCGTCCTCGCGACGACGGAGGCGCACAAGGTGCCGGCCACGATCGTCGACCGCTGCCACCGCTTCGACTTCCACCGCCCGTCGCTGCAGCAGATCGCGGGCGTGCTCACCAAGGTGGCGGGCGAGGAGGGGATCGAGGTTCCCGACGCCGCCATCACGATGATCGCCCGCTCTGCCACCGGCAGCTTCCGCGACGCGCTCGGCACGCTCGAGCAGCTCGTCACCTATGGCGGCAAGGACGTGAAGCTCGACGACGTGCTCGAGGTGCTCGGCGTGGCCGATGCCGAGCTGGTGCTCGACGCCGCCGAGGCGCTGGCCGACCACGACGCCGCTGCCGCGTTGATGTCGGTGGAGAAGCTGTCCGCCTCGGGGCGCGACCTCACGCAGTTCATGCGCGAGCTGGCCGCTCACCTGCGGCACCTGTTCGTGGTGCAGACGCTCGGCGACGTGCCGGACTCGTTCGCCGTCACGGCCGAGCACACGGACCGGCTTCAGTCGCAGGCGTCGCGGATACCGCAGGCCGAGGTGCTGCGGGCGATCGACCTGCTCGCCGCGGCGCTGAGCGCGGTCAAGGACGGATCGGATCCGCGCATCCAGCTCGAGATCGCCCTGCTCAAGTCGGCGCAGCCGAAGGCGGACGCGTCTGTGCAGGCACTGATGGCGCGGATCGAGAGGCTGGAGCAGGCGCTAGGCGGAAAGGCGCCCGCGCCGCCGAAGCAAGCCGAGACGCCGCCCGCCCCGGCGCCGCCGTCCGACGCGCCGCGCGCGATGGCCGGGGCTGCCGCGGCCGCGGCGGTTGAGCCGGAGCCCGAGCCCGAACCGGAACCTGAGCCCGAGCGCGAGCCGGCGGCGGCGCCCGAACCCGAGCCTGTGCCGGTGGGCGCGCTCCCCATCGACCTCGACCACGTGCGCCAGCTCTGGCCGGCGACGGTCGAAGCCGTCCGCGAGGAGAACGCCATGGTGGGTGCCCTGCTCGCCGACGCCCGCCCGGTCGAGCTCGAAGGCGAGCGCCTGACGGTCGCGTTCGCCGAGAACGCCGCCTTCTCCAAGAAGAAGGCCGAGAGCAACCGCGCGCTGCTGGCGAAGGCACTGCGCGACCTCACGGGCCACTCGCTCGAGCTGGTCTACGAGCTGCGCGACGGCGAGGGCGGACACGAAGGCTTCTCGGAAGCGTCATCCTCCATGGACGAGGAGCAGCTCCTCGAGCGCCTCAAGCAGGAATTCGGCGCAACCGAGGTCTTCGACACCGAGGAATCGTGACCATGCCCCAGCAGCCCAACATGAACCAGATGATGCGCCAGGTCCAGAAGATGCAGGCCGACATGGCGAAGGCGCAGGAAGAGCTCAAGACCGAGGAGGTCGAGGCGAGCGCGGGCGGCGGGATGGTGACCGTGAGGATCACCGGCGCGCTCGAGATCAAGGAGATCCGCATCGACCCCGCCGCGGTCGACCCCGAGGACGTCGAGCTGCTCCAGGACATGGTCGTCGCCGCCGTGAACGAGGCGATCCGCGCCTCGCAGGAGCTGGCAGAGTCGCGCCTCGGCGGTGCGATGGGCGGGCTCGACGCGCTCGGCGGACTCGGCGGCCTGGGCCTGCCGGGCCTCTAAGCCGTGCTCGTCCGGCCCGACCAGGCCGGCGGCTACCTGGCCATCGGGCAGGCCTCGCACGCGTGGCTGTCCGGGCAACTCGCGCGCGCGTGGGGGAACGAGCAGTTCGGCGCGGTCGAGCCGTGGGAGGAGGTCTGCCTAGGCGCCGAGCAGCACGACGTGGGCTGGGCGGAGTGGGACCTAGATCCGACGATCGATCCTGCCACCGGCCGCCCGCACACCTTCATCTCGCTGCCGATTCCGGAGAAGATCGCGCTCTGGTCGGCCGCGGCGCGCAAGATGGTGTCGCAGAGCCGCTACGCCGCGCTGCTCGTGTCGATGCACGGGACCGCGCTATACGAGCGCTTCCCGCCCGACGACCCTGAGGACAAGCGCATCGTGCAGCAGTTCCTCGCAGAGCAGCGCGCGTTCCAGGAGCAGCTCGCCGTCGGGTTGGATCCCGAGCAGGTGCGCCGCAACCAGAGGCTCGTGTTCGCCTGGGACTACATCTCGCTGGCGCTCTGCCTCGACTGGGCGCCCGTCGAGGTGAAGGACGTGCCGGGCGCCCACGACAGCCCGGTCACGCTCGAGCTGAGCGAGGGCGGCGAGCTCGACCCCTGGCCGTTCCGGGACGCCGAGGTTGCCCTGCAGGTGGAGGCGCGGAGGTGGGAGGGGAGCTTCGAGGACTCGGAGCCGGTGACGCTCGAGTTCACGCTCCGACCCCGCCGCTAAATTCAGCTGTCCGTTGCTCTCTCCGCCGGTCAACCGCCTCATCACCGAGCTCGCACGCCTGCCCGGCATCGGGCAGCGCACGGCGCAGCGGCTCGCGTTCCACATCCTGCGCGTGCCCAACGACGAGGCCCTGGCCCTGGCCGAGGCCATCCGCGAGGTCAAGGAGACGGTCACGCAGTGCGAGGTCTGCTTCAACCTCGCCGTCGGGCCGCGCTGCCGCATCTGCGAGGACGAGCGCCGCGACCCCGCCGTGATCTGCGTTGTCGAGGAGCCGAGCGACGTAATCCCGATCGAGCGCACGAACGAGTTCCACGGCCGCTACCACGTGCTCGGCGGCGCGCTGTCGCCGATCGACGGCGTCGATCCCGAGGACATCCGGCTGGCCGAGCTCTTTACCCGCGTAGAGAACGCCGGGAACGGGGGAGTGCGCGAGATCGTGGTGGCCACCAACTCGACGACCACCGGCGAAGCCACCGCGCTCTACATCGCGGAGGAGCTGCGATCGCGGACGCCCTCGGTAGCGGTCACACGACTTGCGAGCGGGCTGCCCGTCGGAGCGGACCTCGAGTACGCCGACGAGATCACGCTCGGCAAGGCACTGCGCGGACGGCGCGAGCTCTAAGCCCGCTCGAGCCGTCGCTCCATGCAGAAGGACGTCTCGCTGTTGACGTAGGGGCCGAAGCGGGCGATCTCGGTGAAGCCGTGCCGGCGGTAGAAGGCGATCGCCGCGTCCTGCTTGTCTCCGGTCTCGAGCCGCAGAACCTCCGCGTCGTGATCAAGGGCGAACTCGATCAGGGCGGCAATGATCGCGTCGGCGACCCCCGTTCCGCGATGCGCGGGAGCGACGAAGAATCGTTTGAGCTCCCCGACGTTGTCCTGCAGTTCGACACCGCCAATGCCGACCAGCTCATCCGCGACAGCAACGCCGACCAGGTGCACGTCAGTCCGCTCCAGCTGCTCAATCGAGTAGCCGAAGGTCTGATCGGCGGTGTAGCCGGAGAGGGCCAGCTCGGAGGTCAGCTCATCAAGCAGAGCGATGACGCGTGGATCCCTGGCTTCGACAGGCACCGCCTCATTCGCCACATCGTCACGAGTCATGGGCCCAAAGCTACTGCTGCCGGGAGGCAATCCGCTTTCGCTTTGCATGGAAGGCGCAACTGGCGAGTCGTCGGCATATCTCGAACGTTTTCCCGCGCGTAGTCCGGGAGAAGCTACGCGTGTGAACGCACCGCGGAGGCGGATCTGTGACCCCGCCGACTGACCGATCGGGCTGGTGGGCACGCAACTTCGGCAAGGAGTACAACCCCACGCGCGCAGCAGCCACGAGAACGGGGATTGCGTGGTCTGGCGCTGTGGTGGCACTCGGTCCCCTGATCGGGATCGCCTGGTTGGTGTGGATCCCACCGGCGGTAGCGCTCGCTGTGTGCTCGTAATCGCCTGCCTGTTCATGGCCGCCAGGAAAGTACGGGACGCCTTTAGCGTCCCCACTGGTCGAAAGACCACCCGCGGCAGTGGACCCCTTACCGAACAACGCCGAGACGCGTAGTCCGACCCCGAACGTCCGCGCGTTCGCTTTGGAATGCGATGAAGGAGGGCCTCCTTGGTGACACGCTCCCAAGCGTCAACCAAGGAGCCACCGAAGGAGGCCCAGTTCAATGTTGCATGCTGGTCTCGATCTCAGCCGCAAGCGCGTCGATGTTTGTGTCCTGCGGGATGGGGGCGAGCTGGTCGATGAGTTCAGCTCGCCGGCGGACGAGGACGGCCTGAGTCATCTGCATCGGCGGATCGCCCGCCAGGGGGAGTCGGTGCGGTGTGTCGTCGAGTCGATGAGTGGTGCGCGGTTTGTGCATGACTCGCTCGAGCGGCTCGGCTTCGATGTGTTGATCGCCGATGCGCAGAAGGCGAAGGGCTTGGCGCCGTTGGCGTGCAAGACCGACCGGATCGACGCGCGCGTGTTGGCCGTTCTCTCCGAGCGGTGTTTGGTGCCGGAGATCTGGCTGCCGGATCCGCGTGTTCGGCGCGAGCGGGAGCTGGCCAGGTTCCGGTTGCATCTGGTCAAGCACCGCTCGATGTTGAAGCAGCGGATCCACTCGACGTTGATCAATTTCGGCAAGCCCTGCCCTGTCTCGGATCTGTTCGGCCTCGCCGGCCGCGACCTCTTGGGGCGGCTCGATTTGCCGGAGCCGTGGCGCCAGTCGGTCGACGTTTCGCTGCACCTGATCGACGAGCTCGACCTGCAGATCGCCGAGGTCGCCAAAGGGCTCAGGCAGACGGGAGCTAACCACCCTTATGTCCCCTTGCTGATGTCAGCGCCCGGGATCGGCTGGGTCTTGGCATTCACGATCGCGGCCGAGATCGGCGACATCAGCCGCTTCCCGACGGCGACCAAGCTGCAGGGCTACACCGGTCTCTGCCCCAAGGTCATCCAGTCCGGCAACAGCGACCGCCGCGGCGCACT